>JANTHO010000020.1 GCA_024762335.1 Acidimicrobiia bacterium | reverse complement strand
GACCACGGCATCACAGCCTCCCTCACAGGCAACCTCCCAAGTATCTGCCGTTACCCATGTCCCCGTACACCCATCACCCATCTCCCCAGTCCATACACCGAAGGACGGGGGGACGCGGAGAAGCCGGAAGGCTTCTCCGCAGGGGGCCCGGGCGACCGGAAGGGCGTTACATTCCGTAGGCGCTACTCATCCTGAACTGCTCGGCGATGTGAACGTTCACGAGCGCCGGAACGCCGCTCTCCTGGGCGCGCTCGAGGGCCGGACGCAGTTCGGAAGCATCCTCCACGAACTCCCCGTAGCCGCCGAGACCCGCGACCATCAGGTCGTACCGCCGAACACCAAGATCGGATGCCACCATCCGCTCCGGGTACAGCATGCGGTGGATCGCCTTGATGTTGTTCCAGGCGCCGTCGTTGCCGACGACACCGACCACCGGCATCTCGTGGCGGATCACCGAGTCGTACTCCATCCCGTTGAATCCGAACGAGCCGTCACCGTAGACGATGCCGACCCGCGTGTCCGGTTCGACCGCTTTGGCTGCGATGGCGAACGGCGCCCCGACTCCGAGGCAACCGAACGGTCCCGGATCGAGCAGGCCACCCGGACGGCTGGTCCGAAGCCACTTGGCCGTCGTCGAGACGATGTCGCCACCGTCTGCGGCCACGATGGCATCCTCGCCGAAGAACTCGGCCACCTCGCGAGCGAAACGTTCCGGATGCACCGGACCCCCGTCGGTGGTCGCCAACTCTTCGGCGACCGCCTGCTTCTGTGCCTCGAGCGCCGCGATCTGCTGCACCCATTCGTCGTGCCGACCCCCCACGTGGTCGGCGAGCTGGGCGGCCACCGCGCCCGGATCGGCAACCACGCCGATGTCGGCGGCACGGTTCCATCCCACCCGGGACGGTTCGGCATCAATCTGGATGACGGTAGCTTCGGAAGACACCTTCTTGCCGAAACCGGTGCGGAAATCCCAATCGACACCGAGCGCGACGACCACGTCCGCCTGCCGGAGTGCGTCGGACCGCGTGCGGTTGCCGAGCAGCGGGTGGTCCCACCGGATCGTTCCGCGGGCAAGACTGTTGAGATACACGGGGCTGTTCACCGCTTCGGCAAGACCATCCAGGGCGCCGGGAGCGTCCGCATAACGACTCCACCGATAGCCGGTGCCGGCGAACACGACGGGCCGTTCCGCTCGGTTGAGCAGATCGGCAACGTCGCGCAGTGTTTCGTCTTCGAGACCGGCCGGGCGATTGGCCCGGTACCCGGTCGGCCAGGCGATCGCGTCCTCTTCGACCATGTCACCCTGCACGTCCCACGGGATATCGAGGAAGACCGGCCCGCCCCTGCCGGAAAAGGCGCGGCGGGCGGCCGTCGCGATGTACTCGGGGAGGCGTCCGGCATCCGAGGCCGTCGCTGCCCACTTGGTGATCGAATGGAACATGCGCGGATGATCCATCTCCTGCAGACCACCGCGCAGGTCCTCGGTCGTGAGGTGCCGGCCGCCGATGAGCAGCACCGGGCTGTTGGCGAACCATGCATTGGCGATCCCGGTGACCGTGTCGGTCACCCCGGGCCCGGCTGTGGCGAGCACCACGCCGAGCCTGCCGGTCAGCCGGGCATACGCGTCGGCCGCGTGTGCCGCCGCCTGCTCGTGACGCACGTCGACAACGCGGATGCCTTCCGCCACACATCCATCGATCGTCGGAAGCACGTGGCCACCGGTCAACATGAACACCGTATCCACGCCCTCGGCCTTGAGCGCCCGGGCGATCGCCCGTCCACCGTGAATCTTCGCCATCTGCTCCTCCGATCCGTTTCGTCCCCATTGTGGCCGATCAGCGTCGTGTCCGAGCCGTCGACGAACACCGGTTAGTTGCGAAGCGAATCGGGCATACTTCCGGGAGCCCGCACGTTGGATGGTGGGGGTACGGAGAGGTGGCGATGTTCAAGAGGAAACCGAAAGCCGTCAAGATCCATCGGCTCGACGAGCTGAAGCCGATGGTCGCGTCGGGGCGGCCCGTCCTCGTGAACTTCAGCCAGGTGGGTTGCCCGGCGTGCCAAGTGATGGACGGCGTCGTCAACGAACTCGCACGCGAATACGGCGAGTCCGCCTACATCGTCAAAGCGGACATCGGACGTGTCCCGGGTGCGATCGACGCCTACAAGATCCGATCCACACCGACGACCGTCGTGATCGCCCGGCCGTCGGAGAAGACCTCGAAGAAGGCCAAGAAGAAGGCTCAGGGCACCAAGAAGCGGCAGGCGAGCCGGCCGACGCAGCGGTTCCGGATGTCGGGTCTCGTCAAGAAGGACCAGCTGGCGAAAGTCCTCGAATCCAACGGCGCCCGCCGCTCGAAGAGCTCATAACTCAGGGGTCCGGCGTCCAAGACGGCAGGACATTGCCGTTTTGGATGCCGGACTCCTACGCGTAGTCGTAGAAGCCCTTGCCCGTCTTTCTTCCGAGGAGGCCGGCTTCGACCATCCGCTTCAGCAGTGGCGGTGCAGCGAAGCGCGGATCCTCGTACTCGGCCATGAATGACTCGGCGACGGCCAGCATCGTGTCGTTGCCGATGAGATCCGACAGCGTGAGCGGGCCCATCGGATAGCCGGCACCGTTCACCATCGCGGCGTCGATGTCCTCACGCGTTGCGAAGCCATCCTCGAGCATCCGCACCGCTTCGAAGATGTACGGACACAGCAGCTTGTTCACGATGAAGCCGGCCCGATCCTTCGCGTGGACGACGACCTTTCCGAGCCGGTCGGCCGTGAACGCCGCTGCACGACCGATCGTGTCATCGGCGACCAAGACGGTCCGGACGATCTCGACGAGCGGCATGATCGGAGCAGGATTGAAGAAATGCATCCCGACGACCGACTCGGGCCGGTTCGTGGCCCGTGCAATACGCGTGACGGGGATGGACGAAGTGTTGGTCGCGAGGATCGCGTCCCGGGACGTCACGATCCGATCCAGGTCGGTGAAAATCTCATGTTTGAGATCCTCGTTCTCGATCACGGCCTCGATGACGAGATCCCGGTCCTCCAGCGATTCCCGATCGGTTGAGAACGTGAGTCGTGACAGGGCCTCGTCACGGTCGGCAGCATCGAGCTTCCCGCGATCGACGGCCTTCCCGAGGGAGCGCTCGATACCCGCCCCGGATCGTGCAGCCAGATCGTCGTTGATCTCGACAACGATCGTGTCGATGCCCGCTTTGGCGCACACCTCAGCGATGCCGCCGCCCATCTGACCCCCACCGATGATGCCGACCCGTTCGATGGTCATGGAGACTCCTTTCGCGTCACCGCGAAGCTACCGAATGCTGCCCGGTGGGGCGAATCGGGGAGCGGGTCAAGGACCAAGAATCAAGAATCAAGAATCAAGAACCAAGAACCAAGAGCCAAGAACCAAGAACCAAGAACTGGGAGTGGAGAGCGTCTTGGCTCTTGACTCTTGGCTCTCAGTCCTTACGATCCGTGTCCGGGCGCCTTCGGGATCGCGGCGAATGCCTGCCGTCTCGCCTCGACGATCTCATGCCCGATCTGCTCGATACTGTCCATGAGCCACAGATACGCCGCCTTGCCCGGACGGAAATCGGCTTCCGCCATGCCCTGGATACGGCCCTGCTCCTGGAGCTGCTTGACCCGGCGATGGTTGTCGGTCGGCTCGAGCGTGTACACCCCGAGGGTCTTTCCGCCGTTCTGGTTCAGGATGGAGAAGCAGGGAACGTCTGATGGCCCGTCCGCGATGTAGATCATGTTGCGGAGTGGCACCCGGCGCTCCTCGTCCCCGAGTCTGGCGTTCACATCGATGCCCGAGTTGCGGTTGACGCCTTTGTTGATCTCGAACAGGGCACGGGTCTTCGCCGTATTGTCGATCGTGTAACCGAGATGACTGACGGGCGCGGGTGCCGAAGCGACGGGGAGCTGGTCGAGATAGCCGGGCGGTGCCGGTGTTTCGATGAGCGTATTCGCCCAGATCCCGTCGACGTGATCGGCGAACACGCTCCCCTCGATCATCGGCAGAATCCCGGTCGAGACGACGTAGTGCTCGACGGCGATCCCTTCTGCAGCAAACTCGGGGATGTCCGATACGTGCCGGCGGGTCTCTTCGAGGAATTCCGGCATGCCGGGTGCGGCAACGATCTCGCTCCCGAGGTCACGGAGCAGATCGTTCGTGAGGTTCTCGAAGATACCTTCTCGCACATAGGTGAGGAGATGTCCCAGGTATGCGATATCACGTTGGATCCGGACGCCCTGTCTCGCGTAGTAGTCGACGAGGCCGTCCACCTCGCGCCAGAATGCTTCGGCCTCGATGCCGTACCGATCGAAGATCGGATCCTGCATGTTTCCGGGGATGAGCGTGCGATCGAAGTCCCAGACCAGAGCGATCACGGTCTGTGTGTGGAGCGGAACCGGCATGGCAATGAGGTTAGAGCCTCCGGGTGCCGGGAGACGAGTCGATCACGTTGACTCGAAAGATCCGAACACGACGGCGTCCTCCGCGGTCCACCACGGTTGGAGACGGCACGGTGTGCCGCGCAAGCCGTCGTGGGCCTCTCCCACACGATCCAGCGACACAAGAACGATGGGGTGGAATCCCTTGGCCGACAGTGACCACACGGCAGCAGCCGCAGCAGCCGAGTCCACGTCCGCGTCGAGAACGATCTCGACGGTCCGGTGTGTCGCTCCGACGACGGCACGAAGCGCTCCCAGGTCCGAGGGAACGCTGAGCAGTTCTGCAAGCGGCATCTCCGCGGCGAGATCGTGCCGGCGTGCGTAGAGTTCGAGCGCTGCCGCCGTGACTCGATCGACGTCGGTGATGGATGTTTCTTGTACCGCTACCGCCATGGAACCCCTCTTTGTCTTACACGAGTGTAATTCATGGAAGCCCTTGATGGCAAAAGGTTTCCCCCAACACGTTGGAGAGGACCGCAGGCGGGCTATCGTCCCGATGCGGCAAGGAGTGAACCATGCAACGAGAACTGATCAAACACGTCCTCGAACGAGACGACTTCGGGTCCACCGTCACGGTCGCCGGATGGGTACGAACCCGCCGCGACTCCAAGGGCGGTTTCTCGTTCATCGAACTCACCGATGGGTCGATCATCACCGGCCTCCAGGTCATCGCCGACAACGAGCTCCCGAACTATGAGAGCGCCGTGCTGCGTCTCTCGATTGGTTCGGCGGTTCGCATCACCGGCACCCTCACGGAATCGCCGGCGAAGGGTCAGCGGATCGAGATCAAGGCCACTGAAGTCGAACCGTTCGGGCTCGCCGATCCGGAGACCTACCCGCTCCAGAAAAAGCGCGTGTCGTTCGAACGTCTCCGTGAAATCGCGCACCTTCGCCCCCGCACGAACACGATCGGTGCCGTCACACGGGTCCGCAACTCCCTGTCGTATGCGACGCACCGGTTCTACCAGGACCGCGACTTCCTCTACCTGAACACGCCGCTCATCACCGCGAGCGACGCCGAAGGAGCCGGATCGATGTTCCGGGTGTCGACGATCGATCCCGCGACGGCGCCGCGAACGTCCGACGGTGAGATCGACTACGCAGAGGACTTCTTCGGCCGTCCCACGTTCCTCACCGTCAGCGGTCAACTGAGCGCCGAAACGTACGCGCTCGCCCTCGACCGCGTGTACACGTTCGGCCCGACGTTCCGGGCGGAGAACTCGAACACCCGCCGCCATCTCGCCGAGTTCTGGATGGTCGAGCCCGAAATCGCATTCGCCGATCTGAACGATGACGCCGACCTCGCCGAGGACTACGTCACCTACCTCATCCGGTACGTCCTCGAGAACAACGAGACGGATCTCGAGTTCTTCAACAGGTGGGTGGACACCGACTTGCTCGACCGTCTCCACCACGTTGCCGAAAGCGGCTTCGAACGGATCACGTACACTGAAGCGATCGGCCTCCTGGAACCGGCGAACGACTCGTTCGAGTTCCCCGTCGTGTGGGGCGACGATCTCCAGTCCGAGCACGAGCGGTACCTGACCGAGCAGGTGTTCAAGCGTCCGGTGACGGTGACCGACTTCCCGTTTGCGTTCAAGGCCTTCTACATGCGGCGGAACGACGACGGGAAGACCGTCGCTGCGATGGACGTTCTCGTCCCGGGGATCGGCGAGATCGTCGGTGGCAGCCAGCGCGAGGAACGGCTCGATGTCCTCGCCGACAGCATGCGGATCAAGGGCATGGACGAGGACCACTACTGGTGGTACCTCGATCTGCGCCGGTTCGGAAGCGCGCCGCACGCCGGCTTCGGCCTCGGACTGGAACGGGTTGTGCAGTTCACGACGGGGATGCAGAACATTCGCGATGTGATCCCGTTCCCCAGAACGCCGCGCAACGCCGAGTTCTAGCGGAGCCGAGTCGGCGACTACGGGGCGGACAGCACGTAGTCGTCGTTCTCGTCGCTCCAGATGAGGTCGACGTATCCACCGGCAGCGGCCGCCTTGACGAACTGGAGAAATCCGGAGTAGCCGAGTTTCTTCTCCGAGAAACCGGCGTCGCGTTTGCGAAGCTCGTTCTTCAGACCGGAGAGCGCCACCGGCGTGCCGCCCTTGCCGAGGTCCGCCACCGCCTTCTGGAGGAGACCGAAGCCGGTTTCCTCACCCCTCCCCTTCGTGGGAAATCTGACGATCGGATCACCCTGGGAATTCTCGTTGTCGAGTTCGACGATGCCCTTCGACTCGAGGTGTCGCATGAGTTCCCCGAATGCCCGGAAGCCGTAGTCCGTCTCTGTGAAGGTCGAGTCCTTGCGCAGCAGCGCCCGCTTCAGGCTCGATGCCCGCACGTCGCCGTCGCCGGCACGGATCAGGCCGGCGAGAGTCGGCACGATGACCGACTCGGGCGACTCGGTCTTGGTAACCGCCGGCTTGTCTGCCTTGGGACGGTCCTTCTTCGGCTTGCGATCGGGTACGTCGACGCCGGCCAGGTTCTCGTAGAACAGGAACTCGTCGCATGCGGCGGGGAGCAACGCCGACGTCGATGCTTTCAAGCCGACGCCGACGACTCGACGGTTCAGTTCACGCAGCTTGTGCACGAGCGGCGTGAAGTCCGAATCTCCGGTGCAGATGACGAACATCGTCACGTAGTCGCGTTCGAATGCGAGTTCGACGGCGTCGACCGCCATCTTGATATCTGCAGCGTTCTTCCGAACCATGCCCCTTCG
Source organism: Acidimicrobiia bacterium (assembly GCA_024762335.1). GTDB lineage: Bacteria > Actinomycetota > Acidimicrobiia > Spongiisociales > UBA5794 > JAHEEL01. The sequence goes on along the minus strand of JANTHO010000020.1, from coordinate 31,818 downwards.
TTGGGGGATCTCAATCAGCTCCACCTGATTGTCGGTGAGCATCCGACGGTCCTTATCGAAGTAGGTCCAGTCGGCGTAGGCGCGCCGCACGACGACGCGGCCGCGCTCCGCGAGCGCGTCGGTCACGGGTTTGAAATCGAATTCGAGGCCGAGGTCTTCGCGGGATCCAATCGCGAGGTTCTCGTAGTCGATGAACAGGCCGATGCGTTCTTCTTCCATACCCGCAGGGTATCAGGCGCCGCCCGCCTCGGATCGCCACCCGTCGATCGTCGTCTCGATCCAGGTGCGGCACCGGTCCAGCACCTCGGTGGGCGACTCATCCTCACGGCGGGCGATCGGCTCACCGAACCGGACCCGGACGGCAGCACCGTAGGGAATCGGGAACATGTTGCGCCGAAACACGCGCCACGATCCGTCGATCGCCGTCGGGACGATCGGCAGATTGGGAGCCGCCTCCATGATCGTGGCCAGTCCGCCGACGCGGAAGTCCCCGAGTTCGCCGATCCGGGCACGAGTGCCTTCGGGGAAGATCACGACCGACACGTCCCGCCGCTCCGCCTCCCTTGCCATGGTGCGGATGGCCTCCAGCGACTGTTCCCGATCGTCCCGGTCGATGAGCGCATTTCCGCCGCGACGCAGGTTGAGGGACACGCTTGGGATGCCTTTCGCCAGCTCCTTCTTCGCCACATATTTCGGATAGTTCCGACGGAGCAGGCCGCCGAAGATCGGGACGTCATACATTGACTGGTGGTTTGAAACGAAGATGAAGCCACCTTCGCGTGCGAACCCGTCCCTCCCCTCGACCGTGATCGTGACTCCCGAGATCCGGAACGTGGCGATGAGCGAACGCTGGAGCGCGGCCATCGTCTTCTCGAACGGACGCTGACCGAACAGCAGAGCAACGAGGCCGACGATGTGGAAGAAACCGAGTACGAAGCCAAACGCAGCGAGCGTCGGGATGCTGTAGAACCAGTCGCGGGCGTGCTTCATCCCTCGTGCTCTCGCTGACTGTTGAGGTAGTCGATGATGGCGGCGTTGACGTGTTCGGGCTGTTCCTGCTGCGTCCAGTGACCGCTGTGTTGGATTCCGACAACTGTGAGGTCGGGAATCCATCGGTCCATCCCCTCTGCCAGCGCTGGGGGAAGGATCGGGTCGCGATCGGCGGTGATCATCAACGTCGGCTGCGTGATCGGGGCGTTCGCGAGGTGCGCGGTCGCACTCGCGTTGACATCGATATTCCGATACGGTCCGAGCGGACCGAACAGGCCCCCGGCAACGAAGGCGTCCCGGTACACGTCGAAGTCCTCGTCGGACATGAAACGCTTGTCTGCGGCGATGCCGGTGAAGATCGTCTGGAGCCATGCGTAGGGGCCGGAAGCAAAGGCCGCCTCGGTCGGTCCGACCTCCTGGAAACTCAGGACGTACCCGAATCGGTCGGCGAGATGCTCCCGGATGAAGTCGATCTTGGGGAACCCGGCGCACCATCCTCGGTAGGGCACGTTCAAGCTGATGACCCGCTCGACACGGCCAGGGTGCATGAGAGCCGCGGACCAGACGACGATGCTTCCCCAGTCGTGGCCCACGAGCGTGGCGCGTTCGAGACCGAGCCGGTCGAGGAGCCCGATCGCGTCGTCGACGAGGTGCGTCAACGCGTATGCGCCGACGTCGTTCGGTTTCGACGATCCGCCGTAGCCGCGTTGGTCGTAGGCGATCGCCCGGAACCCGGCTTTCGAAAGGGCCGGGATCTGGTATCGCCACGAGTAGGCGAGTTCAGGGAAGCCGTGGATGAAGACGACCGCATCGCCCTCTCCCTCATCGACGACCGAGAGAGTGATCCCGTTGACATCGAGCGCGACAGACTCCATGTCCCGAGGCTAGTCCCGTCACGAACCCAGGGTTCTCTGCGTTGTATATGACGTTGTGAGCCCGCGGTTCAGGAGGTGAGTCCATTCCGCGGGCCCCGGACGCCATATAGGGCGCAGAGAACCCTGGGTTCGTGTCGGGAATTGGGGGGTGGGGTTTGGGGTTGTCGGTTGTCATGGCACGAGCATCGAAGACCCAGCGACGCGAGCAGCAACGCCGAGAGGCCGAAGCCAAACGCAAGTCCGAGCAGCGGAAGCGAAGAGCCTTGACGATCGGTGTCGGCGGGGCGATCGGCATCGTTTTCATCGGCCTCGTCGTCCTCCTCTGGCCGTCACCCGAAGTGGGAGACACATCCGCCGAGGCGTGGGATCTCCCGGAACTCGACGGCGACGGACGCGTCGCGATCGCCGACTTCCACGGGAAGCCGACGGTGGCCGCATTCTTCGCCTCGTGGTGCGAGGTGTGCGAAGACGAGATCCCCGGCTATCTGGCCGTGTCGGAACAAGTGGGAGACCAGGTTCAGTTCGTCGGCATCGATACACAGGACAACGGATCGGGCCTGGCCGATGCGGAGAAGTGGGGGATCGCCGGCGTGTGGCCGATCGCACGCGACATCGGGGGCACGAACGGCAGCGGCCTCAGCACCCAGACCTTCGGCGCCCGCGGATCGCCGATGACGGTGTTCTACGACGAAAACGGCTCGGTCGTCCATGTTCAGCAGGGCGGTCTCAGCGGCGAGCAGCTCCTCGGTGCACTCAACCAGTTCTTCGGCATCCAGGCCTGAACGCATCGAATCGGATTACCCGGAAATGTTGGTCGCCCCGTACCGAAGGGGGGAGACGGTACGGGGCGACCCGGCCGGACGACCGGGCGGTTGGGGCCGAGCAGTCGTCCGCAGTCCACCGGTTCGGACTGCGGGAGGAAGGAGGGAGGACATGCCGCCCGGTCCGGTGGTACATCTTCAATTGTCTCGGGCGCCGTCAAGGATTCGCGACAGGCGTGGCCGGTCTTCATTTGACGCGGTGTGCGCCGATCGCCTACCTCCGAAGGCCCACGAGAATGGTATCGGGGCACCGAGTTAGCGGCACCGATTCGGCCGGGTCGAAAGACCCGATTCATCGGAAGAGCGACTGCCCGTGATCCGCTACTTCGAGGGGTCGAACAGGTGCCCGGGGATCTCAACGAGTACCGCCGACCCTCTCGCCGTGATCACGCCGTCGACGGACAGTTCCGTCTCGACGATGACCTTGCGTCCCTTGAGTTCGACGAGCCGACCGACGAGATGCATTTCAGCGAGCGGCGTGGGGAGCAGGTAGTCGACTTCGAGGTGAGCGGTGAGGAACCGGGGTGCCGTCTCGCTGCCGACCTCCTTGCCTGCGGCCTGCATCGCGAAGATCGCCGCGGACCCCGTCGAGTGGCAGTCGATGATCGATGCAACGATGCCGCCGTACGTATATCCGGGGATGGCCGTGTGGAACGGCTCCGGAGTGAAGTTGGTGACGGTGTGGTCGCCCTCGGCCCTCGTCTTGATCTGATGACCGACCTCGTTCAACCGCCCACAGCCGTAGCAGTGGGCGACATCTTCGGGGTACATGTCCTGAATCGCCGGAGTGTCATTCATGCGCAGATTCTCCCACAGGCGCCGCGCTTCGATTCGGTACGGCGCCCCAATGGTGCCGTTGTCCGCTACTCGCCATCGAGATCCAGCGCCGGAAGATCGCCGGCCGGGGTGAATCCGAAGACCTCACCGTAGAAAGCAAGTTCGGTTTCCAGACTGTTGATCACGTTCTCGGCCTTGCGGAACCCGTGGCCCTCGCCCTCATATTCGACAAGTACATGTGGAATGCCTCGGGCTTCGAGCGCCTCCGCAATCAACTCGGCCTGGTTCGGCGGGACAACCCTGTCTTCGAGACCCTGGAAGAGCGCCACCGGCACAGCGATCTGTTCCACCGAGTGGATCGGTGACCGTTCCCGCAGCACGTCCGGATCGGTGCCGACGAGGCGCGCCTCGTAACGGGACTCGAACTTGTGGGAGTCGGCGGCGAGCAGTGCGACGTCGGCGACGCCATAGTAGGAAGCCCCGGCCGAAAACGTGTCTCTGAATGCGAGCGCTGCGAGCGTCGTGTAGCCCCCGGCGCTGCCGCCGCTGATCGCCAGCCGACGGCCGTCCGCCTCCCCGATCGACGCGAGGTACTCGGCGGCGGCCACCGCATCGTCAACGTCGACGATGCCCCATTGGTGTTCGAGCTTCTGCCGGTACTCCCTGCCGAATCCGGTCGAGCCCCGATAGTTGACGTCGACAATGCCGATCCCGCGCGTCGTCCAGTAGGCCGTCTGCAGACTGAACGCGGGCGAGACGGCAGAAGTGGGACCGCCGTGGATGTGGACGACGATGGGCGGGCGGTCGCCTGCCGGAGCTTCGTACTCCCGGTTTGCCGGTGGATAGAAGACGGCGTGAGCGGAGTCCCCATCGGTGGTCGGGAACTCAATGAACCGGGGATCGGGCGCAAACGCCGGATCGAGCGTCGACGGATTCGCCCTGACGATCGTCTCGCTGCCGGCGTCGACGTCGTATTCGACGAGAGCCGACGGTCGTTTCGGATGGGCCCCGACGAACCACACGGTGCGCTCGCCGTCGGTGGCAAGGTGCGTGCCGTAGCTCGAGTAGTCGAGATCGAGCCTCTCGAAGGTCCCGTCCACCCCAATGACGCCGAGACTCTGACGGCCGTTCTCCCAGACGACGGCCGCTATCCGATCGTCGGAGAGGAACCCGAACCACGACATGCCGAACACCCACGCGGGTCCGGAGAACTCGGCCTGCATCGGACAGATGGGCGTCGTGGACGCGCCGTCGAAGCGGTAGAGATTCCACCACCCGGTGCGGTCGGAAGCGAAGACGAGTGTGCCGTCGGGTGCCCATTCGGGTTGGACGATCGACTCGTCCGGTCCTCCGGCGACGACCGACCTGCTGCCCGGGTCGAGCGCGTCGGCGACGACCAGACGCGTGCCGTCCCACGGCATGTTCGGATGATCCCATTCGATCCACGCGAGCCGGGTCTCGTCGGGAGAGAGCCTCGGCGAGGAGTAGAAGTCGGCCCCCGACGCGACCACAGATTCGGAACCGTCTGCCGCCACGGATACGAGTTCGTTGATCGCCTCGCCTGATTCGGGATGCGTCTCCCGGATGCAGATGAGCGATCCGTCGTGACCGGCTATGGCGTCGGCGTAGCGGACCGCCACCGGCCGGGGTGGTTGTTCTGTGAGCGGGATCGGCCCCTCCGGGCTGAGTCGGTAGAGCCGCTGGTCGGTGAATTCGGAGAAGGTGACGCCGGCTTCGGCGAGGTACGCCCCTCCCCCGTACTCGTGGACCATTGTCCGAACGTTCGCCGTCTCGGGGAGGACATCCTCGATGGTGCCGTCCGGGCGACGGCGGACGAGGGCGTTCCGGCCGCCCTCGGAGGGCCGTCCTTCAAGCCAGTAGAGCGTGCCGTCGTCGTGCTGGATCTCGGAGAAGCGGACGATACCGGCGACGGTGTCGGCGGCGCTGATAGGTGACTCCCAGGAGCCGTACGGTGCGATAGTGGTCATGAGATGATGCTAGGACTGTGGCCGAAGCCCTCGGATCGGACCAAGCGCTTGCAAGTCACTCCGACGTCGGCGGCGAGGCGCTCGCGGACCGCAGCGTGACGGAAGCCAGACGGTACTCCTGAGCCCGTTGCGCCGTATCCTGTTCGACTATGAAGATTGCACTTGCCACCTTGAACGGCACCACCGTCACATCGCACTTCGGTCGCACGAAGGGCTTCGTCGTCGTCGACATCGGGGGCGGCGTCGAGACCGCCCGCGAGTTCCGGGAGGTCGGTTCCGGCGGCCATGGAGCCCACGAGGATCCCGGACACAACCGGCGCCACCACGACCTCGTCGGCACGATCCAGGATTGCGACGCTGTGATCGCAGGGGGAATGGGGTTCCCGATTCAGGAGCGTCTGCAGCAGGCTGGCGTGGAACCGGTACTGACCGGCGTCCGATCAGTCGACGAGGCCGTAGAGCAGTATGTGGCCGGCACGCTCGACCACGATCCGGACCGGGCCCACGCTCACGGCGGAGGCCATCACGACTGATGAGATTGCGCGTCCTCCTCGCTGTAGGCGCCGTCTCGCTCATCGCATCCGGATGTTCATGGCTTTCCACGTTGGGCGCTGAGGAGGCCGTCTCCTGCTCGTACGGCGGAGGATCCTCCTTTTCGAAGATCTATCTGGATGGGCCCGAGATGACTCCCGACGAGTTCCGGGCCACGCCCCAGGGCCGAGCCCTCTACGCCTTCTTCGTCGGTGGTGAGGGCGAGGTCGAAGCGGGACCGTTCGGCGATCTCGACGGGTTCTCGATCGTTTCGGATTCGTCCGTGCTCGGCTACCGCAATGGCCTGCCGATATCTGATTACATCGTGGACGGCGACGATGTCCGGGCCTGGGGCGGCTGCAATCCGACGCTGGTGTATGGGAATCGGGTGGCCGGCCGCTGGCACGCTGTCGAACCGATCGATGCGTCGGCGACGGTCCTCCCAATCCGTCTTGAGGGCAGCGCATGTGTCGAAGGATCCGAGACCAACATCATCACGGAAGTCGTCTCGATCGACGTGGTTGAGACCGAAGACACGGTAGAGATCGTCGTGTGGACGCGGGAGAAGGGATTCAGGGGAATGTGCGCTGGCATCGGCATCGAACTCGATGCGACGGTGGAACTCGATTCTCCACTCGGCGACCGAGCTCTGCTCAATACCGGCCTGATCCCCGCCGTATCGGTGACAGAGATCAACTGAGTGCACCTACCATTGCAGCCCCGCCCTCGTAGCTCAGGGGATAGAGCACCGGTTTCCTAAACCGGGTGTCGGAGGTTCGAATCCTCCCGAGGGCGCCCCTTGGGTCGGAAGGTTGCCGCTGTTTTCGATCACGAGTCGTGCTCCCCGGGCCCGACGATACGAGACCCCAAGTCACAACCACCTGCTGATCCCTAGGATTTGAGCACGCGAGGCGAGGCTTCCAACATGTCCGACCAGCAAGACCCGGCTCAGCCGTTCCAGGAAGAGGTGCGGGCCGACATCGTCAACATCAGCAAGGGTGGGGCCGGCCAGATCGATGCCGGCGTGGTTTCTATTCGCCAGGGCGGAGCACAGACCGTGGCATCGGGATCGGCAGATATCACGCAGGGTGGAGCGTTCCTCATCGACGCCGAGCAGGCGACGATCACACGCTCTGGGGCAGCCGTCGTCATCGCCGAAGATGCGACCGTCGACAGCGGGACGGTCGGACTCCTCGTAGGGTCGAAGATCGATGCGAAGCACTCGAAGATCGGCCTGCTCCTCGGGGGAACGGTGGACGGCCGTCCCGACATCGCAGTCGATGCTCGTGTGGCGGCGATCGTCGGCGCTTCCGCGATCGTCACGCTGTTCATCCTCCGCAAGATCTTCCGGCCCTAGGACCCTTGTCACCGGCCGGTTGATGGAGTAGTGATAGGGCTGGAGGTGTGTCATGCACACACGACTGCGCCACGACATCGACCGATGGGTTGAGGCCGGGCTGATCAGCAGCGTCGAAGCCGAAGCGATCGTCGAGTTCGAGGACTCCGCCGAACACGCGAGTCCGGGACTCCTCGCCGAGGGACTCGGCTACGTTGGGGCCGCCCTCGCGGTCGGAGCAGGCTTCGTCATCGCCCAGAATGTCTGGACCGACATTTCGACCGCGGGAAGACTCTCGCTCATCGCGATCCTCGCCGTCGCCATGTTCGCCGCCGGGTGGGCGCTCCGTGCTCGGGAGGCTGCGGCTCTCCAGCGTCTCACGGACGTGCTGTGGTTCGGTGCGGTGGTTGCCGTCGGAGCATTCGCGGGCCTGTTCTCGTCTGAAGTGATTGGAATCGACGAAGCGTCGGACGGCGTCGCGGTCGGTGTAGCCGTGACCATCGTCGCGGCCGCTCTGTGGACGATCCGACGGCATTCCCTCGAACTCATCGCTCTCACCGGAGGCATCCTGATCACATTGGTCAGCGCCACATCGGTCGTCTACCCGGACGGCTCGCCGTACCTCATCGGGTCGGTGATCTGGATCCTCGGCGCGGCGGTATTCGCATCGGGGCACTTCAAGCGGATCGCTCCGCACACGACGGCGATGGTGCTCGGCGCGGCCGGACTCGCAGTCGGATCGCAGACGCTGTCGGTCGACGGGTCGGCCATCGGCTCGGCCATCGCGGTCGCCACCGCCGCGGCGATGATCGTCTACGCCGTCCGGCTACACGACGACCTCATGCTCGCGATCGGCGGCGTCATGGTGCTCATATTCACCCCACAGTTCGTGTTCGCCGTGTTCGGCGAGTCGCTCGGTGCGCCGGTTGCCCTGTTCGCAACGGGTGTTGCGCTGGTCTTGATCGCCATCAGCATCACCAAGGCACGATCGGCAGGCCGGGGCGGCCACACCTGACCCCGCTCACCGTGACCGTTCGACGATGAATCACCCGGCATCTACAGCGACGGCTCAGAAGTCCTTGACCCTCACGCGACGGGATGGTCTACCTTGAGTGCATGACGACAGCATTCACGGTCGGCCGTGTCGCCCGATTGGCCGGGATCACCGTGCGCACACTCCACCACTACGACGACATCGGCCTGCTCACCCCATCCGGGCGGGCTACGAACGGCTACCGCAGCTACGACGAGACAGACATCGAGCGACTGCAACAGATTCTCGCCTACCGGGAACTCGGCCTCGGTCTCGATGAGATCGCACGGGCGATCGATGCAACGAACGACATCGAGGTGCTCGCAGAGGCACAGCGGAGGATCCGAGAGCGCCTCGACCGACTGGACCGCATCGCGGCGAACCTGGATTCAACGATCGAGGCACGGAAGAAAGGACTCCATATGACACCGGAACAACGACTCGAGGCGTTCGGCGATTTCGATCCCGAGGAGTTCGCCGACGAAGCGAAGGACCGTTGGGGGGGAACACCGACGTACGACGAGTCGGTCCGTAGAACCTCCTCGTACACCACCGACGACTGGAAGCGGTACCGGGCTGAGGCCTCCAACCTCGACGACCGTTTCCTGGCGCTGATGGATGCGGGGATCGGGGCAGAGTCGGACGAAGCTGCCCAGCTCGTGGACGCCCACCGCTCTCTCATCACCCGATGGTTCTACGAGTGCACGCCGGACATCCACGCGGGCCTGGGAGCGATGTACGCATCCGATCCGCGTTTTCGCGAGAACATCGACAAGGCCGGTGCCGGTCTGGCGGAGTTCCTGTCGGCATCGATTGCCGCCCGCTACCGCGACTGAGTCCGCCGCCCGTCAGAACGTATTGTCTTGACCGGTGCTCGAGCGCGCAACGGCGGACCCGTCGGCGTCTACGCGAGGGTCGGGAGGAACTCTGCCGGATCGGAGAGGAAGCGCCCACGCTCGACCACCGTGTGCACCCCCTGCGCGAGCAGCCCCGTCGCGGCGAGATCATCGACCGCGTCACCGTAGACGACCGTGGAGATCCCCGCTGCCACGAGCCGGGAGATGATCTCCCTGCCGGACCGGTGGGACAGATCCACGGCCGCCGCAAGGACCGCCCCTTCTTCGAGCGCTGCCACCACGCCCGCGGGGTTCCGCTCGGCGCGACACGGCAGACCCCGCTCCCGGATGGCGTCGACGATCGATTCCCGTTCCCTCCGATCCGATGCCACGACGACGACCGAACGCTCCACCTGCTTCGTCGCTGTCTGTCTGGTGAAGGCTGCTGCTTTGGCGACCCCCCAGGCAACATGGGCCTCGTGCGCCTCAGGACCGAGCACGCTCGATGACCCCGGTGCGAGCCCGTAAGGATCAGATCCAGCAACGGCAACGTCCGCTCCCGCCACATCGATACCGCCGTCGCTGAGCGCCTCACCCACGACAGAAAGAGCCTCCCGGAAGAGTTGCAGCGGGCTTCTCTGCTGTTCGCGAAACGGTCGTTCGAGTTCGACGGTGAGCATCGAATCGAGCATTGTCGCCGCTCGCTCGATCGTTTCGACCGATCGTCGATCCAGCGGGTAGCCCCGTTCGGCGAACACCCTGGTCGTATACGCCGGAAATGCAGAGACGAGGGCTGCGTGAAGTTGCCGGGCTTCTGGAACCATGGGCACCAGGATATGCCTGCACCGGACCGGATCCGTCTACCATCGTCACCCAACACAGCGACCCTCTGGGGGCCCCATGAAGAAATTGTTGCTCGTCGTAGCGGGCATCGCTCTCCTCGCCGTTGCATGCCGCGCCGAGGTGAACGTTCTCGTCGATATCAACCAGGATCGATCCGGTTCAGCGACGTTCGAGTTCGGACTCGACGATGAGTTCAGGAATCTCATCGAGTCGAGCGGCGGGAGTACCGAGGATCTTCTTGCGGAAGTGAATCTCGCCGCCGAGGGCGGCGAGGCTACGACACGCACCGAAGGCGACATGACGTACACCGGTGTGCGAAAGGACTTCACCGACATCGATGAGATCCTGGGCGACCTGACCGGCGAGACGAACTCGGACGGGCCGTTCACCGACTTCTCGTTCGACATGGATGACAAGACCGCGGAACTCACGGCGACCATCTCGGCGCCGGAGCAAGACGCGGGCGATCTCCCAATCGATCCTTCGACGATCACCGACGACATCTTCTCGTCGAACTTCATCCTTTCGATGCCCGGCAACGTCGTTGAACACAACGCGGACGAGGTGCTCCCCGACGGGCGCCTCCGCTGGGATCTGCCGATCCTCGGCGGCACGAAAGAGGTCCACGCCGTCTCCGAGTTCGGCGGCAGCAGCCTGTGGTGGCTCTGGATCGTGCTCGGTGTCGTGCTCATCGTCGGAGTGATCGCGATCATCGCCGCGGTGATCATCGGACGGCGCCAACAGCGCGAGGCCGTGAACGACGCCGCCGCCCAGTATCCGGAGCCTGCTGTCGTAGCGCTTGGAGTGGACGAAGCGGTTGCGGCGCCGGACCCCGCCGAAGAACCGGCCGGAGACGAACCCGAGGCGGCTGAATCATCGGACGGCGACTCCGACCGGAGCGAATCGGAAACGCCGGATGAGTCCGAAACGTCAGAGAAGCCTGAGACGTCGGACGAAGGATCAAACGACAACAGCTAACAGGCGTTGCTTGCGGGCGGTCGTCCTCGGCCGCCCGCAAGCGCGTCCGTCGTCGGATCGCTCCCGGCTACTCAGGTGCTCAACACCACAACGCCGATGAGTCCATAGGGCCCGTCGACAACCCCCACACCGACAGAGGTGAAGCCCTCTCCTATCCCTGCCGCGTCGGCGAGGCCGTCGACACTGGGGGCAAGAATCAGATACTCATCTGCCCTGTCGTACTCGATATCCGCAGCGTCGAGGCGATCTTCGATCGGCACGACTGCGACGAACGACCCGGTCCGGTAGACCGTCGACGCCCTCGTAACGGCAACGAGGCTCATCGGTTCGGACCACTCGAGCGGAGCGAGGCCGGCCGAGTCCCGACCATTGTTGATCGCTTCGTATAGCGACGCCGCGTCGGTCGCGGACGCATGAACACTGTCGCCGGTGCCCGGCATCGTGATATCGGTGACCCGGGGATCGATCACCCATCCGTCCACAACACCCCGAATCCAGATCATCGATTGCAGTGCCCGGTCACCCGTGACGATACCCACAGCTCGCTGCGCCGGGCCCTCCGGGCGGACGACGGCGGCCACCACTCTGGACTCATCCATCTGGGAAGTCCACGAAGACGGCACCGGTGCAGCGGACAACAGAGTCACCGCAATCACGACGAGAACGGCGGCGTAGACGGCACCGAGTGCGGCCCCACCGATTCGATTGAGCGTGGTCAATCCCGGCAGATGCTTGATCGTCCCGTGGATCAGGGAACCGACGATCCCTGCACCGATCGCGATGCCGACGAACAGAACGATCCCGCCGATCAGTCGGGCAAGATCAGGGGATACGCCGAAGACCCCGGTGAGCGCCCTGCCGGCGAGTGGAGCGAGGCGGAATGCGAGCACGGCACCAAGAACGAGAGTTCCGACGTCGATGGCTTCGCGAACGAGTCCTCGAACCCAGCCGCGAATGACGAGAAGAACGAGCAGGACACCGGAGACGACGTCGATGATCATGGTCGACTCAGAGCGCGGCCCGACGCCGTCGGCTACGCATCGTCGGACTCCTGCGTCGAATCGGCGGGAGGCACGGAAACGACATCGATCTCACGGGTCCAGAACTTCCGTTGAGGTGGCTCGATGAACATCGACTCGGCGGCCAGATGAGGGCTCTGATGGAGTATTCGGGTGCGCCACCAGTAGCCGCCGGTGATCTTGAGTGCGGCCGTCAACGGCACGGCGATCACGATCCCCCAGAAACCGGCGATCGCACCGGCGAGAACGAGGACGAGCAACGTTACGGCGGGGTGCAGTCGGACGGTTGCCCGCAGGACGCTCGGGCTCACGAAGTTGTTGTCGATCTGTTGCACGACCACCGCAACGACCACCGCCCAGAATGCGGTCGTGATGTCGGTCGTCGTCAACGCGACGAGGACACCGAGAATGCCGCCCACCCACGGTCCGAGGAACGGAACGACGTTCAGCAGACCACCGATCATCCCGATCAGCAGCCAGAACGGAAGGTCGATGATGCGGTATCCGATACTCAGCATGATTCCGACGATGATCGCCACGAAGAGTTGACCGCGCAGGAACCCACCGACGGCGGTATTGAGACGGCGACCGACGTATGCCACTTCGGTGCGGTTCTGCTCGGGAACGAGTTCGAGCAGCCGCCGCTGCACGTTGGGGAGATCGATCAGGAGATAGAAGGCAACGGCCGGACCGAGGATGAACACGAGGACGAACTCGAAGATGCCGCTCGTCAACGTCCCGATCTGAGCGAAGACGACCGAGAGGATCGTGTCCTGGTTCCCGGGGTCGTTGAGGTAGCCGAGAATCTCGTCGTACGACCAGATCGATCCGTCGAGGCCGAACCGCTGTCCGAGCGAGATCGTTTGCTCGACGAGCCGGTCGTAGAGCGTCGGGAACTCCGCTGCGAACCCGCGAGCCTGATCCACGATGCTGGGGACGACGATGAGTCCGAGGACGACGAGACCGGCCAGGATGCTGAGGAAGCCCAATGCGGCACCGACGATCCGGTGAACACCGCGGTTCTGAAGTGCCGTGACGACCGGGTTGAGCACGAACACGACGATGAGTGCGACGAAGAGCGGAGCGAAGATGACCCGCCCCTCGATGAGCACGTAGGCTCCGACGACGATCAGGATCAGGGCGCCGATCGTCGCCCACGAATAGATTCCGATCCGGCGCGCGAGCGCATCGAACTCCTCGCTCACACGGGGCGGCTTCGAGTTACCCGTCAACGGACGGTCCCAGTGCGTCGAGCGATCTGTGCGAGACGTTCACTGCGCATTCGGCGAAGCCGCCGGATGGTGAGCGGCGCGTATGTGAGGGCATCGTCATCATCGATGAGACGCCGAACCGCTTCGTAGTAGCGGGCTGCGCTCATCTGCAGGTACTCGCGGATCGCCCGGTCTTTCGGTCCGGGGAACAGCCACCACGAGCCCTCAAAATCGAGAACCTTCCGGTCCCTTTCGGGCATCATGCGCGAAGCGTATCGAGGGGGTGTGACAGAAAGGCGGATTTCGCGGTCTGTGCCCCTCAGTGCGTCGTCAATGCCGACAGTGCGAGTCGGCCAACGCTTCAGTCGTCGTCGGTGCACCGATCGATGCGCTCGTGGACGTGCTCCATCAGTTGCGCCTCGACGGCCCGAAGCGCGCGGGCCGCAGCGAGGTCACCTGCGGTGTGCCCCTTGATGTCGGTCCGACCGATCTTCGCCAAGCCCTCTCCGCTGAACGTGCCGGACGGGCACTCCATCGTTGCAACGGCGACCGCCTTGTCGTCGTTGACGTCGACATGCAGATTCACGACGTAGTTCACAGACCCTCCTCGGGTATTGGTCCATCATTGATCCTGAACCATCCGGCAGGGTTGCGATAGGGCACATCGTCGGTAGATGGCCGCAAACGGTGCACCGAGGCTGCTGCGAGAGCATGCTCCGTATTGACGCGCACCACCCGAACACGTTCGGTCCAGAGTTGTGGGCAAATGTGATCGCGATCCAGGTCAAGCATCCGCAGGCTGCAGCCTCACGATCCTCCGGCCCGAGGCGACCATGGCGAGGGTGGAGCCGGGTATCGGATTCGAACCGATGACCTTCTCTTTACAAGAGAGATGCTCTGCCAGCTGAGCTAACCCGGCGTGGGCGTCAGGATACCCAACCGCGGGCCCTGGAGACTTCGAATACTGCGAGAGCAGTCGCCACCGATGCGTTCAAGCTCTCGACCGGGCCTGCGTGGGGGATCCGCACGATTGCGTCGCACCGTTCTGCGGTGAGCCGGTGGAGCCCTTTCCCTTCGGCTCCGACAACGATTGCCACGGGTTCGGCGAGCAGGTCGAAGCCGAATAGCGATCGGTCGCCGGAGCCATCCAGGCCGACCGTCCAGACGCGAAGTTTTTCCAACCGCCGGAGGGCATCGGGAATCGACGAAACTTCTACGAGGCCAACTCGTTCGAGCGTTCCGGCGGCAGCTTTGAATGCCGCTGCTCCGATGGGTGCCGTCCGACGCTTCGGGACCACGATCGCCTTGAACCCGGCAGCGACGGCCGAACGCACGGCTGCCCCGAGGTTCCGCTGATCCTCGAGATGATCGAAAACGAGCAACGCTGCCGGGTCCGTGGCCTCCACGGCCGCTTCGAGTGACATCACCCCTTTGGGACGGCACTCTGCAACAACGCCCTGCGGCGCTGAGGTCATCGCCTCGGGCCGGACGTCCTGCACGTATTCGACGCGGGCACCTGCGTCTCTGGCGCTGTCGGCGAGTTGCGTGTATTCGTCGCGATTGAGACGACGGCGTTCGATACGAACGGTGCGCGCCCGCCCCGCTTCGACGGCGGCGACGACTGCGTGGTACCCCTCGACCCTATCCCCGATGCCAGCGCGAGCCATCGGCCGTGTCCTCCACTGTGACTCCGATTGTCGCGAGATCGTCGCGAATGGCGTCCGAGATGGCCCACTCGCGGTCGGCGCGTGCCCGGTCTCTGATCGCGAGCAACTCGTCGATTCCGCCCGATGCCGCACCGTGGCGCCGGGCGATGTCTGCGATGAGGTCTTCCAGATCGCCCGAGTCCCCGACCGGCTCGGCAAGTCCAAACACGGTGACGATTTCATCGTAGGCGGCAACAAGCGGACCGACGTCTTCTCCGGCATCGAGCCGACGGTTGCCTTCCCGCACGAGGTCGAAGAGCACGCCGAGCCCACCGGATACGTCGAAGTCATCGTCCATCGCTGCCGTGAAGCGTTCGAGAACGGCAGCGTCCGCGACGTCTTCAACCGAGCCCTCCACCCTTCGGCGGAACCCCCAGAGCCGATCGAGCATCGCCTCGGCGTCGGAAAGGCCGCTCTCGGAGAAGTCGAGGGGTTTGCGATAGTGGGTTCTGAGATACACCATCCGAACGGCGGTCGGCCGGTGCTCGGCGAGGATCTCGAGCAAGTCGATGACGTGTCCTGTGGACTTCGACATCTTCTCACCTTCGAGGTTCATCATTCCGTTGTGGAGCCAATAGTGGGCGAACGGAACTCCTGTGGCAGCCTCGGACTGTGCGATCTCGTTCTCGTGGTGGGGAAAGATGAGATCGTGACCGCCGGCGTGGATGTCGAAACTGTCGCCCAGGTACTTGCGGGCCATCGCCGAGCACTCGATATGCCATCCGGGCCTTCCGGGTCCCCACGGGGAGTCCCATTGGGGCTCGCCGGGTTTCGCAGCCTTCCACAGGGCGAAGTCCAGAGGGTCCCGCTTTCGCTCATTCGCGTCCACCCGGGAACCGGATCGGAGATCGTCGGGCTTGTGTCGGGAGAGTTTGCCGTACTCCGGGTATGAGCGGACCGAGAAGTACACGTCGCCGTCTACCTCGTATGCGTGCCCCGTGTCGACCAGTTGCTCGACGAGTTCAAGCATCTCCGGGATGTGATGCGTTGCCCACGGCTCAACCGTCGGTTCTTTGACACCGAGGAGGCGGTGCGCTTCGTCGAATGCTCCGTACGCCCGCTCGACGATGACGTCGGTCTCCACCCCTTCGGCTCGCGCGGCGTCGATGATCTTGTCGTCGACATCGGTGACGTTTCGGACGTACGTGACGTCGTATCCGAGCCACTCGAGATACCGGCGGATCACGTCGAACACAACCGCTGAACGGCCGTGCCCCAAGTGAGGCGCGGATTGGACGGTCGCACCGCACACGTACATCCCGATCTTGCCATCATCACGGGTCTGGAGTTCAACGAGTTCGCGCCCGAGCGTGTTGTAGATC
The DNA here is from genome assembly GCA_024762335.1 of Acidimicrobiia bacterium. Classification (GTDB taxonomy): domain Bacteria; phylum Actinomycetota; class Acidimicrobiia; order Spongiisociales; family UBA5794; genus JAHEEL01. Next base: position 15,552 of record JANTHO010000020.1, on the reverse strand, counting down.
CTCATTTGCGGGGATGGTACCGCGCTGGGTCTCCATTCCGCGGGCCCGAGACGCCATATAGGGCGCAGAGAACCCTGGGTTCGTGTCGCTAGGATGGGGGGATGTTGATTTACGGTCACCGGGGGGCTTCGGCCCATGCGCGGCAGAACACGGTGGATGCGTACGCGCTCGCCATCGCTCAGGGCGCCGACGGCGTGGAACTCGACGTGCGTCGGAGCCGGGACGGTGCATTGATCATCCACCACGACGATCGCCCGTCCCGGGATGCCACCCCGTTCGTCCACCTCGACCTCCGAGAGATCCGGGCAACCACCCCCTGGGTTCCGACGCTCGATGAAGCATGGGCGGCGCTGGGTCCCGAGGGTCGGCTCAACATCGAGATCAAGAACACGCCCGGCCAGGCGGACTATGACCCTGCGCATCGAGTCGGCGTTGCCGTTGGCCGCTGGATCGCGGCCAACGACACCGGGGATCGCATCCTCGTCTCCTCCCTCAATGCGCACACGCTCGACGCGGTCCGACGGACCACTCCCGTCCCGACTGCTCTCGTCGTCACTGCGTGGATCGAACCGCTCCTGGCGACCCGGGAAGCGATCAGGAGAGGCGACGCCGGTATCAGCCTTTCACTCGAAGCGACGCTTCCCAACGCTGCGCAGGTCGTGGAAGCGGCAGGCGATGTCGACGTGCTGGTGTGGACCGTCAACGAACCCGATGAGGCGGCGGCGCTGGCCGACGCCGGAGTCACCGGCATCTTCACCGACGATCCTTCGTTGATGATCGAACGGCTCAGCGGTAGATCGTAACCACGGCTGCCGCGGCGATCCCTTCGTCTGCCCCGATCGATCCCATGGAGTCGGTCGTCGTTCCCTTGACCGACACGGAGGAGCGGTCGATCCGCAGCGTCGAAGCGAGCCGTGACCGCATCTCGTCGCGATACGGTGCGATCCGGATCGACTGGGAGATCACCGTAACGTCGACGTTGTCGACCAGGTGCGCGCGGTCCTCAATCATCCGAGCGGCGCGGGCGAGCAACTCCATGGAGTCGACCCCGACCATCGCCGGATCGGACGATGGGAAGTGCATACCGAGATCGCCCAGGGCGAACGATCCGAGGAGCGCGTCGGTGAGCGCATGCGCCACAACGTCGCCATCACTCGTCGCCTCAAGGCCCCGGCTTTCGTCGACGACGACACCTGCGAGGCGGATCGGTCCAGTCCCGCCGAACCGGTGAGCGTCGAATCCCCAACCAACTCGTGTTCTTGAATCAGGCATGGTGGGTCGATCGTAGCGCCTTGGCGACCGCCAGGTCCGCCGGGTACGTCACCTTGAGATTCAGAACGTCGCCGTCGACGACGGCGACCCTCTCGCCGAGCGCTTCCACCATCGAAGCGTCATCGGTCGCATCCTGGTCCATCGCCTCGTGCGCTCTCCTCAGGGTCGCAAGATCGAACCCCTGGGGCGTTTGGACGGCTGTCAGAGCCGACCGATCGACGGTCTCAACAACGATCCCGCTCACCACACGTTTGATCGTGTCACGAACGGGAACCACCGGGACGACACCGGCCACATCCCCCCTCTCCAGGCGTTCGATCACGCGGGTGATCAAGTCGACCGTGACCAGGGGTCGCGCTGCGTCATGCACCAGCACGAGCCCCTCAACATCGGGGATCTGGGCAAGACCTTGGGCAACCGAATCGCGCCTGCGCTCACCTCCGGGAACGGCACCGTCGAGATCGCCAACCATGATGATCGGATCGATTCCCGCTCGCTCCATCGCCCGATAGCTGTGCTGCCACAGCGGGACGCCGGCGATCTGGGCGTCGTGTTTCTGCCGCCCGAAGCGTGTACCACGCCCCGCCGCCAGGAGGATCCCCCAGATCTGAGTCCGCTCAACCATGACCGGATGGTATCCGGTACGCCACGAGTGTCAGGCGTCTTCTTCCGGCTCTACCTTCGGCAGCGCTCGTTCAAGCCGTTTCGTCGCTTCTTCCTCTGAAACGTCGAGGGAGAACTCCAACTCGCTGATGATGATCAGACGCGCCTTGGCGAGCATGCGCTTGAGCGCCGGGGAGATCCCCTTGATCTTCTGCGCGTAGTCGAGATCCCGGATCACCTCGGCAACCTGGAAAATGTCGCCGCTGTTGATCTTCTCAGTCAGCACTTTGTACCAGCGGCTCCAGTTCGAACCGGCATCCTGCGGTTCACCCCGAAGCGTCTGGAACACCTGGCGTGCCTTCGACTTGGAGATAACGGGACGAACTCCCCTTTCGATCGCGGAGGCCGCTGGAACACGGACAATGAGCTGATCGGTCGCGATCTCGAGCACGTAGAAGTTCTGCTTCTCGCCCTTGAACTCCCGCTTCTCTTTCCCGATGATCGTGGCTGCGCCGTGATGTGGGTAAACGACTTTGTCTCCCACGGCGAACGGATCGGCCTTCGCCGCCGACTTCTTCGACGCCGTCTTCGACGGGGCGACCGGCACCTTCCGGGCCGGGGTCTTCCGAACGGGAGCCTTCTTCGCAGGCGCCTTCTTCTTGGTCGCAGCAGGCTTCTTCGCCGCCGCCGCCTTCTTCGCAGGCGCCTTCTTCTTGGTCGCAGCAGGCTTCTTCGCCGCCGTCGTCTTCTTCGCAGCAGGCTTCTTCGCCGCCGTCGTTTTCTTCGCAGCAGGCTTCTTCGCCGCGGCCTTCTTCTTGGTCGCAGCAGGCTTCTTCGCCGCAGGCTTCTTCGCTGCGGCCTTCTTCTTGGCCGCGGCAGGCTTGCTGGCCGTCGCCTTCGCAGCAGTCGTCTTCTTCGTCGCCAAAAGTCTTCCCGGGGTCGCGGAGAGGTGATTGTACCGGCCGGTCACACAGTAGCGGCCGGGACCTCAGTCCTGGATCTGTGGATTGATGATTCCGTTGCTCTGGTCGAGGTACGCAAGGATCCGTGCCGCCCTGCGGGGACCAACACCGTCGATCTGATCGAGTTCTTCCAGCGTGGCCGACCGGAGACGTTGGAGCGTCCCGAAACGCTTCTGGAGCCGATCACGCACAGAATCGGGCATGCGCGGAACGGCGGCGAGCGCCCGAAGTCCCCTCGGACTGACCTCGCGATCGAGCGGAATCAGACCCAGCGTCTCCCCCACCTTCGACGTGTGATAGAGATCCTCGATCGGAATCTCGTAGAGCTTGGGCACGATCGATGACCCCCGACGGGGCTTCCGCGGCTGGTAGTCGGCGTTCACAAGGTCGACGAGCACCGGCACGCCCTCGGCAACATCAGCAGCCTGAAGCCGAATGAGCGGCGCTTCATCACCCAGCTCGACGGCAACGAGCTCGAGCTCCTCCACATGACGCAATACCAACGCTGCCCGCTGAATGACCTTCACGGCGTCGCGCATCGTGACGATGTCATCCACCTCATACAGGGAGAGCCGCTCGACGGCCTCGTCGAGACGGCGGCGGAGTCGCTCGAGCGACTGCAACCGTTGGTTCGCCTCCGCGAACAGCGCGGTCGGTGACTGGAGAACGAAACGTTGATCGCCGACGTAGAGGGCGGCAAGATCTCGTCCTTCCTCACTCACAGCGAGAACCGGCAGTCCGGTCTGTGAAGCAAGCCGGTCGGCGGTTCGGAATCGGGTCCCGGTTTCGTCCGTTGGAATTCTCGGGTCCGGAATGAAATGAACGTTGGCCCGCGTGATCGTCTTCGTCGTCTCGTCAATCACGATGCCACCGTCCATCTTTGCCAGTTCGGCGATTCGCTGAGCCGTCAGTGGCACATCGGCAAATCGGAACCCTCCCGTGCACAGGTCATCGATCTGATCGCTCGAACCGAGGACGAGCAGTGCACCGGTCCCCTGACGGAAGATGAGCTCAGCGGCATCCCGGAGTGTCGTCCCCGGGGCGAACCGGCGGAGGATGTCGAGCGGAGGTGGTGCTTTCGGAGTCATCCACGACGCAGGCTAGTCCATACGACGCCCCGGTGCGGCGGTGGTCGGCTTCAACTCTCCGCTCTCCCGAACTGCGTGGAGCCTCACACGACGGCGCGGGGCCCTGCTCTGGATGCCAAGTTCACGCAGAAGGCTTCCGAGACGACGTCCGTCCCCCGCCTCGACCACGCGTTCGATGCCGAGCCGCCGGGCTTCCGCCCGACGACGATCGGCGCGTCCGACGGCCCTCACCTCTCCGGTCAGCCCGACTTCCCCCCACGCAGCGATCGACCCCAACGGGGTTCCGGTGGCAGCGGACGCGATCGCCATGGCGACGGGTAGGTCGGCCGCCGGTTCGACGATCGAGATGCCGCCCATCACCGACACATAGACCTCCATCATGCTCATCCGAAGCCCCCCGTGACGTTCGATGGCGGCAACGATCTGGTGGACACGCGGCACCGCCAATCCCTTGACACTTCGGCGAGGCTGAGCCGATCGAGTCAGAACGACGAGTGCCTGGATCTCAACGAGCAGCGACCGTTGCCCGTCGAGCGACGGGAAGAGCACGCTGCCCGCGACACGATCGTCGTGGCTGCCGGTCAGGGCCAGACTCGGATCGCTCATCTCCTCGAGGCCCTGGTCGGTCATCTCGAAGACACCGACCTCATCGATCGATCCGAACCTGTTCTTCGTCCCCCGCAAGAACCGGAGATTCCTGTGTGAGTCTCCGTCGAGGGAGAGCACGACATCGACCATGTGCTCGAGCACTTTCGGACCGGCGATCGCTCCGTCCTTCGTGATGTGCCCGATCAGGATGAGCACGACATCGGACTCTTTCGCTGCAGCGATCAGCCGGGTCGCTGCGTCGCGAATCTGAGACATGGCACCCGTCCCTCCACCGGTCGTGCCGTCGCGCACCGTCTGGATCGAATCAACGACGATGAGCGGATAGACCCCACTCCTGATGTGTTCGGCGAGGCGTTCGGCATCGGATTCGGCAACGACATTCAACCCGTCGGCGACGGCATTCACACGATGCGCCCGCCGCCTGATCTGAGGCAGGGATTCCTCACCGGACGCAATGAGGACGGGTCTGTTTCGACGGGCGAGTGCCGCTCCGATCTGAAGCACCACGGTCGACTTACCCACGCCGGGCGGCCCGCCCAGCAGTACGGCCGAGCCGGGGACGGCGCCGCCTCCGAGCACGCGATCGAATTCAGCGATCCCCGTGTCGAGACGGCGCGTCTGTGTCCCGTCCCCGGAACCGATCGGCTCCGGTGTTGCAGAGGGCGACGTTGCCCCGGGAATCTCCGAAAGGGTTCCCGTTGCCCTGCACTGGGGGCAGAAGCCCATCCATCGACTCGTCCGGTAGGAGCAATTCGTGCACAAATAGGTAGCCATGGCTCATACCGTACGGGTTGGATGTGACAGAAAACGTCAGCGGCGCCGGATCACCCAGTAGGTGATGAGGGCCACGACGAGGACGAGGAAGATCGCCCCGATGATGTTTCCTACATTCCACGGTTCGGCTACGCGAACCAACGCAAACCACGACATTCGTGCCACAATACCGGGGAACACACCCCATCGAAAGATTGCATTCGGATGGACCAGGAAAAACCCGAGTTCGACGACCTCTTCGAACCGTTCGAACTCGGAGAGACACCCCCAGAGACGGACCGACCGCGCCGGCAACCCGCGCCCCGCGAACCAGTGCCCGAATCCGCAGCGCAGCCACCCGCAACCGTACCCGCCGGGGTGGCCACCATCGCATGTCCCTCGTGCGGAGCGACCAACCCGGACTACAACCGGCACTGTGAGCAGTGCGGAGCTCGTCTGAGCCAGGAGCCGCTCCCGGTCGCCCCTGCCCCGACGCTCCGGACCTCACCCGGCGGCAGAGCCCTCGGTGTGCTCGGGGCCGTCGTGCTGTTCGTGGCGCTCGCCGCACTGATCTTCAATGTGTTCAGGAGTGGAGGCGATAACGTCGCCGATTCCACCTCCACGACGTCGTCTGCAACGACGACACCGGTAGCCACGATCGAGATCTTCCCGGCGTCCGTGGACGCGAGCTCCTACTCCGAAGGATATGAACCGGAACATCTGATCGACGGCGATCCCGAAACGGACTGGAACGATGACGGTGCGCGCGGCGTCGACGCCTGGCTGACGTTCACGTTCACCAGTCCCGTTCGGATCACCGAGATCGAGCTTCAGAATCTGACGAACGATGAGCGGTTCAAGCGAAACTACAAGATCCAGGGATACCTGATCACGACGGACGATCTCGACATCGAGATCTCTGGGCGCCTCTCGAATACGAATGACCCGCAGCGGGTCCCGATCGCGAGCATCGGCACGACCGAACTCACGATCGCAGTGAAGAGCACCTATCCGGCAGAACCCGCCGGAGACAAGCCGCCGTTCAACGAACTCGCACTCCAGTCGGTGCGTTTCTTCGGCAGCGAGGGCTAGGACCCGGCGGCAGAAGCGCCCCCTCTGCCCTCCGGGCATCTCGATCCCCCCAAGCCGTCCTCTTCCTCCCCCTCAGGGGGAGGAACAGAGGGCGGAACGCTGCAGCCGCAGGGGCGGTTAGACGGCTTCGCCCTTTCGGTAGCGGAGGCCGTCGGCGGCGGGCATCCTCAGACGCTGGGTTGCCAGCGACAGGACCAGCAACGTGACGAGGTACGGCAGTGCCGCAACGACCTGCGTCGGGACCGTGTCGGTCGCGAGATACCAGACCAGGAAAATCGCCGCCGCAACACCCTGGATGATCGTCCCTGCCATCTTCTTCCGCACGAGAGACCATACGGCCAGTCCGGCAAGGGCGACCGCCGCAACCAGTAGCAACGCATGAACGGCCGTGCCCTGGCGGAGACTCAACGCATCCGCGTAGCCGAAGACCGACGCGCCGGCGGCGACACCGAACGGGTACCAGTTCCCGAAGATCAGTGAGGCAAGACCGATGAAGCCTCGACCGGCCGTCATGCCCTCGCGGTAGATGCCCGCTTGCACTACGACGAGATACGCCCCGCCGAGACCGGCGAGTGCGCCCGAGATCACGACGCCGTAGTACTTCATGGCGAGAACCGGGACACCGAGCGACTCTGCGGCGTAGGGGTTCTCACCACAGGACCGCAGGCGCAAGCCCCAGGCGGTGCGCCACAGAGCCCACCAGATCACCGGGACGAGAATGATCGTCACGAGCGTCAGCCACGACATCTTCGTTGTGATACCGGCGAGCATCCCGCCGATGTCGGAAAGGAAGAAGATCGCCCGGTCTTCCAGCCAATTGAACGCATTCGAGAGCAGGGGAACGTCGAACGTCCCGATCGAACTCGAGATGCGAGGCGACTGCGTGGCGCCGCCACCGGACTCCGGTGTGTACACCACGACCGAGAGGAACCGCATCGCCCCGGCGGCCAGGATGTTGATCGCGACACCGGACACGATGTGATCGACGGCGAAGGTCACCGTGGCGATGGCATGGATCAGACCGAAGATCGCTCCGCCGATGATGCCCATGGCAACACCCTGCCACGGCCCCCACGCCCATCCGGCCCATGCGCCGAACCACGTGCCGGCGATCATCATGCCCTCGAGGCCGATGTTGACAACGCCTGCCCGCTCTGAAAACACGCCGCCGAGACCGGCGAGCATGATCGGAATGGTGAGTCGGATTGCAGCGGCCCACGTGCCTGACGAGGTCAGCTCCGAGGTGCCGGCGATCGCCTCGACGAGTGAGAGCACGAAGACGCCGACGAGTGCGAAGGCCGTGTAGCGAAGCGCCCGGGAGTCGAGCAGCGACGGCTTGGCGTTGAGGTCCGGTTCGTACTCCGCGGAGTCGGGGAGACGGGTGTTCGAATCATCGAGACGACCGGTCATGCCGCCACCTCCTCTCCCGCTTCCAGCGATCTGGTCGCCTCGGCGGCGGCTTTGATCTCACGTTTCTCGATCATGCGGTTGACGACCTCGTACGCCACGACGACGGCGAGGACGACGACGCCCTGCATGATCTGAACGACCTCTTTCGGTGTGTCCTCCAGATCCAGGATCAGCGCGGAGCGTTCCATGAAGCCGAACAGCAAGGCGCCGAGTGCCATGCCGACCGCACTGTTCCTGCCGAGCAGCGCAACGGCGATCCCGGTGAACCCGAGGCCCCGGGGAAAGTCCTGTGTGTATGCGTGAAGGTTGCCGAACATAGTTGCCAGCCCGACCATGCCTGCGACACCCCCGGAGATGAGCATGGTCACGACCACCATCCTCTTCGGCGCCACACCGGCCATCCGGGCGGCGCCCGGGTTCATCCCGGAAGCCCGGAGTTCGAAGCCGAACCTCGTCCGCTTAACCAGGATGTAGTAGAAGATGCCGATCGCGATCGCAACGAACAGGAAGCCGTGCATGGAAATGCCGCGCGGTTCGCTGAACCCGAACATTGTGAACATCCAATTCAACCCGGGCAACTGAGCCGATGCCGGGAACGTCTTGGTTTGGAGGTTCAGCGAGGTCGGGTCGTCGCGGAACCAGTTGAGGAGCAGGTACGCGATCAGGCTGAACGCGATGAAATTCAACATGATCGTCGAAATGACCTCGTGGACACCCCGGGTGACCTTGAGGAAGCCGGCGATCCCGGACCAGAGCGCCCCGATGAGGACCGCAACGAGAATGACGAGAGCCACATGGAGCGGCGCCCAGAGACCGAGATTGCCGCCGACCCATCCGGCGAACAACGCCCCGAGCAGATACTGTCCCTCGACCCCGATGTTGAACAGTCCCATCTGGAAACCGATCGCCACGGCGACGGCGGCGATGTACAGCGGGATCGCCCGGTTGACCATCGACGCGATCGACGTCGTCGTAGTCCCGAAGCTCCACATGGAACTGAATGCGTCGAGCGGGTTGCGGCCGACCGCCCAGAGGGCGATCGCGGCCACGATGAGTGCGAACACGATCGCAGCGGTCGGGGCGAGCAGCGAGAGGAGCATCTTCTTCACACTCATGCTGATGCCTCCGCTCCGACGCCGGTCATGTACGATCCGAGCTCCTCCGGTGTGACGGTCTTCGGATCGAGGTCGGCCACGATCCGTCCGCTGTAGATGACGAGGAGACGGTCCGAGAGACCGATCAGCTCCTCAAGATCCGCGCTGATGAGCAGCACCGCTAGTCCTTCCTTTCTCGCCGCGCGAAGTTCGTCCCAGATTGCCGCCTGGGCACCGACATCGATCCCGCGGGTCGGATGCGCCGCGATGAGCACGTGCGGTTCGGCAATCATCTCCTTGCCGACGATGAGTTTCTGCTGGTTGCCGCCCGAGAGAGCAATGGCGTTCACATCGGGTCCGGGAGTCTTCACATCAAATCGTTCGATGACGGTGCTCGTCCGGTCCCTGGCACCTTTTCGGTTCACCCAGGGTCCGTTCGCGAACGGCTTGACCGTCTGGTGCCCGAGCATGGCGTTCTCCCACAGCGGTGACTGCAACAGGAGTCCCTCCCGGTGCCGGTCGGCAGGAATGATGCCGATCCCAGCCTCGCGACGATCTTTCGTGGACCAGTCTGCGATGTCGTCGTCTTTGAACCGGATGCTGCCGGAAGATACGTCGCGGATCCCCATGAGCGCATCGATCAGTTCTGCCTGTCCGTTGCCCTCGACCCCGGCGATGCCGACGATCTCACCCTGACGGATGTCGAACGTGACGTCGTCGAGAACGGTGCGCCCGTCCGGAGAGAGCGCCTCAACGCCGCGAACAGAGAGTTCGACGACGTCGGTCACGGTTGATTCGGTCGTCTCCGGTGTCGGGAGTTCGGAACCGACCATCAATTCTGCGAGCTGTTTCGCGTCGATGCCTTCGGGATCGACCGTAGCAACCGTACGTCCGCCCCTCATCACGGTGATCGAGTCTGCGATGGCGAGCACCTCGTCGAGGTGGTGCGATATGAAGATGATCGTGTGTCCCTCATCCACCATCCCTTTGAGGTTGGCGAACAGCTCATCGACCTCCTGCGGCACGAGCACGGCGGTCGGTTCGTCGAGGATGAGGATGCTGGCTCCGCGAAACAGGACCTTCATGATCTCGGTCCTCTGCCGTGCGCCGACGGTGAGCGACTCGACGAGCGCGTCGGGATCGAGTTCCATGCCGTACGCTGCGCCGATCTCCTCGATCTTCTGTCTCCCGGCGGCAAAATCGAGTTGGACCCCCTTGGTCGGCTCGGATCCGAGAACGATGTTCTCGAGCACCGTCAGGTTGTCTGCGAGCATGAAGTGCTGGTGCACCATGCCGATCCCCTCGTCGATCGCATCCTTCGGGGTCTTGAAATCGACCTCCTTGCCGCGAACTCGGATCGATCCCGAGTCGGGAGACTGCATGCCGTAGAGGATCTTCATCAAGGTCGACTTGCCGGCACCGTTCTCGCCCACGATCGCGTGGATCGTCCCGGTACCAACTCTCAACTCGACGTCTTCGTTGGCGATGACACCGGGGAAGGTCTTCGTGATGCCCGTCAGTTCGACGGCCAGGGATTCATCTGCCACCCGTGTGCTCCTCATCTCCGATTCGCCGACCAAATGCAACGGGCCCGAGGCTAGCGCCTCGGGCCCGTGCTGTGCTACTTGGCTGAACGGATCAGCTGAGAGCGTCGGGGACGGTCACCTCGCCGGAGATGATCTTCGTACGAAGCTCATCGATCTGATCCGCGATGTCGTCGACGAACCCACCGGAGTTGGAGTAGCCAACGCCGTCCGCACTGAGGTCGAACACGACCACGCCGGACTGGTTGCCTTCATTCACGAAGTTGGCGATCGTCGTGTAGACGGCCACGTCAACTCGCTTGAGCATCGACGTCAGGATGTACTCCTTGACGTCGTCGCCCGCGGTCTCGTACTGGTCCGAGTCCACGCCGATGGCCCATACCTTGCTGCCGCTCGTCGTCGACACTTCCTTCGCAGCCTCGAAGAGACCACCGCCGGAACCGCCTGCCGCGTGATACACGACGTCTGCGCCCTGCTCATACATGGCGAGCGCGGCTTCCTTGCCCTTGGCCGGGTCGTTGAATCCGGAGAAGTCCGGCGGCTCGGTCAGGTACTGGGTGAAGATCTCGATGTCCGGGTTGATGTACTCGGCACCGAAGCGGTAGCCGGCCTCGAACTTGTTGATGAGTCCGATGTTGACGCCACCGATGAAACCGATCTTGCCGGTCTGAGACTTCAGCGCTGCCGCAGCACCGACGAGGGCGGAGCCCTCATGCTCGGCGAACACGAGAGAAGCAACGTTCGGGGCTTCGACGACGGAGTCGACGATGGCGAACGTGGTATCGGGGAAGTCGGCCGCCGTTGCAGTCACTGCCTCGGCGAACGCGAATCCGATCGCGAAGTTCAGGTCGAACCCGCTCTCGGCGAGCAGCCGGAGGTTCTCCTCACGGTTCTCGCCACCTGCGGTCGGCTCGAGCTCCTGGGTCTCGATTCCGAAGTCGGCGATGCCCTTCTCGAGCCCGGCGGCTGCAGAGTCGTTGAACGACTTGTCGCCGCGTCCGCCGATGTCGTAGGCCATGCCGACCTTGATGCCCTCTCCGGCCATCGAGCCTGCGGTGGTGGTCGTCTCTTCCGCGGGAGCTGCGGTCGTCGTCGTCTCTTCAGAACCGGCTGCGGTCGTCGTCGTCTCTTCGGAACCTGCAGCGGTCGTCGTGGTTTCATCGCTGCTGCTGCTGCATGCCGCAACAATCAGCGCGAACGCGAGGAGCAGGATGAACAAGCCCCCACGTTTCTTCAATCCGGTCATGGATCGGACCCTTTCTGTCGGTTGAATCTGTTGCGCGCCTACCCGTGGGCGCAACCGAGTTGAGTCTAGGGCGTTTCAGGGTCTGATGTCGCCGGCGAGGCGAAACCGGAATGCCGAACGGCAGGTCCAGTCGTATCTCAGTGTTCGTTGTCTGCGAGCTCCACCGGAGGCTGATCTGGTGTCTCGATCGATACGAACGCCAAACGATCAGGATCGTCCTCGTCGATGTCGACCAGGACGGTTGACCCCGCGGGAAATTCGCGGTGGAGCACACGCTCCGACAGCGGGTCCTCCAGAAGCCGTTGAATCGCTCTACGGAGCGGTCTCGCACCGAGCTGGGGGTCGTATCCCTTCTCAGCGAGGCGTGTCTTCGCAGCATCGGAGAGTGCCAGATCGATCGCCTGCGACTCCAACTGCGACCGCACGCGCGCCACGAGCAGGTCGACAATCGTCTTGACCTCTTCCTGAGTCAGCTCGTGGAAGACGATGACCTCGTCGATGCGGTTCAGGAACTCCGGCCGGAAGTGCTTCTTGAGCGACTCGACGACCTTCTCACGCATCTTGTCGTAGTTCACCTCGGCGTCATCCACGGAGAACCCGATCGCCTTCTTGCGGAGATCGGCAGTTCCCAGGTTGGACGTCATGATGATCACGGTGTTCTTGAAGTCGACGGTCCGACCCTGCGAGTCCGTCAGACGGCCGTCCTCGAGAATCTGCAACAGGATGTTGAAGACATCCTGATGAGCCTTCTCAATCTCATCGAACAGAACGACGGAGAACGGCTTCCTGCGAACGGCTTCCGTCAGCTGACCGCCCTCGTCGTACCCGACATAGCCGGGAGGGGACCCGACGAGTCGACTCACTGCATGCTTCTCCATGTACTCCGACATGTCGATCTGGATCAGTGCATCCTCATCACCGAACAGGAATTCGGTGAGCGCCTTCGCCGACTCCGTCTTGCCGACTCCGGACGGTCCGAGGAAGATGAACGAACCCGCCGGCCGCTTCGGATCCTTCAAGCCGGCACGGGTGCGACGGATCGCTTTGGAGACCGCTTCGATCGCATCGTGCTGGCCGATGATGCGCTTGTGGAGTTCGTCCTCCATGCGCAGCAGCCGCTCGGTTTCCTCTTCGGTGAGACGATGCACGGGGATCCCGGTCCACTGGGCGAGCACCTCGGCGATCTGCTCCTCGTCGATGATGGACGAGTAGTCCTCCCCGATGGCCGCACCCTGAGACACGAAACCTGATCGCTCCCCCATCAGGTTCACTTCCTGATCGCGAAGCTTGGCCGCCCGCTCATACTGCTGTGCGTAGACGGCCTCACGCTTGTCCCCACGGATCTTGGCCACACGGTCGTCGATGTCGCGAACCTCGCCGGGAAGGTCCTTGCGCTTGAGCCGCATCCGGCTTCCCGCTTCGTCGATCAAGTCGATCGCCTTGTCCGGCAGGTACCGGTCTGCGATGTACCGGTCTGCGAGATTCGCGGCGTTGACGAGCGCCTGGTCCGTGAACCGAACCCGGTGATGGTCCTCATAGGAGTCACGGAGCCCTTCGAGGATCTTGATCGTGTCCGCGACCGTTGGTTCCTCGACCTGGATCGGCTGGAAGCGGCGCTCGAGAGCCGAGTCCTTCTCGAGATACTTCCGGTACTCCTCGAGGGTCGTTGCCCCGATCGTCTGGAGCTCACCGCGTGCAAGCATCGGCTTGAGGATGCTCGCAGCGTCGATCGCTCCTTCGGCGGCGCCGGCACCGACGAGGGTGTGGATTTCGTCGATGAACAGGATGATGTCCCCGCGGGTGCGGATCTCCTTCAGGACCTTCTTGAGCCGCTCTTCGAAGTCACCGCGGTACCGGGAGCCTGCGACGAGCGCTCCGAGGTCGAGCGTGTAGAGATGTTTGTCGGTGAGCGTGTCCGGGACGTCCCCTTCCACGATCCGCTGGGCGAGGCCTTCCACGATGGCGGTCTTGCCGACGCCCGGCTCTCCGATCAGTACCGGGTTGTTCTTCGTCCGTCGAGAGAGAACCTGCATGACCCGTTGGATCTCCGTGGAACGACCGATCACCGGATCGAGCTTGCGTTCGCGTGCGAGTTGCGTGAGGTTTCTGCCGAACTGGTCGAGCACGGTCGACCCGCTGCTCGAAGCGCCGGATTCGCTCTTCCCGCTACCCCCGGGGTGCCCGGCTGCGGTCGGTTCCTCACTCTGGACACCGGAGAGGAGCTGAATGACCGTCTGGCGAACCTTGTGCAGTTCGGCGCCGAGCTGCTGGAGGACCTGAGCGGCAACACCCTCCCCTTCCCGGATGAGGCCGAGCAGGATGTGCTCGGTCCCGATGTAGTTGTGGCCGAGCTGGAGGGCTTCACGCAGCGACAGTTCGAGGACCTTCTTCGCCCGCGGAGTGAACGGGATGTGGCCGCTCGGGGCCTGAGATCCCTGGCCGATGATCTCGACCACCTGGCTGCGGACCGATTCGAGGCTGATGTCCATGCTCTCAAGAGCACGAGCAGCGACACCCTCGCCTTCGTGAATGAGGCCGAGGAGGATGTGCTCTGTCCCGATGTAGTTGTGATTGAGGAGTCGCGCTTCTTCCTGGGCAAGAACCACGACCCTGCGGGCCCTGTCGGTAAACCGTTCGAACAAGCTGTTACCTCTTCATGGAACGATGGCGCCGGGATCCCCCGAACGCCTCACCAAGTATAGGAGTGGGCGCCCGATAGACCCGGGTTGTTGAACCGGAGGTTCCGGATCATGTTTCGGAAAACGCCGGGGCTACCATTCCCATTCCCGAGACGCCCAGGAGACCTGTGGACCAGCCGATTCTCAACGATCTCGTCCCGATTCCAAGAGTGTGGGACCGGATGAACGGGGTCGAGCGACGACTGCTCGAAGTCACGATGTCGGACGACGCCTTCCTAACCGACATCGCCCAGCATCTCCTGCGCGCGGGAGGGAAGCGGTACCGGCCGCTGCTCGCTCAGGTAGCAGCAGAGCTCGGCTCTGGAGACGGTGACGGACCGATCGAGGCAGGCGTCTCGGTGGAACTGGTCCATGTCGGGTCGCTCTATCACGACGACGTCATCGACGAGGCGGACTCCCGTCGGGGACAGGTATCGGTGAACGAGAACTGGACGAACACGGTCGCCATCCTCGCAGGCGACTTCCTCCTGGCCCGCGCCTCCGAAATCGCCGCCCCGCTCGGCGAGGAGGCCGTGACGCTCGTTGCTCAAACATACGCACGGCTGTGCGAGGGACAGGTCGCAGAACTCCGATTCGCAGGCGGTCTCGAACACGGTCCGGACGGCTACTACAAGGTGATCGGGGGCAAGACGGCGAGCCTCATCCGCACATCGGCGCGCCTCGGGGCGATCACAGCGCACGCCTCACACAACGATGTCGAGGCCATCAGCGATTGGGCATGGGAAATGGGTCTCGTCTTCCAGATGACCGACGACGTGCTCGATCTCGTCGCCGATGAGGCGTTCCTCGGCAAACCCTCCGGTTCCGATATCGGTGAGGGCGTCTACACACTCCCGGTGCTGTACGCAGCGGACGGTCCCGGAGGATCGGAGATCAGGGATGCCCTCTCCGGAGGCGCCCCGACCGATCGAACGATGATCGACCGCGTGATCGATCTCACGGTGGCCGGCGGATTCGTCGACCGGGTCATCGACGAGTCGATGGCGCACATGCGCCTCGCCGAAGCCGCCACCGACCGGATCAGCAGCCCGGCCCTCACCCCGGTTCTGCGCAACCTCGACGCGTACATCCTGAACCGCGTCAAGACCGCCCGCACCTAGAGCTCCCCCCCTGCGTCGTCGGGACCCTCTTTTCCTCCCCATCAGCCTGAATCCACGGATCCCGGCGACGGATAGAACGA
>JANTHO010000019.1 GCA_024762335.1 Acidimicrobiia bacterium | reverse complement strand
CATCGAGCACTCCGACGTAGTCGTCGATCGTGATCCAACTCATCCACTGGCCCCCGTCGCCGATCTTCCCGCCCGCGCCGAGTCGGAAGATGGGGAGGAGCGGGCCGAGCACGCCGCCCGAACCCGAGAGCACAAGACCGGTCCGCAGATGCACGACCCGGATGCCGGCATCCTCGGCTGCACCGGTGGCCGCTTCCCAATCGCGGCACAGGTCGGCGAGGAAGCCATCCCCGTGCGACGAGTCCTCGTCGAGCAGTTCGTCCCCCCGGTCTCCGTACCAACCGATCGCAGATGCCGACAGGAGCACCCGGGGTGGGGCGCCCGATTCGACGACAGACCGGCACAGCAGGGTCGTGCTGTCGATCCGGGAGTCGCGGAGCACCTTCTTGCGTCGTGCGGTCCATCGAGCATCGCCGATCCCGGCTCCGGAGAAGTTGATGACGGCGTCGAAACCGCCGACGGAGTCCGGATCCAGGATCGACCGGGCCGGGTCCCATCGGATCTCGTGAGGTCCGTTCGGTTCCCTCCTGACGAGAGTCGTGACGCGGTGACCACCGGACAGGAAGTGCCGGTGCGCTGCCGCACCCAGCAACCCCGAGGCGCCGCTGATGAGGATGTTGTGTCCCACGTCACACCTCCATGACGTCGTTTCTCAGACGGTAGCGGAGCCGCCGGTCGACGCGGCCCGGTGCCAGACGATGATCACGGCACCGGCCGCCGCTGCGGCGAGCGCCGACAGCATCCACATGAGATCGTACGAACCGGTTCGATCGACGATCGCCCCGAAGATCGGCGGTGCGATCCCCAGCCCGGTGAGGAATCCGAACAGGACGACCCCGGATGCCCGACCGGTCGAACCGACCCCCGCCTCGACCATGACGGCGAGCATCCCGACGGAGTTCCACGAACTCGAACCCGACGCGATGAGGATCGCGGCGGGCCACAGGAGCCAAGCGGCGGATGCACCCGAAGCGTAGAAGAGGACGGCAGCAGCGACCGACAGCGCCGCCATGACGCCAAGCGAGCCGCGGAACGCACCCGACCGTTCGGCGTATCGGCTCCACAGGATCCTGCCCGGGACGGCGGTGAATGCGATGACGGCCGCGGCGATTCCTCCTACGACGGGGCTGAGTCCGAGTGACTCCTCTGCAAAGAGGGGAACCAGGTAGGTCACGGCGCCGGAGAATCCGAGGAGGAATCCGTATCCGGCGAGCCACCAGATCGCCGCCGGGAGACGGCCTGAACGGTTGGTCCGATGCCTCTCCGATGCCGGCGATGCCGTGGGGATCAGCCAGACCGCCAAGGCGGCGAAGACCAGAGGAACGGCGGCGACGACCAGGTAGGCGCCGCGCCAGCCGAACGCGATCGCGAGCGACGGCACGGCGAGACCGCCGAGGAAGATCCCGGCCTGGACTCCGGACTGCTTGACCCCCGTGATGACCCCCCGTTCGCCCGCCGGGAGGTCTTCGGCGATCAGCTTGTTCGTTGCCGGGTTGGCCGTGGCCTGGGAGAACGCACCGGCGAGGGCGCCGACGAAGAGCATCGCATAGGCAACAGCGGTGCCGAGCAGAAGGAACGTCGCTCCGGAGAGGATGAACAGCGTCACGATCGCCCGCTTGCCCCCGATCCGGTCGGTGATGCGCCCGGCGACGGGCGACAGAACGGCGGCCGCGATGTTGACGACTGCAAGAACCGCCCCGAGCTCGGCCCGACTGATCGAGAGATCGTCGATGATGAACGTGGCAAGGATCCCGAGCGATGACGCGGTGAACGTTGCCGCCCCCATGGCGATAAACAGCATCGAGCTGAATGCCGTTCGGCGCACGCCGGTCAACGAAGTGGTCACACCCCGATTCAAGTCGGGTCGCGGGGCCCACAAATCGTCGTGCGCCGGATTCCGACCGCGTGGACGTCGGTATCGTCGGTGAACCGCGATCAGGCTCGATCCGATGACCCACTCGACAGCACCCAGACACCACCACCCGGCCGAGCAGTCTCGCGTATGGGTTCAGCTCGGCCTGCTCTCCCTCATGTGGGGCAGCGCCTTCCTGATGATGAAGGTCGCTGTACCGACGGTCCCGGCGTTCGCGATGGCTGCATTCCGGGGACTCGTTGCAGCCGCGCTGCTCTGGCTCGTCGTCCGATTCGCCCGCAACCGGGCCGGGCACGAGAAGGCGAGCTGGATCCCCGCCATCATCCTCGGAACGGTCAGCGGATGGCTCCCGAACGTCCTCACCGCGTGGGCGCTGCTTCGCCTCGACAGTTCCGTCGCCGGCATGTTGAGCGCGGCGGCACCGATCTTCGTCGTCGTCTTCGCCCACTTCTTCCTGACCAGCGAACGGCTCCGGGGCATCCAGGTGGCCGGTGTTGTGATCGGACTGGGTGGTGTGGGTCTCATCATCGGCATCACACCGGCATCGTTCGGAGGCCAGGACCTCGGCGGGCAACTCGCCATGGTGGTCGTCGCCATCAGCTACGCATCCGGGACCGTGTATGCCAGGACGATTGGGCGTCAGGACGCGACCCGCCTGGCGATGCGACAGCAACTCGTTTCCGGTGGCGTTGCCGCGCTCGTCGCTATCGCGCTCGAGCAGCCCTGGGACATCCGGCCCGAGCCGGTGGCGCTCGCGGCGCTCCTGGCCCTGGCGATCTGGGCCAGCGCCCTCCCCATCTGGCTGTACTTCCGGATGCTGGCCACAACGAAGGCCGTCACCGTGTCGTTGGTTGCATACCTCATTCCCGGCGTCGCGGTCCTGCTCGGGGCGCTCGTCCTCGGAGAAGCACTCGAACCGTCGGCGGCCGCCGGATTGGGTGTCGTCCTCCTCGGCGTCTACATCACAACGCGACCCCGCAAGGAGATGCCGACACCGCCGGTGTCGACGGCCGGCATCCAACCCGACGATGCCGGGTAGCACCTACCGTGGGGGTCAATCGGCCTGAGAAGTCGCCATTGCTCGCCGGTCGATGCGCGGATCCGGTCGCGACGGACCGCCCGGCGACGTGGTGCGTTGCTGAACGACCCGCAGCGTGACGAGGGCGCCGACGAGAAGTGCCGAACCCGCGTACATCGCAGTCACAGCAGGCGAGCCGGTGTCGGTCCCGGCCATGACACCGTGGATGAGGGCGCCGAGAAAGGTTCCGAAAGCGAGGAAGTGAATCATCCGCCATGCCCGCTGCCCGATGATGCCCTTCACGTAGAAGCTGAGAGCGACGATTGCCAGCCCGTAGAAGGCGGTGATCCCGAGAGACACGGCCATCGAGTTCCACGAGGCGACGCCCGGAACGAGCACATCGGCCCATCCGAATTCGATGTAGTCGTCCATCGTGAGCGCAACGAGATGGACGCCGGTGGCGATGAGGGCGGCAAGGCCGAGCGACTCATGGAACCAGGTCACCGGCTTCGCCTTGACCGTCCGTCCGAGCACTTTCGTCGAGATGAGCAATCCCCAGATGCTCGATGCGGCCAGCAGGATGAATGCGACGATCCCTGCGCCGCGGATGACGATCCACGGGATATTCATGCAGCCACCTCGAGTCCGGTCGTCGCATAGACTCGCCCGTCGTTCCATACGACGAGCGCACTCGTGATCCACGGTTGCCGATCCGCCCAGCGGAGACCCCCGGCGCCGTGGAGCAGGATCGCTTTGGCGGCGGCTTCGGCCTCTGCCGCCGTGCGAGTAACGGCACTGGCCGTCAGAACCGGGCTCCTGGTGGGCTCCATCGTTCTGGGGTCGACGAGGTGATTGGCTTCGCGATCGGCAACTCGCCACCGACGCCGGGATACCGAACTCGTCGCAAGCGCACCGATACCGAGTGCGACTGTGATCACGACCCCGCCCCACGGATCGACGACTTCGACCTTCGCCGTCGGATCGGCAGATCGCACGTCGCCGCCTGCAGACACGATGGTGGCAAGGCCGCGTTCGACCGCCAGGTCACACGTCCACCCCTTGGCGATGCCGCCGAGATCAATCATGGTCCCGGGGGAACGAACCAGCGTGGACCCTTCGATCCTCCAATCGTGGACCTCTCCGCTCGACGGTAGGTCATCATCAGGCCGATCGACAACGTCATCGAAGGTCCGGTCGTAGCCCCACGACTCGACCGCACGCCCGATACCGGCGTCGACCAGGCCATCCGTCATGGAGCGCGCCTCGGAGGCCACCGTAAGCACGTCGGCGAGTTCGGCCGAGATCGGGACGCGGGGACGTGGATCCTGATTGGCCCTCGTGAGTTCGCTGGTACTGAGGAACCGGCTGCACCTTGCTTCGACTTCGGCAAACAGCTGTTGTGTCGCTGTGACACGGGAGTCGTCCGGAGCGGTCACATCGACGGAGGTGCCCATCGCGGGGAAGACGGATCGTTTCACGATCCCGAGCTCTTCACCGGAGCCGTCACGACCGGCGCCGGAGCCGGTGCTGATGCGACGCTCCCGCCGCCGCCCGACGAACCAGCCACAACGACGGTGCGCGTGACGACCTGCGGCGGGGGTGGGGGAACCGGGGTGTATCGCACGACGACGAGTCCCCGTTCGGGCATGTCCGGCATCGGTGCGGTCGTGGTTGTCGTGCTGGTGGTGGTCGTCGGCGGCTCGGGAGCGGCAACCGGCTCCGGCTGGTCCACCGGTGTGACGGCCCCGGCGTTCGCTGCGACCGCAACGGCCGTTGTGCCCCATGCGAGTGCGGCAGCCGTCCACGCCACGATCTTCGCCCACCGGGCGGGGAAAAGTCGCTTGAGAATCATGGTGTCGTTCCTTCGTCGGCATCGACGGCGACGGTGAGTGTTACGCCACGTTCGATGAGTAGCTGGACCACAGACGGCGGAAGTTCATCATCAAGGTCATCTGGTGCGGTGAACCGGGCGTATCCGTTGGCATAGAGCACACGCGTTGCGGCGTCACCGATACCGGCGAGTTCCGGAGTGGTCGGCTCGATCGTGACGACGATCGGCTCCGGAGCGATGGTCGTGGTCGTCGGTACCGTGGGCGCCGTCGTGACGATCGGAGTCGCGACGGGAGGCGGTTCGGTTTGACTCAGCCTCATGACCCAGAGCAACGGCAGCAGCCCAATGACCGCCACCGCCGCTCCCGCAGCGGTCGACGTGAGGGACGACTTCATCAGTCGTCGTCCCCGGGATGATCTTCGCCATCCTCGTCGTCGTGGTCCTCGTCCTCGTGATCGTCACTTTCGTCGTCGCTCTCGTCGTCATCGTCTTCGTACTGCTCATCTCCGACACTGCCCGACGCTGTTTCGGATTCGCTGGAAGATGCGGTGGTGGCGGGAGGTGCCGGGTTCACAACGGTCACGGTTCGAACAACCGGGGCCGGAGCCGGTGGACCGGGGACTTCGAAGCCCTCATCGAGGCAGATCTGACGAAGAGCGTCCAGAGCGGCCTGCTCGAGTTCGGTGATCGTCCCGTCGGCTTCCCGCTCGACCAGTTCGAGGGCGTCCGGGCCGCAGGCCGCCTCGAGATCGGCCGATGTTGCCGACGGCGCCTCCGTGACGAAGACGGTCTCCGCCTCCACGGTCTCCGCGGTCGTGACTGTGGTCTCCGACGCTTCCTCGACGATCGGTTCCGCTTGAATCGTCGTACTCGTCGAACCGTCGTCGCTCGATATCAAGGCAGCGGCCGCAACGGCGCTCAGGGGGATCAGGAGAAGTCCGAGGATCAGCGAGAGCGTGAACGTGCTCTTCCCGGCTTGATTGCTTTTCGATGATCTGGTGGCCATGGGCTCTCCTCCGAAATCCTCAACGTGAACACTGACAGTGGCCGTATTGAACAATATGAGGGGTTAACGGTGCGCTAAGCGCGCATAAAGTGGTCGATAGGCTTCGATCCGGAGATCCGCTGGTGGTTATCGGTCGGTGAACAGGTCAGGGCGGTCGGTGATCACTCCGTCGACACCGGCTTCGATCAGCACATCGACGACCGACGGGTCGTTGACGGTCCATGGGATGACGGCGAGGCCCGCCTCCTTCGCTTCAGTCATCCGTCGGGCACTGATCGTCGACGCTTGCGGCGACCATACCGATGCACCGAGCTTGGCGTAGCCGCCGGGATCCGCGTCTCCTCCGACGCTGAGCGCGGACAGTCGGATACCCGGATCTGCACGGTGGATTGCCTCGAGGGACCGCGTGTCGAAACTCTGAATCATGACCCGTCCCGAGATCCCGTGTTCGGCGATGACGGCAAGGAGTCGTTGTTCGAACGGGCCGACGTTCTCCCCGTCGAACCCATCTCCGATGGCGCCCGGATCGCCGAACTCCCGTTTCGTCTCGACGTTGAACCCCACCACCGCAGCGCCATCTCGTTGAACGGATGACTTCACGTCGGATTCGGCATACCGATCGACAAAGTCGATCACGTCGCCCAGCGTGACGATGCCGTATTCGTCGCCCGCCAGTGGCGTCGGTGACGGATCCTGTTCCGGGAAGCGGTCGGGGTCCGGGTTGCGGTTGCATTGGAACCACCGCAACTGTGCGACCGTGAGCGACCGGATCGCCAACGCCGTGTCCGGGACATCCGGATCGTCGGGGTTCGGGACATCGGACGGCGCGCCCGACTTGAGTCCACACTTCTCCGGATCGATCACCGGGTCGTGCCAGACAACGACCTCGCCGTCGGCAGAGAAGTGCAGATCGAGTTCGAGGGTGGAGACACCGACGTCCATGCCAACTTCAAACGCCGGAAGCGTGTTCTCGGGCTTCAGACCCCGGGCGCCACGGTGTCCCTCCACATCGAATCCATCCGGGAACGCCGGCCCGTCGGGCGCAGTCGACGGCGCAGGCGTAGCCCCACCCGTACATGCGGCGAGCAGGAATCCTCCGACCAACACGAAGACGCCGAGCGTCGAAGTCCTGTGATTCACGTACACCCGAGCGTACCCGGCACACGGCAGGTCCGGAGACTGAGCCCGCCGGACACGCGATCGTCTTCACAGAAAGATGACATCTCTCTTGCAGATGCCACACATCGACCTGTCACCGTTGTGTCGTACAGATCCCCGACTGAAGGAGTCGAAGATGAACAGACGGATCACGATTCTCGCGGCGTTGGTCGCCGCGACCATGGCGATCGGAGTGATCCCGGCACTCGCCGCCGGCACCGACACCGCCGGCGCCGACCGGGCACCAAGGACGGTCCGGGCCGAACACGCCCGACCCGAACGGTCCTTCCCACCCGAGTGGATCGGCCAGACCGCAGACGAAGTCCGGGACCGCGCCATCGAACGGGCCGCGGAGATCGAGGCGAAGATCGCGGAGAACGATCGCCTCACCGACGAGCAGAAGGCGGAGATCCTCGCGAATCTCGACGCAACGCTCGACGCGATCGCCGACCTCGATGAGCCGGCCGAGATCGTTGGCACGATCGTCTCACGGCGCCAGTTGGACCGCATCGAGCGAAGAGCGGAACGTCAGGGAGAGACTCCCGACTACGACGAACACATCGCTCGCGACGTCGATCGGTTCTCGCTCCGACTCGATCATCTCACGAAGATCGTCGAGTGGGCTGAGGCCGCCGGAGAGGACGTGAGCGCCGTGAACGACTATCTCGACAACGCTTCGGCACTCCTCGAGGTCGCCGGTGGATCCGGCAGCGTTGAGGAACGCCACGACGCGGCTCATATCGCCAGGGCATGGATGACGCAGGCGAGCGTCGCACTCATGGCTCTGTAGCTCCCCGACCTCCGCCGGCACCTGCACGGGTTCCGGTGGAACGAGGACCTTGATCACGTGGCGGGCCCCGATGGGCCCGCCACGTTGTCGCGAGGAGCGTCTCACATCTCCCCGGTTCGAATCCGCGAACGATCCACGCAACTTCCACACGGACCTGAAGATTCCCGGCGCGTCTGCCGATACACCCAGGACGGAGTACGACGAAACGAGTGGAGAACCGTGCCAATTGATGACGCTGAGGTTGATCCAGATCCGGAAGATCGCTCGACTTCAGAACCTTCGACACAAGAACTTCCGAGCAACGGCGGCCCTTTGCGGATCCTCATCGTCGACGACGGCGCCGAGATGCCGGCGGTCCTCCAGCACCTCGCCGACGATCTCGACTCCGGCATGTGCACCGTCGAACGGGCGTTCACGGTCGCCGACGGATTCGGCGTTCTCATTGGAGACGGCCCCGACGTCTGCATTGTCGATCACCATGTCGGGACCCGAACGGGATTCGATCTGCTCGCCAGGATCCATGCGGAAGGCCTTCACATCCCCATCATCTTCGTCGTCGGATCGGGCGATCACGGAACCGGAGCAGCGGCCGTTGCCGCAGGCGCCACGTCCTACATCGTCGAGGACGAACTCTCGACGCCGATGCTCGATCACTACATCCATCACGCAATCGATCGTCAAGCGACGCTCCGCCGCCTCTCGGAAGCGGGCATCGCCGTTGACGGCGGTGCGCCGACCCGAACCCAGATCCTGTCTCACATCTCCGGACGTCTGTCGGGTCCGGCATCGACCATTCTCCAGACTGCCCGCAAGTCGATGGACTCGGAACTGCCACCGGACATCGTCAAGTCCCTTGCGACCATCGAAGACGAAGCCGCGAGGCTTCTCACGCTGACCAACGATCTCGTCGATCTCTCGATGCTCGAGTCCGGCCATCTCCAGGTGGATGCCACACCGTTCGATCTGCGCGATCTCGTCTCGAGTGTGGTTCGGATCGTTGCACCGTCCGCAGCGGAGCATGGTATCGAAGTGGTGAGCAGCGTGGCCGACGATGTTCCCACATCCGTCGTCGGCGATCCCAGCCGCCTCCGTCTCGTCCTCGTCCGGTTCCTCGACAACGTCACGGCACAGCAGATCGCCGATCGGATCCACGTCGGGGCGACCGTCCTCGGATGGGGCACCGACGTCGTCACCGTGCGGTTCTCCGTGTCTGCAGGAACGGAAGAACCAACCTCCAACGAAACATCGACGGCTCCCGAGGCTCTTGCCCCCACTCGCGGCAAGCCATCTACCGGAGACGGGACCGATTCACTCAATATCCCGGTCGCATTGGAACTCGTGTCCCGAATGGGAGGCATCGTGACCGTCGCCTCGGGCGACGGCGGGGTCAGGGGCATTCACTTCACCGTCCGATTCACGATCCCCGACGACGCCCACGGATGGCCCGTCCTCCGGAGCCGCGCCCCGATCGAGGCACCGGCTCTCATCATCGCCGATACGGTCGAGGCCCGTCGCGAGAGCATGGCCCTCCTCGGCGAGGCAAAGCTGCGGTACTACGTCGCTTCCAGCCCCGATGAATGGGCAGATTCCTGCCGGGATTCGAATGATGAGGCCGCCGCTCCCGCGATCGCGGTGATCGAGTCGGCCGTTGACTCTTTCGCGATGTGCGATCGATTCCTCGAACTCACACAGGCCTCGATCCCTGTCGTTGTCATCACTGCCTCCGGTCAGCGAGGAGACGCAGCCCGCTGCCACGATCGTGGAATCCGGGGCTATCTCTCGAGACCGATGATGCCGGGAGATCTCGCCGACACGGTTCGCGCTTCGATGGCTCTCGTCGAATCCGGAGACGACAGGACGCTGGTAACACGACACTGGCTCCGAGAAGGGCGCAGAAGTCTCAAGATTCTCGTCGTCGACGACAGCCCGACAAGCCGGTTCCTCCTGACACGCATGCTCGACCATCGCGGTCACTCCACGAAGACGGCCTCCGACGGAAGTGATGCGATCGCCGCGATGGAGAGGGATCACTTCGACGTCATCCTCATGGACATCCTCATGCCCGGTATGGATGGTTTCGAAACAACCCGGATGATCCGAGCCATGAGCAACGGATCAGGCGACCGTCCGCTGATCATCGGTGTGTCGGCGTTCGTCGACGAGACCTATCGCGATCGCGGCGAGAAGTCCGGCATGGACGACTTCCTTTCCAAGCCACTTCGCCCGGACGATCTGCTCGCCGTCGTCGAGCAACAGCCGGCCGCGGAACGGACATAGGACGGTCCGAACCCGCCACCTCATCGGACGCAGCTCGTGATCCGACAGACGTCGGCGTTCACAGAATCAACACACGACCGTCGTCGTTCGAACACAATCGCTCGGCACCATTCGTTGAGATCAAGACTCGATACGAAGGAGCGCGGTGTGCGTCGCCGGGCCACGATTTCGCCGGACACGACCAACCGTACAGCCGCAGAGACGGGTCTCGATCGTGCACGCAAACGCCTGAAACCGCCGCCCGTGCCGACCGACGATCGGGCCCGGTCGCGCCTCGTGCTCGACACGATGATCCTGCATCTCCACCCGGCGAGGATTCCGCAGCGCACGCTCAAGTGGACGTACACGTGGGGTCTCGGCGGTCTCGCTGCGCTGCTCGTGACCATGCTCGTCACGACCGGTGTGCTCCTCCTCACCAACTACACGCCGACGGCTCCCGACGCCTACCTCAGCATCCTCGCCCTTCGCTCGAATGTCTGGTTCGGGGACCTGCTGCGAAACGTCCATCACTGGTCCGCGAACCTGTTGATCGTCGTTGCGGTCCTCCATCTCCTGAGGGTGTTCTTCACCGGCGCCTACCGGCCTCCACGCGAGGTCAACTGGATCTTCGGGATCGTGATGCTCCTCTTGATCCTTGGAGCGAACTTCACCGGCTACCTGCTCCCGTGGGACCAGCTCGCCTTCTGGGCGATCACCGTGGGGACAAGCCTCATCTCGTACGTGCCGTTCATCGGCGGATGGCTCGGGTCGCTGCTGCTCGGCGGGCCGGAGGTCTCCGGTGCGACGCTGCTCAACTTCTATGCCCTGCACATCTCGTTCGTTCCGCTGTCGTTATTCGTCCTCATGGCGCTCCACTTCTGGAGGGTCCGCAAGGATGGTGGCCTGACGCTCCCGCGCGCCGCCGGGGAAGCACCGGTCGAGAAACCACGGCGGGTTACGACGATCCCGTATCTGATCCGTCGCGAGACCGTGTGGGCTCTGTCGTGGATCGCCATCATCCTGACCTTCTCCGTCTTCGTCTCGGCACCCCTCGAGGGCATCGCGGATCCGAACCTCAGCCCCAACCCGGCGAAGGCCCCCTGGTACTTCATGGGCCTCCAGGAGCTCCTCCTCCACTTCCACCCGTTCGTCGCTGCGATCGTGATCCCGTCGCTCGCACTGGCCGGCATCATCTCGCTGCCGTTCCTCGACCACCTCACGGACCATGAGGGCATCTGGTTCCGATCCGGTCGGGGCCGCTCCCTTGCGATGTTGGCCGCCGGGTGTTCACTGGCGCTCAGCTCGGCGTGGATCGTCGCCGACGACCTGTTCCTCGACTGGGCGGCGTGGCTCGGGAATTGGCCGACGATCATCTCGAACGGGTTCATCCCGCTCGCGATCGCCGTCATGGTCCTCGCCCTTCTCGACCTCTGGGTCGACAAGGGCCTCGACGGCACGCTCGAGGAACGTGTGCTGTTCCTGTTCACCTTCCTCGCCGTCTCCCTCGTCGTCCTCACCATCGTCGGCATCTTCTTCCGCGGCCCGGGCATGGAGCTGATGTGGCCCTGGTCGATAGCCAGCGGCCACTGAGTGTGCCATGAACGAGCAACCCATCGACATCACGCACTCCGACGAACCGGCCGTCGATCGCCGGTCCTTTCTCAAGATCGCCGGCATCGCGGTTGGCGCCCTCACCGTCGCGGAGTTGGGTGGCATCGGCCTCGCCTATCTCCATCCACGGACGGCCGAAGGTGACTTCGGGAGCGTCATCACCGCCGGTGCCGTCGACGACTTCCCGCCCGGGTCGGTGACCCACGTCACGAACGGCCGGTTCTACCTGACCCGTTTCGACGACGGCGGATTCCTCGCCCTCCACCAGCGCTGCACCCACCTTGGCTGCACCGTGCCGTGGGATCAGGCAACCGAGCAATTCGTC
The DNA here is from genome assembly GCA_024762335.1 of Acidimicrobiia bacterium. Taxonomy (GTDB): domain Bacteria; phylum Actinomycetota; class Acidimicrobiia; order Spongiisociales; family UBA5794; genus JAHEEL01. Next base: position 27,649 of record JANTHO010000019.1, on the reverse strand, counting down.
TGCCCCTGCCACAATTCGCAATTCGACGACGCCGGTTCCGTCCTCAACCCGCCTGCGCCGCGCCCCCTGGACCGGTTCGCCGTCACGATCGACGCCGGCATGGTGCTGATCGATACGAGTTCGGCGATCGCCCGGGACGACTTCGACGGCTCTCAGGTGGTGTACGCATGAACAGGACGCGCCGCATCGAGCTCATCATCGGCTTCGTCGCCGCCGTAGCGATCCTGATCGGTCTCGGCATGGCGATCGTCGGGGAACCCGCCCGGATCGCCACCGCAGAAGACGAGATTCTCGCGACGCAGATCGATGATGCCACGGCGATCTACGCCGAGCAGTGCTCCGTGTGTCACGGCATCGAGGGGGAGGGCATCGGCTCGACCCCTCCGCTCGACAGCGAGGCCCTGAGCACGACCGATTCCGACACGCTGTTCAAGACGATCGCACGGGGTCGCTTCGACACGGCCATGCCGGCATGGTCGCTCGCCGAGGGGGGTGTGCTCAGCGACTACCAGGTCTCCGAGTTGGTGGCGCTGGTCCAGAACGGCGACTGGTCGACCGTCGCCGATCGGGTCGTCAACCTCGGCTATGCACCGCTGGTCCCGTTCACCGCGGAGCCGGACCCGGAGATCTTCAGCGAGATCGGTCTCCTCCCCGATGGCGAGTCTCTCCAACGGGCCGTGACGACGTACGCCGCCGAGTGCGTCGCCTGCCACGGTGCCGACGGATTGGGAACGACGCTCGCGCCGGCGCTCAACGACCCGGTCGTTCGCGCCCAGACCCCCGACGAGATCGCCCGCACGATCGACCTCGGCGTGTCGGGCACGCTGATGGCCGGATGGGACGGGACGCTCGACGAGGCGACGATCGACGACCTCGTGACACTCATCTCCCGCTGGGACGAGGTCCCGGATGGGGCCGTTCCCGCACCCGACGTGCCGATCCCGACGACGGAGGAGTCGATCGCTCTCGGCGAGTCCCTCTACCAGGCGAACTGTGCGACCTGTCACGGCGTCGACGGGCAGGGCACCGGCCGCATCCCCGCCCTCAACGTAGAGAGCTTCCTCCTGGACACGCCAGACGTCGCGATCGAGCAGATCGTCACGCTCGGGGTGGCCGGCACGCCGATGCCGGCGTGGGGAGACCGCATGACCGAAGCCGAGATCCAGGCGATCGTCGGATACATCCGGGCGTGGGAACCCACCGCACCGGCCGTCGCTACACCGGCGCCGAGAGGAGGGCCTCCCTGGATGCAAGCCGATCAGTTGGTATTGGATGAATCCGAACCGACCGATTGGCGGGCGGTCACCCTGATCGCCCTCCTGCTCGTCGCCTCCTCGGCCTTCGTCGCCATCGGCCTCTCAACCTTCCGCCGCCGCTCGAAAGAGTGACGGAGCGGACAGGCTCCTTGCGCTCGCGAACCGGGAGAGTCTCGAAGCAAGGTTCTCGCCGGTCGTCTCCCGACGGTGGTTCCAACAAGGCTCGATCGGACGCGCATCCGGGATCGCAACACCTCAATTTGCCGTATGCGCACCTATGTGCGACCATCCAGGTCACGGGAGTCGGCGCCGCGTTCCGGAGAGCGCCGGCACCCCGACGGGGGGACGGGACGCGATCGGCTCCGCCGGTCGCGTCCCGTTGTCATTCCGGAACAGTTGAGCGGTGGGAGGCTTCTACGGACCGCCGACGAGTCCGGGAACCCAGCCCTGCCAGGGGTTGTTCAGCTTCGCCCGCTCTGCGTCGCGAACCGCCTTGGTGGCCAGAGCGACGCCGGTGGCCGTCATCGTGTAATAGCGACGTGCCGGCCCATCGCGACCGTCGGCGATGACCTCTTCCATCGACTCCCATCGGCTCTCGAGCGCGCCACGCTCTTCGAGCCGTCGAAGCGCCCGGTAGAGCGTCGACTGCGCCAACGGATTCGGCGTCCCTTCGAGGCGAGCCATCTCCTTCGCCAGGGCATACCCGTGAAATTCGGACTCGTCGGACGTCGTCATCGACATCGCGGCAAGCAACAGCTTGATCTCGTTCGGGACGAGTGCTGTGTCCCCTTTGCGTCTCATCGGTGCTCCCCTCCCGCCATGGTCCACTCCCCTTCCATAATATTGAACGTTCTATGCAGAAATCGGCAGGTGGCGAATGCGGCTCAGAACGGCAGCCGCGACGACGGCAGCCGCCGCCACCATCAGAGACGAAGATCGTGTCGAGTAGACCGGCACAGCGAAGATCGCCCAGCCGAACTGCCCCACAGCAAAGACGAAAGCCGAACTCCAGAGGATCGTCCCTCCTTTGACGAAGAGAGATCGAGTCGGTGTCCGGGGAACGAGAGAGACGGCAACCACCGCAAGACCGACGGCGACACCGCCGAGCGCGAGCTTCGTGAACCAGTCGTACAACCCGGCGCCCGGCGGCACGGGGAGCGCAACGGCACCGCCCAGCGATCCGATCGAGGCGAGCACGACGCCGGGAAGGAGCCATGCTCGCTCGAGTGCCCTTGGACGAACGAAGCCGGCAACGGCCATCGTGATGAAACCGAGTGCCGTGAAAAGATTCATTGCGTTGAGCAGCAGCGGCATGTCGGAGGTGAAGGTGTCCGATAGTGCTCCGAAACCGATGAGGGCGAACATCGCGGCCACCGGGATTGCCGACATGTCCCCGCCCACGAGTCGGTACCAGAGGTCCGCTAGGGCGCTCCGGAGTGAACGGAACCACACGGCGGACAACGGAGCATCGGCAAGATGGTCATAGCGGTCGGCAAGGCGCTCCCGGAGGATGTCCTCTCGTTCAGCAGGTTCGAGGCCCCATGTGAGGAGACGATCCATCCGCTCCGCACACTCCATGAGACACCTGCCGCGCGGCAGCGCCGCTCTACCTCCGGAATCATCCAGATTGACGCTCGTCATTCGGCTTCTCGGTCGGGTTTCCTGAAGACAGAATCGTAGCCACTCTCCCAGTCCATGCCTCACCTCCATCTGAACGCCTCTCCTCGCATACAGCGGCACGACACCGACGAGTTCTTGGTCAGATCAGCATCGGACGCGAGTGGCGGAAGAGCAATGTGTGTGGGAGGCTGAAGGCATGACGCTCTCGATCGCAACCGCCGTTCCACTCCACGGAACCGTCGACGTCCCGCTCCTCGGGTTCGGAACGTTCAAGATTCCCGACGGGCCGGACGTCGAACAGGCAGTCGCCGCTGCACTCGCGGCCGGCTACCGACACATCGACACGGCGATGCTCTATCGAAATGAAGCGGGCGTCGGTCGGGCCGTCGCCGCGTCCGGCATCGACCGCTCCGAGATCTTCATCACGACAAAGGTGTGGAACAGCGATCAGGGGTACGAGTCGACCCATGCGGCAATCGATGCCAGTCTCGGGCGCCTCGGAATGGACTACGTCGACCTCTACCTCGTGCACTGGCCGAAGCCGCAACACACCGCCGATACGTGGCGGGCCATGGAGGAGATTCAGGCCGCAGGCAAGGCCAGAGCGATCGGCGTCTCGAACTATCTCGTTCATCACCTCGACCAACTCTTCGAGACCGCGAACGTTTCGCCGTCCGTCAACCAGATCGAATTCAGCCCGCATCTCCAGAGCCCGGAGCTGGTTGGATACTGCAGCGATCGCAACATCGTTATCGAGGCGTGGAGTCCGCTCAAGCACGGTGAGATCATCGACGACCCCGAACTTGCAGTCATCGCCCGCGCCCATGGAGCGACGGTGCCACAGGTCGTGCTGCGCTGGATACTGCAGCGGGGCATCGTTGCCATCCCCAAGTCCGTAACGCCGTCGCGCATAGCGAGCAATGCCGACCTCTACGGGTTCGACCTGAGCGAGGTCGAGATGGCCCAGATCAATTCGATGGACCGTGACGAGCGCGTCGGGCCCAACCCGGACAACATCGACTTCTGACTTGATCCCCTCCACCTCCTTCGTCGGCACCTCCCCGTGTTTGAGAGCAAGAGATAGGCAGCAATGCATCTGATCAGCCTCGAATCGATCTCGAAGTCGTATCCGGAGACACCGGTTCTCGACGACGTCTCGCTGGGAATCACGCGCCGCCAGCGCATTGGCGTCATCGGACGCAACGGCTCCGGCAAGTCGACGCTGCTGCGCATCATCGCCGGCACCGAAGAGCCGGATTCGGGGCGGATCGTCCGGGCCGCCGGTCTCCGTGTTGCCACGCTCGCTCAGAGTCCGTCGTTCCCGCTAGGCAGCACGATCGGCGACGTCATCGGCGACGACCGTGACACGATCGCGATGGCCGACCGGCTCGGTCTCACCGATCCGTCGATCTCAACGGCGACGCTGTCCGGCGGACAGCGCAAGCGACTCGCTCTCGCCGTGACCCTCGCGACCGAATGCGACCTCCTTATCCTCGATGAACCGACCAATCACCTCGATGTCGACACGATCGACTGGCTCGAAGACCATCTCCTCGCACGCACGTCGGTGCTCGTGCTCGTCACCCACGACCGGTACCTGCTCGACCGAGTGGCGAACCGGGTCGTCGAGGTGAGTCACGGGTCGTTGCACACGCATCAGGGAACGTACGAGCAGTATCTCGAGGCTCGAACCGCTAGGCAGGAACACGAGGCGACGGTGGAGCACCGGCGCCGCCAACGTCTCCGCACCGAACTCGTGTGGTTGCGTCGTTCCCCCAAGGCACGAACGTCGAAGTCGCGTGCCAGGGTCAACGCCGTTCACGAGCTCATGGCGGCGAAACGCCCGCCGGCCGATCCGGATCTCGCCATCGATCTCCCTTCCCGCAGGATCGGCTCGAAGGTCGTCAACCTCCACAATGCGGGAAAGCGGTACGGCGACGCCTGGGTCCTGCGCGGCATCACGCTCAAGCTCCAGCAGAACGCACGGATCGGCGTCGTCGGGGTGAACGGTTCCGGAAAGACGACGCTGCTCCGCCTCCTCGACGGTCGCCTCTCCCCGGACGAGGGAACGGTTGCCACCGGGTCGACCATCGTCACCGGCTGGTACGGGCAGGATCCGGAACCGATTCCGCCCGAGACCCGCGTGATCGCGGCGGTTCGGGATCGGGCAGAGAACACGCTGCTCGACTCGGGTATCCGCGTGCCTGCGGCGAAACTCCTCGAACGGTTCCAGTTCGACACGGAAGCCCAGAAGTCGACGCTCGGCGACCTCTCCGGCGGTGAGCGCCGCCGCCTCGAGCTGCTGCTCACGCTGATGGAAGCCCCGAACCTTCTCTTTCTCGACGAGCCGACGAACGACCTCGATCTCGACACGCTCGAGGTGCTCGAGGAGTATCTCGATGCGTGGCCGGGTGCGTTGGTCATCGCCAGCCACGACCGCTACTTCCTCGACCGCGTCTGCGACGACATCTACAGCATCGAACCCGACGGCTCACTGCGGCACCATCCGGGCGGCTGGCCGGCCTACTGGGCCGACCGCCAGATGTCGCCCGCCGCATCCACCCGGCGACCGAAGGAGATGACGGGGCGTACCGGCGTGGCACAGCGGACGAAGCCGACGTGGAAGCAGCGGAAGGAGCTCGAGGAGGTGACGAATCGGATCCCGCGTCTCGAGCGACAGCGAGCCGACCTTGCCGCTCAACTCGACGCTGCGGGTGACGACTACGTCGTCGCAACCGACCTGGCTCGCCGGCTCGGAGAGACCATCGCGGAGCTCGACGAGGCTGAAACCTCCTGGCTGGAGCTGACCGAGTTGGTCGAGAGCTTCAACAACACCTGATCGTCACGTCGATCCGCCGTCGGCCCGGCGCATCTTCTCGAAGAGGGCCGCATCGGTGTCGAATGCGAGTGGGGGAAGATCGTCGAGGTCGAACCATCCAACGTCGTCGGCGTCGTCGCCCGCTGCGAGCGTCCCTCCCGTGACCGTGCCCGCGAACCAGATCCCGACCGTCAGCTTCGCCGGATCGTGGAAGTTCGACGCGGTGAATACGACGTCGCCCACGTCGGCAACGAGTCCCGTCTCTTCGAGCAACTCCCGGGCTGCGGCGATGCGGATCTCCTCGCCGTAGTCGACGAACCCGGCGGGGATCGACCAGAGCCCCGAGCGGGTGGCGTGGGGGCCGCGCCGCACCATCAAGATGCGTCCGTTCTCGTCGAAGACGACGACCGCGGCACCGACGCCCGGGTTCCGCCAGTGGATGAAGCCACACGCGGGGCACCGTTTGCGAAGACCGCCGTGGATGTCGGCCGTCTCGAGTTCGGTAGCGCAGTGCGGGCAGTACGTGTACTCGCCCGGCCATTCGTGGATATGGGTCACGGCGACCAGTCTGCCACGGCCGTTCCGGTGTCTCAGCGACCGCTTGCGCGAACGGGCGGACGGTGGTGCTACCGGTCGAGTTCAGATCGGAGAGAGCGAGCCATCATCCGCTCGTAGATCGACGGAACGGCTGCGGTCATCACCCGCGTCAGATGGCCGATGAAGCCGATGACGACCCACCGTTTCCGCCGTTCGACCGCCCGGTACATCCGATCTGCCACGTCGTCGGCAGTCACCTGCTTGCCGACCCGGGATTGCGGATGGTCGGTCACGTCCCCGTCGCCTCCGAGTGCCCGCTGCTGCATGTCGGTATCGACGAACGTAGGGGACACGATGGTCACATCGACACCGTCCGGCCGCAGCTCCGCACGCAGCGTGTCGAAGAACCCGTGGAGCGCATGTTTCGACCCTGCATACCCGGTTCGACCGAGGACGGGGGCGAATCCGGCCACCGATGTCACGACGGCGATCGCGCCCCTTCGCTCGAGCAGCGACGGCATCGCCGCCTTCGTGATGTTCACCGATCCGAGATAGTTGACTTCCATGACCTTCCGGATGACGGCCGGGTCCGTGTCGGCGAAGGCGGAGCGGTGGGTCATACCGGCGTTGTTGATCAGCACATCAACGCCGCCGAACCGTTCGACGACGGCCGCAATCGCCGATTCACACTCGTCCGGGTCGGTGAGGTCGCAGACGAGAGCCTCGGACCCGGGGAGTGCGTCGGCAACATCTGCGAGTCGTGAAGGATCGATGTCGACAAGCGCAAGCCGGGCTCCACTGCGCGCGAAACGACGGGCAACGGCGGCTCCGAGTCCGCCGGCGGCGCCCGTCACCACGACAACGGCGCCCGTCAGGTCACGTTTCGGCACGACGCCCCTCGAGGAAGAGAGCGAACACTTCAACGCTGGTCTTCTCCGGCGTGTAGCCGAACTCCTCTTTGAGCCGGCGGTTCGACAGAACGGGGCGGTAGCGGAGGAAATTCACCTGCTCGGGACCGTACTGGGTGGCGCCCAGGCGTTTCATGACACCGAGGGCGCCCTGCACGAGACCGGCAGGCAGATCAACGTAGCGTTTGCCCATGGCGGCGGCGATCGCACGCAGCGGCATCGCCCCGTCACCGGCCAGGTTGTAGATGCCGGTGGCGTCGGTCTCAACGCCCCTGCGAAGGCACGCCACGACATCGCGATCCCAGATGAACACGAACGGGGTCTCCGATCCCCGGATACCCATCACGACCCGCCGGTCAAACAGGTCGGTGATCTGGTTCCGCGTCCCGGTTCCGAGGATCGTTCCCGGACGGAAGATCAGCTGCTTCAGTTGGGGATGCTCGTCCCGCCACTCGGCGAGCATCTCCTCGACGAGCCGCTTGTGGTCAGAGTAGGCGAACTCTGGATTGCCGCACAGGTCGTCCCCCTCGTCGATCCAATCGGGGTTGTCCGGGTGGTACCCGTAGGCCGCTCCGGAAGAGGACACGATCACTTTCGACACGCCGGCGGCCAGGCTCGCTTCGAGGACGTTGCGGGTGCCTCCGACATCGATCGAGTACTCGAGATCCCGATCCGGCTTCTTCCCCGGTGAGACGATCGCTGCGAGATGGACGACGACCCCCACATCGTGTTCGCGCAGGATGTCGACAAGGGCAGGATCCCGCACGTCGGCTCTGACGAAGGTCACACCGTCGATGGTTTCGGCCGGTTCTCTGATGTCGGTGCCGATGATGGTTTCGAGATCCCCGGGATCCGCAGCGAGATCGGCAGCGAGGAGCCCGCCGAGATAGCCGGCGGCGCCCGTGATGAGAACCGAACGGGTCATGCGACGGCTTCGCTCGGAGGGGCCAGCGGCCGCCTCGACCAGAACCAGGCCAGGGTGAGCCCGGCGATGATGTGCCACACGCCCCACCAGGCCGAGATGAGCGCCATCCCGCCGAGACCGTCGAAGAAGGTGAAGACGAGCACCAGGGCCAACGCCGAGTTCTGCAGACCCACCTCGAACGTGACGGCACGTCGGTCCCGGTTGTTGAGCCGGGCGGCGGTGGCCGAGCCGAATCCGAGGAGGAGCGCCAGTCCGTTGTGCAGGGCGACGATGCCGATCAGGAAACCGATGTAGGTGATGAAGTTGCTCCAGTTGTTCCCGAGCGCAACCGCGACGAAGCCGATGAACACGACGACGGAGAAGACCTTGAACGGTCCCGCCATCCGGTCGGCCGCCTTCGGCTTCCACCGTGCGAACAGAATGCCGAGCGTGAGCGGGAGACCGAGGATGAGCACGATCGTGACGAACAGCGTCATCGGGTTCAGCGAGACGGACCTGAGGATCGGTTCGGTGACCGGATTCAAGTTCCCCCAGATCGAGAAGTTCAGCGGCGTCATCACAACGGCCACGGCAGTCGACACGGCGGTCATGCCGACGGATAGCGGGGCGTTGCCTCCGCCCAGATACGTCATCACGTTCGACAGGTTCCCGCCCGGACAGGACGCCACGAGGATCATCCCCAGTTCGACCGATGCCGGCAGGTCGAGGACGAGCGTGAGGAGAAACGTGGCGAACGGCAACAGGATGAATTGGGCCCCGAGACCGATCCCCGCCGGTTTCGGCGACCGGGTGATCGCCTTGAAGTCGGAGAGATCGATGCCGAGCGCCATCCCGAACATCATCAACCCGATGAGAACGTTGAGGAGTAGGAGCGAGCTCTCGTCGAAGTTCAGCACGGCATCGTCCACATGGTCGGCAATGAACGGCAGGACGGTGGCGACCATCATTTCCCTCCCGGCTCCAGATGCATCTTCTTGAAGTGGAGCAGTCCGGGCGCCCACAGATGCTTCTGCGGGTCCACATCGACGTGGATGACGGCGCACGTTCCCGACCCGAGGCTTCGCTCGATCGCCCCAGGAAGCTGGTCCGGATCCGCGACACGTTCGCCGTGCGCACCCATCGAACGGGCGAGTGCGTCGTAGGCGATCTCGCCGAGATCGGTCCCCGTCGTCTCGTCTGCGTCGAGCCGCTTCTTCACGACCATCTTCACCGGATGTCTCGCGACGGACTGTGACATCTTGACCATCCCCCACTGGCGGTCCGAGATGACGATGAACACGACCTTGTAGCCGTTGCGGACGGCCGTCTCGATCTCCTGGGGATGCATTCCGAAGGCCCCGTCGCCGATGATGCAGCACACCTGCCGGTCGGGATACGCCTCCGCCGCACCGAGTGCCTGGCCGACGCCCGCCCCGAGATGGCCGAAGTGGGGTGTACCGAGCGTGGTTCCCGGCTCGCGAACCTCCCAGAAGAAGGCGCCCCACACGGCGGTGTTGCCTCCGTCGGCGATGAAGATCGTGTCGTCGGCGAAGATCTCCCGTGCGATGGTCGGGACGTGTGCCGTCCCCATCGGCACCGCCTTCTCGGAGAGGTACTTGTCGTGCAGCTTCTTCGCTTTCTGGTCGCGCGAATCCTGGAGCTCTTTGACGATGGTCTTGCGCGCGGCGGTCGGTTCACCTCGAGCTTCGAGCGCTTCGGCCAACGCGCCGAGGAACAGCCGGACATCGCCGACGATGGAAAGGTCGACGGGCTTGTTCAGACCGAGCGACGCCTCATCAGTGTCGACCTGGATGACCTGCTGATCCGGATTCCAGTTCGGCGCCTTCCCCCACCAGTCGGTCTCGCCGAGACGGGACCCCAGGACGAGGACGAGACCTGCCCGGTTCCGGACCTCGTTGTTCGCCTCGATACCCGAGATGGGCCAGGCGAGCGGATCGGTGTGGGCGATCGAACCGGATCCGCTCCACGAGGTGGTGACGGGTGATTGGAGCGCCTCAGCTACCGACGCTAGTTCCGCGAAGGCGTGCGAGTGGATGACACCGCCTCCGGCATGGATGATCGGCAGGTCCGCAGCGACGAGCATGTCGGCTGCCTTCTCGACCAGGGCGGGGTCCGGGTCAATCGGGACGGTGCGGCGGTACGTGGACGGCTTCCGGACGGCTACCTCGGGGCCTTTGCCGTTCATGATCGACTCGGGCACGTCGAAGTGAACGACGCCGGGCCGTCCGGAGAACGTCTTGCGAAAAGCGGTGTGGAGCAACTCGGGTATCCGCCCGATGCTTGCCGCAGATGCCGACCACTTCGCCATCGATCCGATGACCCCGATGTGATCGAAGTACTGGTAAGTCCCACCCCGATCCGGGTACGTGATGCCGAAGCGGCGCGAGGACGTGATGAAGAGAACACGGTTCCCCTCGGCGTTCTCCACGGCGACACCGGGAAGGGCATTCGCGACACCAGGCCCGTTCGACGCGATGGCGACGCCGACCTTGCCGGTGAGACGGGCGTAGGCGGCGGCCATGTGGAATCCCGCCGACTCGTGGCGCGGGGTGATGAGACGGATCCCGTTGGCATCGAGTCCGTCGATGAGGCCCTGATAGCTGCCGTCGGGAAGACCGAACACCCGGTCGACCCCCTCGGCTGCGAGCATCGCTGCAACCATCCCTCCACCGGTCATCTTCGCCATGTGGTCACCTCCAAGTGGGTCGAGCCTAGTTCCCGCGCGCGGGGCGCGAACACCAGGCCATCACTCGACAGCATGATGCGAGCTCGGCGCCGATCCACGCGACACGCCGTACGATGCCCCCGATGAAGGCTTCTTGCACCCCCGGCAGCATCGAGACGACTGCACAACTCGTCGCTCGTCTCGATCCGTCATCGACGCTCGTGTTCGCCGGCGGGCGCTCGTACGAGGCGAGCGGAGCGGCAGACGTCATCGAACGAGCCCTTCACGGCAGACACGTTTCGATGATTCGCGGAGTACCGGCGGATCCGACCGCGGACGATGTGCGCCGAGCCGTCGAACTCTTCCGATCCGACGCGCCGGATCTCGTCATTGCCGTCGGCGGAGGTTCCGTCATCGACCTCGCGAAGGCCGTGCGGTCGATAGCCCCGCTCGCCGCCGATCCCACACCCTTCCTCACCGGCGAGCGGCCGATCGAAGCCGGAGGCCCGCCGCTGCTCGCCGTGCCGACGACCGCGGGAACTGGGAGCGAGGCGACGCGGTACGCCGTGTTCACGGTCAACGGGGAGAAACGTCCGATCGGACACCCGGCGCTCATCCCCGAACACGTCATCCTCGACCCGGAACTGACCTATTCGCTCCCCCCTTTGGTCACCGCGTCCACCGGTCTCGATGCTCTCGCCCAGGCGATGGAGTCGATGTGGTCGACCCGCTCGACCGACTCCTCGTATGCGGATGCACGCGAGGCGCTCCGGCTGGCACTCGACAATCTGGAAACCGCCGTCAACCTTCCGGATCCGCGATCACGGACCGCCATGTGCACGGCGGCGCATCTGTCGGGCAGGGCGATCGATATCAGTGCCACGACGGCACCCCACGCGCTCTCGTTTCATCTGACCACCCGGTACGGCGTCCCCCACGGCCATGCCGTGGCACTCACGCTCGGCCCGGTCCTCGAGTTCAACGCGGCCGTCCGGCCCGACGACTGTGCCGACCCGAGAGGCCCGGATCACGTCCGGGAAGCGATCGCCGACGTCCTGAAGATCATGGGAGTCCGCACGCCGTCCGAAGGGCGAGCCGTGCTCTCACAACTGGTCGCTTCCCTCGGCCTGGAGCCGACACTGTCCGGCATGGGTGTGGACGACGCATCGAAGCGACACATGCTTGCAGCAAGCGCATCGCCGATCCGCCTCGCCACGAACCCGCGTCGATTCGCCGGCACATCACTCGTTGATCTCATCGCCGACGTTCCCTGAGACACTTTCCATCTCAAAGCCCGCTCAAAGGTGAGTCCAACCCCGTGTTGCGACGAGCCGATTTGCAGCCCCGTCGCTGGACCTCAGGCGAGCGGGTCGGGACCGTATTGGTTCGGGCCGGGGGTCCCGGGGAGGAACCCGGTCTCGATGAGCGCCCAGATCGGTCCCACCAGCGGGATGAGTCCAATGAGGATCCACCAGCCGGACTTGCCCCGATCGTGCCAGCGCTTGATGCTGATCGCAAGGCCGGGCCAGATCAAGACGATCATCAGCAACGAGACGAGAACCCACAAGAAGGATGAGTTCACCGCACCCGCGATGAGGAAGAGCAGCCATGGCACCACGTACAGAATTGCGACGCCGAGCCAGAACTTGCCTCGGTTGATCCGACCGTCGAACTTGAACAGAAGATCGGCCCAGTCGATGTTCTCCATCGATACTCCCTCTCGTTGAGTCTCGCGAGGTTAGAACACCGGGGAAGGAGCGCGGTTACATTCCCGTCTCGGTTTGGAGCCGATCGACGGCTTCAGTGAGGGTGCGGGCGACCGTCCCGGTTTCTCGCAACGACACCCGTTCGTCGACGGCATGGGCATCGCTCACGTTGCCCGGACCGTAGACCAACGTCGCGGCGTCACCGATCCTCGTCCACAGTGCCATGTCACATCCGTACGGGGCGCCCACGAGCGACGGTGCTCTCCCGGTCACATCGACGGCTGCCCGACCGACCGCGGCCACCAGCGGATGTGTCGGGTCGATCGATGAGGAGCCGAATGCCGCCCCGGTACGTTCGATCGTCGGAGGATGACCGTCGAACCACGGATCGCCCGCGAGCGCCTCCCGGAGGGTTCGCTCGAACCGATCCTCGGCTTCATCGATCGACTCGTCGATCGTGATACCGACCCTGATCTCCGCCGTCAACCGCTCCATCACGTTTGATGCCCACACGCCGCCGCGAACGATTCCGACCGTCGTCGGATACGGGAGACCGAGAGCGGTCATAACGGGGTTCTGCTCCTGTTCGTTCAACTCGGATTCGAGTCGCCTGAGTGCACGATGCACGGTCCAGAACTGGTCGAGTGCCGACACGCCCTCTCGCCGCTTCGCAGCGTGCGCGGATCTTCCCTCGATTCCGATGCTGTAGGTGAGCGCACCGCCGTGGGCGATCACGATCTCCGGCCCGTCCGGGCCAGCCGTCGGCTCCGCGACGATTACGAAGTCACCGATCCAGCCGCGCCGGATGGCCGCCAGTGTGCCGGTTCCACCGTCCTCTTCACCGGGAACGGCCACGAACCGGACCTCCCCCGGGAAGTCCCTCCCTCGGTCGGCCAGGTCTGTGAAGGCTTCGACCGCGGCAACCAGTCCGGCCTTCATGTCGGCGGCGCCTCGGCCGTAGAGCGTATCCCCAACAATCTCACCACGGGGATCCCGGGTCCATCGGGCGACGTCACCGACCGGGACCGTGTCGACATGACCGGTCAATACGACGGTCGGACCGGGAAGGTGGCCGACGATGCGCGCGGCAACCACCGGGACGTCGGTTCGCTCGACTTCCCGTCCCGGATAGGCAGGATCTGCCTCCAGTTCACTCATCGGAACGGACCATTGGTCGATCTCGTCGGCGATCGGCTCGAACCACGAGGCCACCAGTTCGATCGCTGCATGCTCCGAGCCGGTCGACGACGGCACCCGAACCAGTTCGAGCGCCCGATCGGCGAGGCGATGTTCGTCCATGCCATCCTCCTTCGAGACGAAGAGCGTACCGCTTGGTAGCGTGGCCGGAGCAAACGAGAGGTGTCACTGTGGAGTACGGGGACGGAACGCTGTCCGTGTGGGCGGGCGAGCAGAAGCCGATGTGGGAACGTTCAACGCAGGTCCCGATCGTCCAGTCGGTGAGTTTCGGCTATCGGGACGTCGATGAGTGGACCTCGGTGGCACTCGGCGACACCCCAGGCCACATATACAGCAGGAACACGAATCCCACGGTCGCCGTGTTCGAGGAGCGGATCGCCACGCTCGAACACGCAGAAGCCGCTACCGCGTTCGCGACCGGGATGGCGGCGATCTCCGGCACGCTCCACACACTGCTGGGGCCGGGGAGTCGTGTCGTCTCCGTCAAAGACACCTACGGAGGAACCACGAAACTGTTCCTCGAGTTCCTTCCCGCGATCGGTGTCGAAGTCGATCTGATCGACACCGACGATCCGGATGCGATCGAAGCCTCGATCGCCCGCGGGTGCGACGTTCTGTATCTCGAGTCGCCGACGAACCCAACGCTGAAGGTTCTCGATCTCGAACGGCTCGCAGCGTCGGGTCATGCTGTTGGTGCCGTCGTGGTTGTCGACAACACGTTCGCGACGCCCATCAATCAACGTCCACTCGATCTCGGTGCCGATCTGGTCGTTCATTCGGCTACGAAGTTCCTCGGTGGTCACGCCGATGCTCTCGGAGGAATCGTCTGCGGACGATCCGACCTGATCGAGCGGATCTACCACTACCGGGAGATCAACGGGGCGACGCTGGATCCGTTCGCCGCCTACCTGTTGTTGCGATCCGCGAAGACCCTCCATCTTCGTGTCGAACGACAGAACGCCAATGCGCTCGCCGTAGCCCGCCACCTCGAGCAGCATCCGGCGATCGAGGCCGTCTACTACCCGGGCCTGGAGTCGCATCCGGGCCATGACGTTGCCGTCCGGCAGATGCGCGGCTTCGGTGGTGTGCTTTCGTTCACGATTCGCGGCGGCTTCGACGCTGTTCGCTCCGTCCTCCCCCGTCTCGAACTGGCGCATCTCGCCGCGAACCTCGGTGCGGTGGAGACGATCGTCGGTCCACCCGCCACCACGAGCCACGTCGAGATGACGGCCGACGAGCGAGCTGCGATGGGCATCCCAGAGAGCCTCGTCCGCTACTCCGCCGGTATCGAAGACGAAGTCGACCTCATAACCGACCTGGACCAGGCCCTCAAAGCCGCAACCTGAAGCCCCCCTGCGTCGTCGCTACCACTCCTCCGCGTCCCCCCGCCATCCCGTCGGGGGGACGGGGCAAAGAAGACATCCCCGATCTCGATGTCCACCTGTCAGGCCCCTTGAACAGGATCGATTGATTCGATATGTGTGTGTCATGCCACGCCGCGATCCCCGTCTGCTGCGCTATGCCCGGCAGATGCGCAGATACCCGACCAATGGTGAAGCCATCCTCTGGTTGCGTCTGCGCAGCCGGCAACTTGGTGTGCGGTTCCGGCGACAGGAGCCAATCGGCCCTTACATCGCGGATTTCGCCTGTCGGAGTCGACCCACGACGGTCGAGGTCGATGGTGACACACATATAGACATTGCCCGCGATGATGAACGCGATCGCTGGTTCGTGGAGCACGGCTGGCAGGTGTTGCGGTTCTGGGACGACGATGTGATCGAAGCCACCGACCAAGTTGTCGAGATCATCAAGTCCGCGATCGAGGACCCGTCGTCCTTCCCTAATCCGTTCCGCTGGAACCCCTAATCAGAGATTCTCCCCGTCCCCCCGACGGGACGGCGGGGGGACGCGGCGGCTTGGGCGCCGCAGGGGGGCTGCCTTTCGGCTAGTGGTCTCCCCAGTATTCGGCGAGGCGTTTGTCGGCGTCGTCACCGAAGAGGATCCTTGCTGCTTCATGGAGACCGGGGGAACCGCGTACCTCGCTCTCGGGAATCACCTGGGTGATCTTCGAGCGGCGCCGGAGGAAGTCCTCGAGCTTCGTGACCATCTCCGTGCCGGCTGCAAGGTGCAGTTCGACCCGCAGATAGTCGGCGCTCTCGATGATGTCCTCACCCATGGCCGGATCCTGGCGGATCTCGTCGAGCATCTCGAACGCCCGTCGTCCGTAACGGCGCCACAGACGGTCCGACAGCGGCTCGACGTTCGGCTTGTCGCGGAGGTCGTCGAGATGCATCAACCGTGCCTGGCGATAGAACTCTTCCCGGGTCGCCTTCGCCGGTTCCCCATACCAACTGTGGGTGTCCTTCTCGAGCGGCACACCGAGTCGTTCGACCGACTCGGCAATCTCCTCGCCCACGTTGAGGCAGTCGGTGAGTTTGCCGCCGAAGATCGAAATCACGTGGTCGGCCTCATCGGTCTCGATCTCGTGCTTACGGGACAGCTTCGTCCAGTCGACGTCACGCTGCTCCCCGCCGCCGGTCTTGACGACGAGCGGTCGAACACCGCACCGTTCTGCGATCACATCGTCCCTCGTCAGCGGCTCCGGCAGGTCGAGACGATGGTTGATCTGGTCGAGGAGGAAGTTGCGGTCCTCGTCGTCGACTTCGGTGAAGGGCGTATCGACCCTCGTGTCGGTGGTCCCGATGACCGATCGTCGCCCCATGGGAATGACGTAGAAGAGCCGGCCCGTGTCGTCGTAGAAGGCGAGGACGCGGTGGTGCGGGGTGATCTGGGGAACCACGAGGTGGATCCCCTTCGAGTAGACGATGCGGTGTTCGGTGCGGATGTCGAGATCCTCGTTCAATCCGTCGATGAACGGTCCGGCGGCGTTGATGACGATCTTCGCGGTCGCCGTGAAGGGCTCCCCTCCTGAGTCGACGTCCCGCATGGTCACGTGCCACCGGTCGCCCCGCCGCTCGGCTCCGACGAACTCGACGTAGTTCACGGCGGCTGCTCCGACGTCGAGCGCCGAACGGACGAATCCGAAGACGAACCGCGAGTCGTTGTCCGGCAGATAGGCGTCGTAGTACTCGATGCCTCCGATGGCGCCTTCCGTGTTCACGACCGGTTCGATCTTCTCGATCTTCTCGGGACGGAGATAGCGGGGTGCGTGGGTGCGGAAGCTCCCGATCCCCCAATACGCCGTTGCTCCGAGCATTCCGAGCCAGACCGGATGCGGCGACGTCTCGTCGAGGGTCGCGAGGAACGGGATCGGCTTGATGTTGTCCGGGTACGCCTTGATCAGGCGATTCCGCGACACACAGAGCTTGCGGACGAGCGGAATCTCATACCCCTCGAGATACTTGAAACCGCCCCACACGAGATTCGACGATGCCTGGCTGGTGAAGCTCCCAAAGTCTCCGCGGTCGATGAGGGCCACTTTGGCCCCGCGGCCGGCGAGGACCGCTGCGGAGACAGCCCCGTTGATGCCGCCGCCGATGATGAGGACATCGAACGATCCGTCTCTGAGTCTCGCCAATTCGGTGTTACGAAGAGCCATGACCCGATCCTATCTGTGAAGGCACACCCGGACGGGAGGCGAAAGTCCTACTTGTTCTGCCCGATCGCGAATCCGCTCATGAACGGCTTCTGCATAAGCAGGAAGACGATTGCCGGAGGAATCGACGCGATGATCGCAGCCAGCATCAACGGTCCATATGTCAACGCGCCGTCGATGTTCGTCAGCGTCTGGAGGGCGACCTGCACGACCTGCTTGTTCTCGTCACGGATGATCAGGCTCGGCCAGAGGAACATGTTCCACGTGTAGACGAACTGGATGACGAACAGGGCCGCGATGACGTTCCACGAGATCGGAATGATCACCCTCGTGAGGAACTGGAGCGGTGACGCCCCATCGATCTGCGACGCTTCGAGCAGTTCGGAGGGAAGGTTCGCGAAGTGCTGGCGGAACAGGAACGCCCCGGTCGCCGATGCGAGGAACGGCACCGTGATCGCCAGCATGCTGTCCTGCCAGCCGAAGCCGGAGACCAAGCGGAACATTGCCAGGATCATGACCTCGGTCGGCATCATCAAGGTGACCAGCACGAAGAAGAAGACGACCCACTTGCCGCGGAACTTGAAGTAAACGAACGCGAGGCCCGCGAGGAGCGACAGGACGGTCTTCCCGATCGTCACGACGAATGTCTGAATCGTCGAATTCCACATCGCCCCCGCGAAATCCCGGCCGAACCAAACGGCGTCGAAGTTCGACTTGAGCGCGCTCCCCGGCGTCAGCTGGAACGCGAAGATCTCCGTATTGTTCTGTGTGGCGATCAGTGCCGCGTAGAGAAGCGGGAACGCGATGACGACTGCCGTGACGGTCAGACTGAGGTGATACGGCCATTGCCGCCCTCGGAAGAACGTCTTCTTCTGAACACCCGGGGAAAGTCCGGCACCAGCCATCACGAACCTCCGTAGCTGACGCGGCTACCGCTGGTGCGGAACTGCCACAGGGTGACGGCGATGACGGCGGCGAAGAGCAGCACCGACTGCGCCGCGCCACGCCCGAGGTCGCCGTTGTTGACACCGACTCGAATGATCTCGTAGATCGCGACCGACGTCTTTCCGGCCGGCGCGCCCTTCGTCATGAAGTCGATCGTCGCGTACACCTCGAAGAAGGCATACGTGAGGTTTGTGACGAGCAGGAAGAACGTAATCGGTGACAGCGCGGGCAACACGATCTTCACAAACCGCTGCCAGGTGGAGGCGCCGTCGAGGAGTGCTGCTTCGATCTGATCATGCGACACCGTTTGGAGACCAGCGAGGTAGAAGAGGATGTTGTAGCCGAGGATCTTCCATCCGCTCGCGAGAATGATCGCCGACTGCGCCATGAAGGCATTATGTCGATAGTTCGGTACATCGATGCCGAAGACCGAACTCATCGTGTGGGTGAAGATGCCCGCTGTGGGGTCGAAGATCATGAAGAACAGCACGCCAGCGACGGCCGGGGAGATGGCGTACGGCCAGATCAGGAACGTCCGGTAGAGGCTCCCGCCCCGGATTCTCCGAAATGCGAGGTATGCAACGGCCAGCCCGCCGATCATCCCGAATGCGACGATGCCGACGGAGATGATGACGGTG
The DNA here is from genome assembly GCA_024762335.1 of Acidimicrobiia bacterium. Taxonomy (GTDB): domain Bacteria; phylum Actinomycetota; class Acidimicrobiia; order Spongiisociales; family UBA5794; genus JAHEEL01. Next base: position 8,878 of record JANTHO010000019.1, on the reverse strand, counting down.
GTCACGTAGACGGGTCGGTAGGCGACCTGCTCTCCGCCACCCGGGGAGAACATGGCGTACAGCGCCACGAACACGGAGAGCATGGCGACGACGGTGGCGACGTCTGCACCCTTGCGGCTCAACGTGCCCGGCTCTGAGCGATTCATCCAGAATCGGGCGCCGTAGATGAGACCGACCGCAATGAGTGGGTAGGCGACGAGTTTCCAGGGGTCGGTGATGAAGAGTTCGGTGAAGTTACCGAAGCAGACATCGACGCTCTTCGGCGCGCCGAGGCGGGTCAGCTTGGTCGACAGGGTGAATGTCTGGATCGCCGGGAGGTAGAGGAAGACAATCAGGACGATGAGCGTCGGGGACAGAAGCGCCCACGGGACCCACCAGCCCATGCGGAATCCGCCGGTGCGGATCTCGCCGGTCATTGCAGCGCTCTCGCTCTTCTTTCCGTCTGCACGGTCGAAGAACGATTGGAGGGCGATGAGCGCGAGCCATGCGCCGCCGGCCATCAGCGTATAGGCGAAGAGATGATCGACGCCGGTGGTCTCTGCAGCGAAGGCGCACTGGCCCATCGCGATCGGGGTGACGGCGGCACCGAGGACGGCAATCGCGGAGCCGAGGCCGTAGCGTTTGGCCGACGGACGGTCGTTGTTCTGCCAGACGTACAGCGGGCCGAGGATCGCGGCAACGATCAAACCGATCAGCATGAGTTGTCACCGTTCATGCGGTCCTCCGACCAAGAGCGAAGGGTTGGGGGCGGGGCAGACGCCCCACCCCCAACTCCTCATCGATTGGATCAGCCTCCGTACAGGCTCTCGTACTCGGTCAGGGCCTTGTTGGCATCTGTGTTGGCCTGAGCCAAACGGGTGGCAACGTCGACGTCGTTCACGAGAATGTCCTCGATGGCGCCCGTGATGATGTCACGGATTCCAACGAAGTCACCCAGCAACGCACCGAGAGATGCAGGGGTGTTCTTCGCAGCGGCGAGCTGGTCGGAAGCAACCTTGCTGTTCGGGCTCTCGTCGTACCAACCCTCGTCGGCGAGGAGCGCTTCGGCGGACTTGGTGATCGGAATGTATCCGGTCAGCTTGTGCCACGCAGCGGCGTTCTCGGGATTCGAGAAGAAGTTCAGGAACGCGAGCGCCCCGTCTTCGGTCGTCTGGTCCATACCGTCGAGCATCCAGATGGTTGCTCCACCGATCAGGTTGCCGACATAGTCGACGTCCTGGTTGCGGGGCATGAAGCTCGCAACGTTCGTGAAGTCGGCGTTCTCGTCGAAGAACGTCGTATCGGAGCTCGAGTAGACGAGCATCGCAACTTCGCCGGCCAGGTACGCGTTCGACGTACCGTCCCAGTCACGCTGGATGCCGGTGTAGGTGTAGTAGCCCTTGTCGTTCAGGTCCTTCCACCAGTTGATGTAGTTCATCATGCCGTCGGACTCGAGGTACACCTCGGTGGCACGACCGGTACGGCCGTTGTCGTTGTTGGCGAGAAGCTCGCCCTGCTGCCCGAGGCTCTGCTCGACGAACCACGAATGGTTCGGCCACGTGATACAAGCCTTCGGTGCGTCTGCAAGCGCCATGACGGCTTCACAGGCGGCATCGACATCGGCCCACGTCGCGGGCGGCTCTGTGATCCCGGCCTCGTTGAGCATGTCCATATTGTTGAACATCACGGTCGTCGACGTGTTCCACGGCATCGAGTAGAACGAACCATCAACCGTGTAGTAGTTGCGTGCCGCGTCGACGACGTCGTCGAGGACGACCGGCTCACCGAGAATCTCCGAACGTCCACCGATGGCATCGGTGACCGACTTGAACACCGGGGCGCCGTCGCTGCCCACCGCATCGAGTGCCTGCCGGGTGGCAGCCTCGAAGAAGTGGATCAACGCGGGCGGCTCGCCGCTGTCGACGGCGAGCACGGCGGCGTCGAACACGTCGTTGTACGACGAGAACGACGTCACCTGGATGTTGTACTCCGGGTGCTTCTCGTTGAACTCTGCGGCCCGGTCGTTTGCGAATCCGAGACGGGCTTCGTCGGAGAACGCAACCCAGAAATCGATCGTTGTCGCTTCGCCGCCGGCCGCTGCCGTTGTCTCCGTCGAACCGGCCGTCGTCGTCGTGTCCTCACTGCTGCTGCTACAAGCGGCGGCGATAAGCGCGAACGCGAGAACCGTGGCGATGAGCAATAACTTCTTGTGCATGGAGTCCCTTCCTCCTGGTTTCTTGACGGCCGGGATCCCGGCCGATCACAGAAATATGATAGCCGGTTCATCTGGCGGCTCGTCTATCGGGATCGGATCTGATCGGCGGTCGAGTACGGTGACGAGGCATCCCACGGGGAGTCCGGCCCGATGAGAGACACATCAGCGAAACATCTCTCAACGCTTCACCGAATCCTGTATCGCGCGACCCGCGGCATGATCGGGCGCCGGCTCGTCGACAACGACATGTGCCTGCTCACCACGACGGGCCGACGCACCGGCAAGCCGCACACGGTCCCGCTCCTCTATCTGAGCGATGGCGATCGGCTGGTTGTCATTGCGTCGTGGGGCGGGCGCGATCGACACCCGGAGTGGTATCTGAACTTGCTCGCCGACCCGCGTGCGACCGTTCAGGTTCTCGGCCAACGATGGGCGGTGGAGGCGTCAACGGCCGGAACCGATGAACGTGAGATCTGGTGGCCGCGGGTGCTCGCGGCATACGACGGCTACGGCGTCTACGAATCCCGGACCGATCGCGAGATCCCCGTTGTGTTCCTGAACCCTGCGGGTTGATCGGCCCTCTGGTGCTCGTCGATCTACGTGCAGCAGCGTCGCATGATTCGAACGACTCATTTGGCCCGCACGGACTCAAGTTTCTCGACTGTCGTGGCGATGACAATATGGAAGAGATCGGAGCGACGTGTCTTCGTTCTCCTGGAGCCATCGAGGCCTCCCGGGCGGGAGGAGATCGCCGACGCTTCGCCGCAACACGGTGAGGTGCCGATGAATTATGCAATGCCGCGGACGAGAGTGCTGCTCGTCCTTCTGATGACGCTCGGACTCGTGCTCGGCTCCATTGCCGCTCCTGCCGCCGCAACTTCCGGCAGTGATGACGGCGGGGGCAGTGACCTCGAGTCGGTCCGGACCCAGACGCTGAACACCATCGACTACAAGATCGGTCTGCTCACCGATCTCAAGAACGGAACGAGCAACGCCGACCGCAAGGAGGTCTACGACGGCGGCATCGCCGCGTTGCGGGCGATGCGAAACGATGCAGAGACGAGCGACGACATTGAGGCGTTGCGTGCCATGGACGCCGAGGCTCATGACATTTACCACGCCACGAAAGCAGCGGCCGACGCCGTGGGGCAGACCGATGAAGAGCGCGTCGCCGAGGCTCGAAGGGCTGCCCTCGACACCATCAACTACAAGCTCGGCATCTTTCGCGACGCGAAGTCACAGACTTCCGACCCGGCACTGCTCGAGATCTACGCATGGGCGATCGCGGGCCTCGAGGAGTTGAAGGTAGCCGCGGAATCAACCGATGACCTCGAGACGCTGTACGCCCTCAAGAAGAACGCGCACCAGATCTACGACGCCACGAAGAAGAAGGTCGCCGAAGCCGAGGCTCGGGGGGAAGAAGGCGATCCTCCGAAGACCGAGGAGGAGAAAGCGGCCGAGGCCCTGGCGAACGCCCGAAGAGCGACGTTGCGGCTCATCGAGTACAAGGTCTCGATCTTCACCCATGCGGCAGAGGCTGCAAAGAATCCGAACGTCGCCGCCGTCTACGCGGACGCGGCCGAAACGATCGCGCAATTCGCCGATGACGCGAGGCAGGCCCGCAGCGTCACCGCCTTGCGCGAGATCGACACCAAGGTCATGGAGATCTACGAAGCCACCAAGCAGGCGATTTCGGACGATCACGCCAATCCGAATTGGCAGCCAACCGAGACGATGGTCACCCACCTCGCCTCGCTCGAAGCGGTCATCGACCGACTCGTTGCCGTTGCCGAAGCGACCGCAGAGCAGTCCCCCGATACCGCGAAAGCCGTGGTGAAGGCCGGCTCGAAGACAGTCAAGGCCATTGAAGCCGTGATGAAGACTGCGGAGACCGGGAAGCGCCTCGACACCCGCTGGTCCGATCTTCGCGTAGCCGTCCACGAGTTCAGGGCCGCGATCGCCGCGCACGTGAACGCCGTAACCGGAGGCCCCGCGTGCTTGAACGGGTGGCAGATCCCGGGCTAGTTCCGACGATACCGTCACCCCGGGTTCCTCACGGGCCCGGGGTGACCACCGACTGTGCGGCTCGGCGGGTGACGCCTTTCGAGATCGACATGCGTCGCGGTCCGGCGATGACGACGAGGTTGACGTCGGCGAGACTGTTCGCGATGCGCCACTTCGCGCTGACCGGGACGTCTCGCAGCACGTCCGGTGGAACGATGACCAGATCGTCCGGCCCGATCGCGTCCAGAATCGTCCCGCGTGCTCTCTTCACCTCTTCGACCTCGATGTCTTCGGCGGCGCTGAGATGCTCTTCGAAGAACGACCGATCCTCGGCGAACACAAGCAGCGGTACTCGCCTCGTCCGCCGGATCCGCCGAATCGCTGCCAACGCGATGAGGGCATCCTCTTTGTGCCAGTCGAGATCGAGGCGGCCTGCCACGAGCACGATTCGCTGCCACGGATGCAGCACGCGCGCCGCGATCGAGGGGACGGGAGAGGCTTCCCCCACACCGTCGATGTCGTTCCCGAAGACGTAGTCCGACGGGAACCGCACGCCCTGCCACGAGAGGATCACAAGCGAGACGTCGTCTTCCTCGATCAGATTCAGTGTGCCGCTGGTGAACCCCTCGTCGACCCGAACGACCCCGTCCGTGTCGAGTCCGAGCGCCGATGCGACCTCCGATGCCTCCTCCACGCGGATCTTGGCCGGTTCGATCGCTCCGGGTGGCGGTACCGCATACGGAACAACGAGGCCGTTGTCCGGCTGGGCAATAGCGCCGGCAAGCATCATCAGCGTCTTGAGATCTGATCCGTTCGGACGCACGTCGACGAGGACGTGCTCGCCGATGTCCGGAGCGGGTGGGACGGGCCGGGGCACCCGCCGCACGAAGTAGCGGGTGCCGAACGACGTCAGCAGCGCGGTCGTCACGATCGCAAGCACGGCTGCGTTCACGACCTCGGTCGTCAACAGTCCGAGTGACACACCCACCTGAGCGATCGCAAGCGTCGATGCTGCCTGGCCAAAGCTGAGCGACGCCATCAACCCGGACTCGGTGAGCGAGAAACCGAAGACCCGTCCGGTGATCAACGCCGCAGAGACTTTGCCGACCACGACCAGTCCGGTGAATATGACCGCGAGGATCACCGTATCGACGTTGAAGAGGAGAACGGGGTCGATGTTCAACCCGATCGAGACGAGGAACGCAGGTACGAAGATGGCGCTCCCGACGAAGTCGAGGCGTTCCATCAACGACCCCCGGACCGGGACCATCCGGTTCATACCGAGTCCCGCCAGGAATGCCCCGATCAGTCCTTCGATGCCGCCGAGAACAGCGACGACGGCGCCGGCAGCCATCGCCGCGAGAGCGAAGACGAAGCGCTGCATCCGTGTCCGTCCGATCTCGACGAAGAACCACCCGGCAATCTTCGGGAGGAGCCACAGGGTGAATCCGGCGAGCAGCGGAATCGCCAGCCACAGGGGAAGGACGGGGTTCGATACCGTGGCAAGCGCCCCGGGTTGCGGTTCAGCTGCGATCGCGGCCGTCGATGTCGCGACCGCCAACACCAGGAGCGACATCAGATCGAATTCGACCCCCGCTGCAACGGCAGTGCTCACGGCACGGTTGTTCTGCAGTCCGGCGCTCGTCACCTCCGGGTAGGCTACCAGCGTATTCGATGACCACATCGCCCCGATGAGCGCTGCCGACAGCAGGCCGTAGCCGAGCCATGCCATGCCGACCCAGAGACTCAGCCCGAACGGAATCGCAAACCCTGCGAGACCGTAGACGACGGCGGCGTTGCGGTTCTCGGCGAACGCTTTGAAGTCGAAGCTCAGGCCAACGAGGAACATGAGATAGAGAATCCCGATCGCCCCGAGGTCGGCAACGAGGCTGTCGGTGCCAACCCATCCGAGAACGAATGGTCCGGCGATCATTCCGCCGAAGATGAGGCCGACGATGCCGGGGAAGCGGAACCGTTCGGCGACGATAGGCCCGAACACGATGATTACGAGCAGGATCAGCAGGGTCGCCTCAACGCTCCCTCTCAGCATGTCCGGTGTCTCCGCATCGACTCCATGGTCCCACAATCTCTGCGCCACACCGCGTGATCGATCGGGATGGGCGGCCATCTGGCGGAGGTACCATCCCTGGGATTCATCGGTCTCAACGACCAAAGGAGTAGCTGATGAGAATCGTCGTGCTGGGTGGGGCGGGCAAGATGGGCGCTATCGCCGTCGAGGACCTCGTCATCAACCCGCGGGTCGACGAGGTCATCCTCGCCGATGTGGACATGGTCGGAGCCGAGGCGATCGCCGCCTATCTGGACAGTCCGAAGCTGACCGTCACACGAGCCGACCTCAACGATCATGCGGCTCTGGTTGCTCTGCTCGAGCTTGCCGATGCGTGCGTCAACGCGACCGTCTACTACACGAACCTGAAGGTGATGGAGGCGTGCCTCGAAGCCCGCACCCACTACACCGACCTCGGGGGCCTCTTCCACGGGACTCTCAAACAGTTGGAGCTGTCGGACCGGTTCGCCGAAGCCGGCATCAGCGCGGTTCTCGGTATGGGTTCGGCCCCGGGTGCTCCGAACATCCTCGCCCGATACGCGGCGGATCGGCTCGATACGATCGACGCGATCAAGATCTACGACGGTGTGAAGCCGCCACCGCCGGGGACAATGAAGTTCACCTACGCCGCTCCGACGATCATCGACGAGTTGACGCAGAAGCCGATGGTGTATCGGGACGGGGAGTTCATTGCCTGTGAGCCCATGACCGAGTTCGAGGACGTCCAGTTCACGGGTTCTCTCGGGATTCTCCCGATGCACCTGTCTCTGCACTCCGAAGTGGCGACGCTTCCGGTGAGTTTCGCCGACAAGGGTGTCCGGGAGTGCTTCTTCAAGATCAACTACTGGGGCATGGACAAGGGCATCGTCGAGAAGGTCAGGGTTCTCGCCGATTTCGGTTTCGAAAGTCCGGACCCGATCTCCGTCCGCGGAGCCGAAGTGTCGCCGCGTGATTTCACGATCGCGATGATGGCGGACTTCGTGCCGTCCGCGTATGACATGCTCACGACCCCGGCGAACGAACCGGGCAATTGGGCGAAGGAGATCGTCTCCGATGTGAATGGGACGGTCGACGGCGAACCGGTCCGCTACCGGATGGGCATGCTGACGCTCAAGGGCGCTCTCCCGACCGGAACGCTTCCGGCCCGTGCCGCCGCATGGATGGCTGCCGGCAAGGTCGCTCCCGGTGTCCATCCGCCCGAGCTCGCCTTCGATCCTGAGCCGTTCCTGAAGGAACTCGAGGAACGCGGAATCGAGACACGGATCAGCGTGACCACCGGCCTCTGAGCCGCCACGCCACCTGAGCCGCTCCTACGGCTGGAGAACACCCTGAACTTCGTCGACGTCGTATTCGACGGTGATGGATCGGTTGAGGCTGCCGAGTTCGATCCATCCGCCGCCGATCCGGTAGCGGCCGGTCCAGGTGAAGGTTGCCGTGACGGGATAGGCCTCCAGCGTGGGATGGCAGTTGCCGCCCGACGGATGCTCCTGCCGGTAGGTGGCGTCGCACGTCTTGGTCGTATAGGTGTGTGTGACGCCGCCCGCCGGATAGGGCTGTGCCCGGGACGGTTCGAAGTTCGTCGTTGACCCGTCGCCCCAGTCGACCACGAGCATCGTGGCGGACGCACGCACGTCCATCGTTCGACCGTCCGGCAGGACCTCGGTGTGGCTGATGTCCTCCGGGTCCGGTGAGGCCAGGTAGGTCGGAAGCCCGGTGATGCCCGAACCGACCGGCTGGAATGACGGCGACGGAGTTGCCAGAGGGAAGGACCGGAAGATTCGCCACGCAATGGCGGCCGGCGGGTCGCTCGGTGTGACGGGACACACCGGTGTTGTGGTGACGATGCGAATCACGATCGGATCGTTCGCAGGGTTCCATGCATCGATACCGCCGGGTCTCCGAGACCAGTAGTGGCAGTCACCGACGACCGGGTCCGTCGATGTGTAGACGTACCGGATCGGCGGCCGATCCCCGGGCGGCTTGATCCCCCCGCCGGGCAACGTTCCGCCGGGGGAACAGTGAATCTCGCCGACCGGGTCGTAGTAGCAGTCATCTGCATCGGCTGCTGGACCGGGCCAGCCCGCAAGAAGGGCAATCAAGACGAGAACGGATGCGGTCCGTCGCACAGCCATCCCTCTCCGATGTATGAGAATCCCCATCCAGATTTCGTCTTCTCAATCACGATTGTTCGTTCACTCAAGGCATCTGGTCCGAGCGAGTCCGTTGCGTCAGTGAATACCCGCGCGGCGATACATAGGGGCTTGTCAACAAACACTGTCACCAACCGAATGCTTGGATCGTTAGGACCGTCGACAAACTCAACGGCGTCAAAGACCTCCATGCTTCTCCTCATGAACTCATCATTAGCGAAGAGCGCCCTGAAAGCCTCGCGGTCGCCTTCGTAGAGGGCCTGGAGGCGGCGCTCCTCGAGATCCTGGAAGATCGTTTCGATCTCCGAACGCCGGTCGAGGGTCGTGGTCGGCGCTGCCGTCGTCGTGGTGGCACTCGTCGAGGTCGTGGGCGGCACCGTCGTTGTCGCCACCGTGGTCGTCTTCGGAATCGAAGCCGGGACGGTGGCCGGTGTTCCCGACGTGCTGCATCCCACAGCAATG
>JANTHO010000018.1 GCA_024762335.1 Acidimicrobiia bacterium | reverse complement strand
TGGTCATCGGCAACGACGATGGCTCCATCTTGGTTGAGGGCTTCGGCTACGTGTGCGTAACGGCCACCGTGCTCTGCGTAGCCGTGGACGATCTGAACGATGCGCCTCGGCGCACCTTCCGGGTCCCACCGGTGGTAGAAGATCCGGCCTTCGGTTCCATCGAACGTCGATTCGATCATGGGTGTGCTCCTCTCGACCGCCCCAGCATACGACGCCCGATCTCCGGCCGATCCGAACGAACAAACGGACGTGCTCTCGGCGAAGGAGGGGCCATAGGGCGTGTGTAAGATGGAAGTGTTCGTCACTCGAAACGGTATCGAGGAGGCGCGATGCAACTGACGCATCTCCAGTCGTACGTGCGGCCGACGGATCTCCCGGCGGCGATCGATGCCCTCCGCTTCGGTGGTCGCGGTACCCGTCTTATGGCCGCAGGCACCGATCTCGTGCTGTCCGGCTCCGATGAGATCACCGGTCTCGTTGATCTCGCTGGTTTGGGACTCTCCTCCGTCGAAGACCGGGACGGGACGCTTGCGATCGGGGCGACGACCACGCTCACCGATGTCATGCAGGACGTCGCAACCGGTACCTATCTGGATGGCGTGGTCGCCCGTATGCTGCAGCGAGTCGGGACACCGCCTCTCCGCAACGCTGCAACGATCGGCGGCAACCTCGTACGACGGCAACCGTGGTCGGACATCATCCCGCTGTTCCGCGCCCTCGATGCAACCGTCACCGTGTTCGACGGCGAGCATCAGACGATGGCGATCGGCGAACTCTATGAACAAGCCGCTCATCTGACGGGAGCGATCCTGACCGAGATCCAGTTGCCCCGACCCCCGATCGGTACCGCGGCAGCGTTCTGGAAGTTCGCTCGCTCCGAGGTGGACGTCGCCACGTTGAATTGCGCGGTGATGCTGCACACCGACGGCGACCGGTGCACCGCCGCAAGGATCTACATCGGGGCGACACCCCGGCTTGCCGCGGCGGCGTCTGGGGCCGAAGAGACGCTGCGCGGTGCCCAACTCACCGGCAACGCGATTGCGGACGCCGCCCGCACCGCCGCCGGGGAGATCGAGACGGGCGACGACCTCCGAGGCGACGCTGCCTACCGGACCCGTCTCGTGGGCGTCGGAGTCACTCGCTGTCTCATGGAGGCCCGTGATCGGATCAGGGAGGTTCGTCCATGAGCACGACGATCACGCTCACGATCAACGGCATCGAACAACCCGTCGCCGTCGAACTGGGAGAGTCTCTCCTCGAGGTGCTCCGCAGGGAAGGGTTCACGAGCGTCAAACACGGCTGCGACACCGGGGACTGTGGCGCCTGCGCCGTGCTCCTCGACGGAGACGCCATCGACTCGTGCATGATCCTGGCGGTCGCTGCGGACGGACGGGCGATCACCACTGTCGAAGGTCTCGAAACCGACGGTCGCCTTCACCCGCTTCAGGAGGCGATGATCGACGCCGGAGCGGTCCAGTGCGGATTCTGCACACCGGGGACCGTCATGAGCGGGATCGATCTGCTCTCACGCAATGCGGACCCGACGGAGGATGACGTCAAGGCTGCACTGGCCGGGAACCTGTGCCGCTGCACGGGCTACGTCAAACAGGTGGACGCCGTGCTGGCGGCGGCCCGGGTGATGAAGGGAGGGCCGGATGTCGGATCCGGTTGATTCTCAGGGTTTCGCCGTCGTCGGACACAATGAGCCGAAGGTGGATGCGTACGCTCTCGCGACCGGCAAACCGGTCTTCGCCGGGGACGTGAACCACGACGACGCGCTCCATATCGCCTTCCTTGCGAGCAAACACGCCCACGCCCGTATCGCGAGCATCGATACGTCCCGGGCCGAGGCGCTCGACGGTGTGGCCCTCGTGCTGACCCACGAGAACACGCCGGCCACGATGTACACGACCGCCGGACAGGGGTATCCGGAACCGTCTCCGTACGACACGCGCATGTTCAATCCCACGGTGCGGTTCGTCGGCGACCGGGTCGCCGCGGTCGCTGCCGAAACCCCCGAGATCGCCCATGCAGCGACGAAACTCATCGACGTCACCTATGAGGCCTTGCCTGCGGTGCTCAGCATCGATGAGGCGCTCGCCCCCGATGCCCCAATCATCCACGGTGAGGAGACCGCGACGGGGATCCACGATGCCGCCCACAACATCGTGTCGGTCGTGAACGTCGACATCGGGGACGTCGAAGCCGGCATCGCCGACAGCGCCGTCGTAGTTGACACGACATGCGAAACCCAATACGCCCAGCACGTCCCCATCGAACCGCACGTTGTCCAGGCGTATCTGGACAACGACGGACGCCTCGTGCTCCTCACCAGCACCCAGGTTCCGTTCCATGTCCGGCGGATCGTCGCACGCGTCCTCGACCTTCCCGTCCATCGGATCCGGGTGATCAAGCCCCGCGTCGGCGGCGGCTTCGGAGCGAAGCAGGAGATCCTGCTCGAAAACGTCACCGGATTGGTGACGCTGCGCACCGGACGACGGGCCATCGCCGAACTCTCCCGACCCGAGGAGTTCGTCTCCTCACGGACCCGGCACCCGATGCGGGTCCGCGTCCGCCTCGGAGCGAGAGAGGACGGGACCCTCCGCGCGGTCGACATGGAAGTGATCTCGAACACCGGCGCGTACGGAAGCCACGGTCTGACGGTCATGTCGAATGCCGGATCGAAGACCCTTCCGCTCTACAACCGGGCGCCGGACGTGCGGTACCACGGGAGAACCGTTTACACGAATCTCCCGGTCGGCGGCGCGTACCGGGGTTACGGGGCGACACAGGGGTACTTCGCTCTCGAGACCGCCATGGATGAACTCGCAGCGAAACTCGGCATGGATCCGGTGGAGGTGCGCCGTCTCAACCACATCCGGGTCGGAGAGACTTCTCCGATCTTCGCGGCCATCGGTGAGGGGAAGCCGGGCGTCGAGCAGACGGTCGGCAGCTGCGAACTCGAGAGATGCCTTGACATCGGCGCCGAAGAGATCGGGTGGGCCGACAAGCGCGGGATGCGATATCGGGACGGTCCGTGGGTACACGGCGTCGGAATGTCGATTCACATGCAAGGGTCCGGGATCGCCGACGTCGACATGGGGGCGGCCACGATCAAGATGAACGATGACGGGTCCTTCAATCTCCTGATCGGGGCCACCGACCTCGGCACCGGGTCGGACACGATTCTCGGCCAGATCGCCGCCGAGGTGCTCGGCGTCCCACTTGCGAAGATCGTGGTGTACTCATCGGACACGGACATGACGCCGTTCGACGTCGGTGCGTACGCGTCGTCCACAACGTACGTCTCAGGCAACGCCGTTCGCCGCGCAGCGGAAGAGGTGCGGGCTCAGATCGTGGCCGTAGCGTCTGCCATGCTGGAGGAAGACCCGGACGGGATCTCCCTGGACGACCAACACGCGATCGGCGCGTCGGGGGAGCGGGTCTCTCTCGAGGAGATCGCGCTGCGGTCGCTGTACGGAACCGACCAGCAGCAGATCGGCGCGACGGCCTCATTCGTCGGGGACGAGTCGCCGCCGCCGTTCCTCGCGAGCTTCGCCGAAGTTGCGGTGGATGTGGAGACGGGTCAGGTGAGGGTTCTCGACTACGTGGCTGTGGCAGATTGCGGGGTGGCGATCAATCCGCATGCGGCTGAGGGCCAGGTCGAGGGGGCGATTGCCAACGGCATCGGGTACGCGCTCACCGAGGAGATGCTGTTCAGCAGCCACGGGAGGGTTCGGAACCCCACGCTGTTCGACTACAAGATCCCGGCAGCACCCGACCTGCCGCGGATCCGCGCCATCCTCGTCGACTCGTACGAACCTACCGGACCGATGGGTGCCAAGTCGGTCGCGGAGATCGGCATCAACGCCCCGATTCCAACGATCGCCAACGCGATCTACGACGCCGTCGGGGTTCGCCTCAAGAACAGCCCCTTCACCGCCGAGCGGGTCCTCGCGGCACTCGACGCCGCGACATAGGCGGACAGCGCGCGACGCCCAGGTGTCAGGCCGATTCGCGACCGGCCGTCGTTGAGACGTTGATCACCTCATCGCGCGCCCGGAGCGCCGACACCACCTCGTCCAGCGACTCGCCGCCGAGGCCTGCGACCTCCATCTTGACCGACCGCACGCCTTCGTCTTCTTCGAGGGCCATGTGGTGCACGCTGGCGCCCACGGCGTTGAGCGTCTCGAAGACGGGGGTCATCGTGCCGTGTCCCGGCTGGTAGGTGATCTCGAGGTGCTGGACACGGTGGATACGGTTCCGGATAGGGGCGAATGCGATCATCACGATGAGTGCCACGATGAGCGCCGCGACGGAGATGCCGTACATGCCGAAACCGACGGCGAGGCCGAGCGCCGCAGCGAACCAGAGTGTTGCAGCCGTGGTGATGCCGGACACGGTGAATCCCGTGCGGATCATGCCGCCCGCACCGATGAAACCGATGCCGGTGACGATCTGCGCCGCGATGCGGGTCGGGTCGACATTGGACTGATCGAACGCGTATGCGCCGGCGATCGTGAACAACGCCGCACCGGCCGCGACCAGCGTGTGGGTTCGCAGACCGGCCGTCTTCTGATTGATCTCGCGTTCCGCGCCGAGCGCCGCACCGAGCAGCGCGGCGAGAACGACCCGGGCCACCAATTCAATTTCACCGGGCATGACGGTCCCTTCGACCGGCCAAGCCTACCCGGCACGGACCTCTGCGACACCGACCATGGCCCCTTTCGGTGACGCGACTGTCGGCCCTCTGACATTTCGGGTTGCTTCGTATCGGCAGTCTGGTTGGTGATGTCGATGGAACGCTGAGAGGAGAAAACCATGACAGCAACCATTGACAGAATCGTCCATCCGGACGTCAACTACTCGGTCGCAACCGGGCATCGCAAGATCGGACTCGGCATCGGAGCAATCGCACTGATGATCGGCATGGTCGTCGCAGGCCTCGGCATCTACGCCGCAAGCCTCGTCGGCAGTGCAGGGGACGAAGGGACACTCGGGCAAGTGCTGGCAATCGCCTTCGGCCTGAACACGACGGCGTTGGTGATGCTCAAGTCCGCGATCGCAATCATCCTGGTCGGGATCCTCGTGAGGATCTGGCTGCGAGTCGAGAGTATGAAGGCGTCGCTTCCGGCGCTCAAGGCAGATGCAGAGGTCGGTAACTATCGCACCGGCGACATCGACACCGACTTCGGACCGGCAACGGTTTCGACCAAGGCACCGGATCGCATGCCGATCCACAAGATGGCGAACACCATGTGGGGTCCCATGTTGCTCATGGGCGTCATGTTCGTGGTCGCCGGCCTCGTCGTATCGTGGATCTGGGCCGCAAACGTCGGCACCAGCACCGGACTCGGGGCGAGGGCCTGGACGCAGGGACTGCAGTTCCTCGGCGAAGGCTTCGTCCTCTCGTCGATCTCATTCCTCCTCGCTTCGATCCTCTCCGGACTGCGTGAGGGTGGCGGCGAGGTGCAGGAAGCGCTCGGCCTCCCGGTCGTGACGCTCAAGATGCCGCCGATGGCGAAGGCGTTCGTCGTCCTGATGATGATGGGCTTGATGATCGAGATCGTTCAGTTTGGTCTCTACATCTACATCACGACGTTCAACGATCTCGCCCGGTACACGCTCTGGTCATCCTGGCTCGGGCCGTTCCGCGAGTTGGGTCTCGGCCTGCTGCTCGCCGGAATCATCCTGGCACTGGCCACGATCGCCAACGCACTCGGATTCCAGTTCAACCGTATCCGTGACATCGTCGTCACGGGCAAATAGGAAGGGGACGCAATGACCACCGCAACATACGGATTCAACACTGAGACGTCGACGAAAGCCCTCAACGTCAACGTCCCCCAACGAGCGGGACGGGCACTCTGGGCCCCCGCCTTCGCCATGTCCCTCATGGGATTCGTCGCCGGCATCGCCTTCGCAATAGCCAAGGCCGTCGCCATCGCCGACGGAGACGCCGTCCTGGCAGCGTCGCTGAACAACTACGGCATCGCCGGCATGTTCTTCGGCTTCGCCATGGTCTTCACCGGGATCTCATTCGCCATCGCGCGGATCCTCGGTGAATTCCGGGTTGGGGGAGGACGGACGCAGGAAGCAGCAGGCAGTCAGGTCAAGACCCTGAAGATGCCGTCGACCGCAAGGGCGTTCATCGTCCTGATGGCGATGGCGATGATGATCCTGCTCGCCGCTGTCGTCGCCCACGTCGTCGTGGGAGTTCAGATCAACGCAGGAACGCTGTCGCTCGTGAGCGCCGAGCAGTGGGACCTCTGGCTCGAGGCGGCCCGTCGCTTCGCCGTCCAGCTGTACCTGTTCGCCATCGCCCTCGGCCTCGGCACGATCATCTACGTGATCCGGTTCCAGTCGATCCGCATCCGCGAGATCGCCAACGCCAACTGATCCCAAAGAACCGACAATCGACGAGAGGGGCTACCCACCCGGGTGGCCCCTCTCCCGCGCCCCACCACGACACGAACCCAGGGTTCTCTGCGTTCTATTTGGCGTCCCGGGCCCGCGGTTCGGAGAGTTGTGTCAGTTGGTGGCCAGGGTTTGCGGCGTCGCAAATGGCCTACCCCGCGTCTTTGCCTTCGTCCTTGAGCATCGTGCGGATCGTATCGAACAGTTCGGGCGGCGGCTCGGCGGCGCCGCGTTCGCGAATGACCGACTTGAGCTTGGTTTCGAACTCGTATGCGTTCATGCACGACGAACACCGTCTCAGATGCAGTTTGATGCGCGTGGAGTGCGCCCACGAGATCTCATCATCGACGTACTGGTAGATGTATTCGATAGCGTGGTCACAGCCACTGCTCATCCGTGTTCCCGTGTGCTCGCGGTCTTCTTCCTCCATGCACAAGCCGACGGTTTCGGCATTTCTTCCCGATTTCACGTGAAGTGTCGGAATACCGTCGGAGCGGGCGTGCGCCGTCGTCCCATCTCCGGCGCCGGTCTACGATCAAATGCATGGTGTCATACGTCCCGCAAGCCGATCTCGTCGACGACCCGATTCCGCCCGTCGGCCGGGAGTGGCTCGTCACGAACGGTCCAGGGGCTTACGCCTCTGAAACCGTTGCCGGGGCACTCAACTGCCGCTATCACGGACTCCTCGTCGCGGCGCTCGACCTACCGCTCGGCCGGACCGGCCTTGTCGTCACACTGCTCCAGGACCGGATAGGCCACCAATGATTCCCGAGGTTCCCGCGGACACGATTCCGTATCTCACCACCGACCAGATGATCGAAGTCGATCGGGCGATGATGGAGGACTACCGCATCGACTTCGTTCGCATGATGGAGAACGCCGGGCGGAACCTCGCGCATCTCGCCCGGGAGCGCTTCCTCAGCGGCGATCCTTGGAGGAGGAGGGTCGTCGTGCTCGCCGGCACCGGAGGCAACGGCGGAGGCGTGCTAGTGGCAGCTCGTCGTCTCCACAACTACGGGGCCGATGTTGATGTGTTCGTCACGAAGCCAGACGATGAGTTCGCTCCCGTCCCGGGTGAGCAGCTTGACCTGCTCCGGCGTATGGGAATTGCGATTGGCACTGCCGACGAGATCAACAGCGTCGACTCCGCAGACCTCGTTCTCGACGGGGTGATCGGATACAGTCTCAAGGGCGCGCCGCGCGGCGAGGCCGGCATGTTGATCCGTTGGGCGAACAGTCAGCCGGCACCGATTCTGGCCCTCGACGCCCCGTCCGGTGTCGACACGATGACGGGAACCGTCTTCGACCCGGCGGTCCGGGCGACTGCCACGATGACGCTCGCCCTCCCGAAAGAAGGCCTGCGGGCCGCGGGCGTCGATGCCCACGTTGGCGATCTCTATCTCGCCGACATCAGCGTCCCTCCGGAGCTCTACTCCCGGTTCCTCGACATCGATCTGGATCCGATCTTCGCAAGAAGCGACATCCTCCGGCTCTCGTAGCTCGCCCGCGTCCAGGGTGGCGCGTCGTTGTAGCGTATGCGTCTGGCCTGTCGCGTCACCGTCGCGAGGCGTTCGGTGTCTAGCATTCGCCTGTTAGATGGACGTTCCGAACGGGAGGCGATCATGAAGCGATGGATGTCTCTGGCAGCAGCAGCGCTGGTGGTGGCGGCGTGTACCTCAGCAGGAACATCGGAGACGACGACTGCGGGTGGACCGCAGACGACCGCCGCTGCAACGACGGTCGCTCCGGTCACAACGCTCCCGGCGACAACCACCTCAGGGCCGACTTCGACAACGGTCGCACCGACAACAACCACCTCCGCGACGACGACGGCACCAACCACAACGACCACCACAGTGGCAGCGACGTTCTATGAGGTCGAGGATCCCAGCAATCCGGATTACTACCCGGAACCGGTCCAGGCCGGAAGCAACCTCTTCGGATCCGGCTGCACGCCCGGCGCAGGGCCACTCCCCGATGGGATCTGGTTCGGCGAGCTCACGAACGTGGGACCCAACTCGTTCGACTTCGACCTCATGTGCTTCGCCCCAAACCCTCCGGGCTCGACGGAGGAGGACGGCATCGGGGACATCACGAACACCAACCCGACCCTTCGGACGGTTCCGGCGAACGCCTCGGCGCACGTGTACGTGCTCGACCCGGCGATGAACTGGACCGATGTGCCGTACTCGACGTGGTCATCGGCGCCCACGCTCGGTAACGGCTGCCCGTTGCCGTGCACGTTCCTTCAGGGATGGGTGTACGTCAACGGAGGCGAGGCAACCGAGATCACAATGGTGTGGACGCCGTAACGGCCCGGTAAGGACCACGTCCCCCGGTGGGTTCACCCCATCGGGAGCTGTTATGCGGTTCCGGTGAATCGTCTGACGGATTCCGGGATTTCGATCCCGGCGGCGAGCCTCGGATCCGGCTGCGGTGTGCCGACACGGGTCGAGAGGGGGATGGCGCCGGCCCAGATGGGGAGGTCGTAGTCCTCATCCTTGTCGTTCACTTCGCTCCCGCGGACTTTTGCCGAGAACTCTTCGATCGGGACGGCGACGAGCAGCGTTCCCTTGTCCTCGTTCCTGGTGGGGAGTCGAGCCTCATCCCACCTTCCCGGCAGCACGGCTTCGGTGATGGCCTCGAGGGAGATCTCCCGCTCGTCGGGATCGTCGACGATGCGCGCTTCGCCGATCACCATCGCCGATCGGAAACCGAGCGAGTGATTGAAGGCCGAACGAGCGACCACGATGCTGTCGACCAGTGTGGCCGTCACGCTCACCTCCGCTCCATTTTTCATGAGTCGCAGCATCCGGGACGCCGGGGAGCCATGGAAGTAGAGCGTTTCGGCCACCCGGGCGTGAATCGTTGGGATCACGAAGGGCGAACCGTCGGCCACGAACCCGACGTAGCTGATGAGCGCGTCGTCGAAGATCGCGTTCACGGTATCGCGGTCGTAGACCCCTCGGTGAGGGCTCCGCCTGACCGTAGTCCGGGCCGAAGGGGCGGAAGGGGAGTCTGTGGTGTTCATGAAGAATCCTGGCATCGATTAAATGTATTGCTACAATCAAACTATTGTAGTGAGACGAGTCTAGCAGGCTGAGAGAGGAAGTCATGAGAGGGCGCACCGCTGCCGAGCTGGCAATGGACATCGAGCGTCGCGTCGCCGACCACGAGTTGGTGCCGGGCTATCGACTTCCGCCGGTTCGAACGCTTGCTGCCGATCTCGATTTGGCGCCGAACACCGTGGCGGCTGCATATCGCCTGCTTGGAGAGCGGGGCATCACGGTCGGTCGCGGGCGCAGGGGAACCTTTGTCGCCGACCGCCCACCGGTCATGATCTCACCGGATCCCGTCGTTCGTGAGGGGTTGCGGAACCTGTCGTCGGGCAATCCTGATCCGAATCTGCTGCCCGACCTCACCAGCGCCCTCCGAGATTCAGAAGGGCCCGTGGTTCTCTACGGCGACCGGTCGGTAGACGAGAACCTGGCAGACCAGGGCGCCCGACTTCTCGCCGCCGACGGAGTATCGGCCGATCACCTCACTGTCGTGTCCGGTGGCCTCGACGGGATGGAGCGGGTCCTCCAGGCGCATGTGCGGCGTGGTGATCGTGTAGCGATCGAGGATCCGACGTACCCGCCGGTGATCGATCTCGTCGGAGCGCTTGGCCTCACGGCTGTGCCGATGGCGCTCGACGACGAAGGCCCCGAACTGGTGTCGATGCAGGCAGCACTCGAATCGGGAGTTTCGGCGGCGATCGTCACCCCACGCGCCCAGAACCCTCTCGGTAGCGCGATCTCCGCTGCCCGGGCCATCGAACTCCGTTCGATCCTCGCACGGTTCCCCGACGTGCTCGTGATCGAAGACGATCACGCTGCAGCGATCTCGGGAGCGACATTGCATTCGATCGCTTCAGATCGTGAGCGATGGGCGACCATCCGATCGGCGGCCAAGACGTACGGCCCAGATGTTCGCCTCGCATTGCTGGCTGGAGATTCCACCACCGTCCGGCGGGTCGAAGGCCGTCAGCATCTGGGACCCGGATGGGTGAGCCATGTCCTGCAACGGCTGGTTGCCCGGATGATGAGCGATCCCGAGATCGACCACGAAGTATCCCTTGCGGCCGACCGGTACGAGTCTCGCCGCCGGGCAATGCTCGATGCGCTCACCGAGTGGGGCTTCGAAGCCCATGCCGCTTCCGGACTGAACGTGTGGGTGCCGGTCCCCGACGAACCGGCGGTGGTGCTGGCGATGGAGGAACGGGGGTTTGCGATCCGCGCGGGCGGTCGGTTCCGGATCCGCTCCGCTCCGGGAGTCCGGCTGACGGTCGCAGCCCTCGACGACGGAGAAGCCGACGGTGTCGCCCGTGCGCTTCACGGCGCCATCTCCGAACCGAGACCGGGAACCCGCACCGGCTGAGTGGAGGGACCTGGTTTCGCACCCGCGAGATACGTTGGCGATGGGGGAACGAAGATCGGCACAAGCACGCAGCCCGAGACACGCCGACCCTTTCCCTCCCCTCAGGGGAGGGTGGCAGCGCCCCCTGGGGCGCTGACGGGAGGGGTCAAACCGTCCCGATCGAAGACCCTGACTCCGCGGGAGATTCGCTCCCGACCCCCTCCGCGGGCCTTCGGCCCTGACCCCCTCCGCCTCCTTCGTCGGCACCTCCCCCTGAGGGGGAGGAAAGGAACCGATCCGCGGATTCGTCCTGCACCATCTCGGGCTGCACCAGTTGCTACCGGCGCCAACCCCACCACGTCGTCATCCATGGACGTGGGCTCAGCATCGATCCCGACAGCCCACCGCACCGTCGGCCCAATCGCCGACCCGCCATCCACGCACCACACTCCCTGATGATCTCGAGATAGCGACTGGGGTCGGCGCCAATATCTCGAAGACCGGCCGCATACACTCGACGACGTCGACGAAGTACTGGTCTCCATCGTGGCCTTCCCGGCTTCGAGATCGGCTGCGACGACCAGACCGACCGGCTCTGAGTCCTACTGGATGTTCGACGGCTTCTTCCATTCGCCGGTCGGGTCCTGGCCCGGTTCCAGGAGATAGCCGAGCTGCTCTCTCGACTCGCCGGTGCCGAAGAGGGTGAGTGCGTCGCCGACCTCGAGGATGGTGTGGCCGTGGGGGATGAGCACCGAGGTGCCGCGGCGAATCGAGACGAGTGTTGCGCTCTCCGGCCAGGGAACGTCCTTGACGGCCCAACCGATGATCGGCGTGCCACGCCGGAGCACCGCTTCGAAGAACGCCGCTCCCGGTTGGTTCCTGACCTTCACTCGCTCCCTGTACATCTGTTTGCCGGTCGAGACGCCCAGCGCATGGTGGTACGCCTTCACTACCGACTCCCGCCGGAACATCCCAACGAGATGCTTCGGGTCATCGTCGGCGACGACGGGGAGCCGACCCAGTCCGAGCGACGCCATTCTGGCAAGGGCGGCGGAAACCGGGAGTTGCGGAGTCACGGTGATCGGCGAATCGGTCATCACGTCGCCGACCGTCACGTCGTCGGTCGGCCCGCCGGCACGCTCGAGGTCGGTGACGCTGATGATCCCGACCAGCTTTCCCTTCCTCACGACCGGCATGCCGTGGTGACGTGTCTGATCGAGGAGGGTGGAGAATTCGCTGAGCGTCATGTCCGGCGTTGCAACCACGTCGACGTTGGACATGACCTCCCCGACGTCGACCGTGTCGAGCAGATCGATGTCCTCAGCCTTGGGAAGCCGGATGCCGTGTCTGGCGAGACTCTTCGTGTACCCGGAGTCCGGTTCGATGCGCTCGCTCACGAACGTGGCCAGGGCGGCGGCGAGCATCAACGGCAGTACGAGTCCGTACCCACCCGTCACTTCGAAGACCAGAATGACGGCGGTGAGGGGGGCCCTCGCGGTGGCAGCCAGCGCAGCTGCCATTCCGACGAGGGCGAATGCTCCCACGTCGATGCGTGAGAAGTTCCACAATGGATCGACGAGCAGGGCGAAGCCCGCTCCCACGGCACCGCCGATCACGAGCGCCGGCATGAATGTTCCCGCCGACCCTCCACCTTTGCGAGTCAGGGCCGTTGTGACGGACTTGAGCGCGGCAATGATGAAGAGAGCCCACCAGACGTAACTTCCACTGGCCCCACCGAGAAGGCCGGCCAGGAACCCTTGCCCCGTTCCGAGCGCCTCGGGGTAGACGACGCCCATGAGTCCCACAGAGACGCCCATCAAGACGGGAACGATCCATCTCGGAATACGTTCCGACAACCGCGTGATGCTGGTGAGGTCGAGGACTCTTAGGAACAGGGTGCCGAACAGGACGGCGAGAAGGGCGAGGATCGCATACAGGAACAGCTGGCGAGGATCCCCGAGCGTATAGGAGGGGGACCGGAGGAAGGTCTCTTCGCCGACGAGCGTGTGGGTCGTGACCGCGGCGGCCACCGACGTGACGACGATGGCGCTGATGTGGCGGATCGCGAACGAACTGAGGACGACTTCGAGGGCAAACATCATCCCCGCGATCGGGGCATTGAAGCTGGCACCGATACCGGCGCCTGCTCCGGCTGCGACGAAACTCTTCACCTGATCCAGGCCGAATCCCGTGTAGCGGCCGAGCCACGATCCGATGGCACCGCCGATGAGGACGATCGGGCCCTCTCGTCCACCGGATCCACCCGTTCCGAGCGTGGTGGCAGTGGCCACGATCTTCGGTGCAACCACTTTCGACGAGATGTGACCGCCCTCGAGATTCACTCCGACCATCGTCTCGGACACTCCGCCACCCGAAACCCCAGGTCCGAACCAGCGGTCCATGAGCCATGCGGCGAGGAGACCGGCAGGAACGGACGCCACGACCATCCACTTGCCGAAGCCGGCGATCACGTCTGCACGTTCGACGAGATGTGCGATGAACTCCATGGCCACGACGAGGAGCGAGGCACCGATACCAACGAGGATGCCCAGAAGTAGAGACGCTGCGAGGAACGCAGCGTGGCCTCGCGAACGAAGGCCTGAGCGGATGCGAGAGCGGACCGTGGCCATAAGACCGTAACGGTAGCCCGCCGGCTGCTCTGCCGGTGTTCAACCGATCCGGAAACCGGGATCCCGTGTCCTCCTACACGGGGTGGAGGATGGGGTAGTCGAAGTTCCAGATCTCGTGGTCGAGCTCCCGCTCGATCTCCTCGTCGCTCAATTTCCGGCCCACACCGACATCGCGGGCGTCGCGGATCACGGCCGCGGTGATGTCGCGGGTGATGGCGCGCAGATCGGCGAGCGGCGGATAGAGGCCGTCACCGTCGGGATCCTTCTCGATCGTCCACCGGGCGAGAGCATCCGACGCGGCAGCGAACATCGAATCCGTTACTTCGCGGGCACCGGATACGAGCGCTCCAAGGCCGACACCGGGGAAGATGTAGATGTTGTTCGACTGGGAGATCGTGTGCCGGCGGCCGTTGAGCTCGACGGGAGCGAACGGACTCCCTGTGGCGACGATCGCCCGACCATCGGTCCATTCGAGGACATCGCTCGGTATCGCCTCGCACTTGCTCGTCGGATTCGACAAGGCCATGACGACCGGCCGTTCGGCATGGGTCGCCATCATCCGGATCGCCTCTTCGCTGAACAGACCGGGACTCGCCGTCGCCCCGACGATCACCGTCGGCTTGAAGGTCTCGATGACGTGGACGAGATCCTTGGATTGCTCGCCCGCGAGTCCGCGCTGTTCGGCGAGGGCTGCGGGCCAAGCCACGCTGTGTTGGTGCTTCTCGAGCCCCTCCGAGCCCATGTTGACGAGACCGATCACGTCGAACAGGGCGAGGTGTTCGGGCACCTCACCCTCCGGAACCCCCGCAGCGATGAGAGAGTGGCGCAGGTGGCGGGCGATTCCGACACCGGCTGCTCCGGCACCGACCATCAGAATTCGCTGGTCGGCGAGATTGATCCCCGTCCGCTCGCAGGCGGCGTTGATTCCTGCGGTCGCGGCGGCTCCCGTGCCCTGGATGTCGTCGTTGAACGACGGAAGCGTCGACCGGTAGCGATCGAGCAGCACGAACGCGTTGGCTTTCAGGAAGTCCTCCCACTGGAGGACGACGGTGGGGAATCGGCGTCGGACGGCATCGACGAACTCATCGACGAACTCGTAGTAGGCGTCTCCCCGGAGTCTCGGCTCGCGCCATCCCGCGTAGAGGTCGTCGTTGAGGAGATTCTCGTTGTCGGTTCCGACGTCGAGACTGATGGGGAGTGTGTATGCGGGGTGGATTCCGGCGCCCAGCGTGTAGAGCGCGAGCTTGCCGATCGGAATCACCATGCCGCCGACTCCCTGGTCGCCGAGCCCGAGGATCCTCTCGTTGTCGGTGACGACGATCAGCCGGACGTCCTCATTCCGGACGTGGCCGAGGATGTCGTAGATGCGTCCCCGGTGATCCGGTGTGATCCACAGGCCGCGGCCGCGGCGGAAGACATGACTGTATGACAGCGCCGCCTCGCCGACCGTCGGTGTGTAGACGATGGGGGTGAGTTCCTCGATGTGCTCGGAGAGAACCTGGTAGTAGAGCGTCTCGTTACGGCCCTGCAGGGAGGCCATGCACACGTACTTTTCGAGAGGATGATCTCCCTTCGCTTGAACGTGCTCGTAGGCCCTGCGAACCTGACGCTCGCGGCTCGTGACTTGATGGGGGAGCATTCCATCGAGGTCGAAGAGCTCTCGTTCTTCCTCGGTGAACGCCGTGCCCTTGTTGTACAGGGCGTCGATGAGGAGAGCATGCCCCCGTTTCCAAACTTCCGGCATGATCCACTCGCCGTTGGGTCCTCGTTCGATCCGATACTTCATGGCATCCTCCGATGCTCGCGGCGCGAAGACGGGTTCAGACACATCGTCTGCCGTTCAGCGGGCGCGGACTAGGGCCGGAAGGTCCTTGCTTCCCCGGAACGCGAGGGCGGGGCCCGCAGGCCGCGCCCTCATTGAATGTGGAGTGCTCGAGGCTCGGCCGGTTCAGCTCGGATCGGTCGTGGAAGTGGCCGCTTGCCTCGCCTTTGTCACCACCGGAATGGGCAGCCGGCCGGCGCACGTCGGCGAAGCCGGTATCGGCTGTGATCGTGCGGTCTTCCGACCGGCGTCTACACGTCGATCGTTGCCATGTCCTGGCCGATGACGAGTCGCCCATCGTAGATCGCGCGGATCTCGCGGGCCATTGCCTCGATCGACTCGGCCGGTTTCTGTCTCAGATGGGTGAGCACGAGTTGTCTCGCTCCCGTGTCGGCTGCGATATGCGCGGCCTGCGGGCCTCCGGCGAGCACATGGTCCGAAACGAAACGATCGGCGTCGTGGACCATTTCGTCGTCGGCGAGATACCCGCAGATGACCAGAGCGTCGACCTCGCGTGCGAGGTGTTCGAGATCCAATCCTGCCACGGCATCGCCCGCGATGCAGACGGAACGGCCGTCGCCCTCGATACGGTATCCGACTGCGTTCCATTCGTCGGTGCCGAGACCGAGAACGTGCCCGCCGTGTTCGATCCGACCTGCTTCCAGGCGGAAGGTCTCGTTCGATTCGATCACGCCCGCCTTGATGTCGTAGGCGCGGAACGTTTCGGCGGGGTGGGGGATGGGTGCACCGAGGTGTGCGGCTTCCCGTATCCGGAAGCGGATGTCGGCGGCGTAGATCTCGTCGAACAGCGTGTTGACGATCCTGCGGGTGCCCCGGGGTCCGTAGACGTTCAGCGGCCGTGTTCGTCCCAGATTCCATGCCGCCATGAGGAGATCGCCGAGACCGCCGATGTGATCGAAGTGGTGGTGGGTGATGAATACGGCATCGACTTCGAGGAGGGAGACGTCGACGCGGGCCAGTTGCGTCGCGACGCCGCGCCCGGCGTCGAACAGCAGTCGCAGCCCGGCGACGTCGACGAGCGTCGCCGGGCCTTGCCGGCCGGGATCGGGCCGCGGCCCACCGGTCCCGAGGAGCGTGATGCGCATGACCCGGGAGTGTATGAGGGAGCTGCCGGCTGCAGGACGCCCCCCTGCGGATTCGCGGGACGAATCCGCGTCCCCCCAGCGCGGCTGGGGGGACAGGGAAGTGGGCTTTCTCGTCGGCTACGTTTCGATCTTCGTACCGAGGACCTGAAGGAACTTGGCGATCCAGTCCGGGTGCGCGGGCCATGCGGGGGCTGAGACCAGGTTCCCGTCGATGTAGGCAGTGTCAACCGGGATGTCCATGTAGGTGCCCCCGGCGCCCGTCACCGTCGGCCCGACTGCCGGGTAGGCGGCACACGACCTTCCGCCGAGGACGCCTGCTGCTGCGAGAACCTGCGGACCGTGGCAGATCGCTGCGATCGGTTTGCCCTCATTCGCGAAATGCCGGGTGATGTCGAGCACCCGTTTGTTCAACCGGATGTACTCGGGAGCACGACCACCGGGGATCACGAGCGCATCGTACGAAGTCTCGTCGATCTCATCGAACGTCGCGTTCAGGCCGAAATTGTGCCCGGGTTTTTCGCTATACGTCTGGTCGCCTTCGAAGTCGTGAATGGCTGTGCGGACCGAATCGCCCGCGACCTTGTCCGGGCAGACGGCGTCGACTTGGTGACCCACCGCCAGGAGTGCCTGGAACGGCACCATGACCTCGTAGTCCTCGACGAAGTCGCCGACGAGCATGAGAATCTTCTTTCCCATCGTCACCTCCTTGGTGATACGACCGATACTCCTTCCGACCTTATCAGCCGCGACCGACACGATGTCGGGCACGCCTCCCCGTAGCATTGCGTCGTGACCGAAACGCAGGAATCCGACGCGATCGAAACCGGAAGCGGTGAGGAATTGGCCCGGCCGGGGTTGGTCGAGCGTGCGCGGATCAGATCGATCGGACTCCCGACCGAACACGGTGGTTGGGGTTTCACGCTCGAACCGATTCTGCTCGGGCTGCTGGTCGCTCACTCGCCAACGGCGTGGGAGATCTCGGCAGCGGCACTCGGCATCTTCCTGGCACGGCGACCGGTCAAGATCCTCTCGACCGACCTCGTCCGGGGCCGGTGGCTCCCCAGGTCGAAGATCGCTCTCGTGTTCTCGATCATCTACGGAGGATTCGCCCTGGCGGGTGCTCTGGGAGCGTTCGTCACGGCAGACGGTCCGTTCTGGATTCCCGTCCTCGTTGCGATTCCGCTTGCATTGTTCGCCCTTCGTGCGGACGCTCACAGCAAGAACAGGGCGCTCGGACCGGAGCTCTCAGGATCGATCGCGATGGGAGCCACCGTTGCGGCGATCACCGTCGGCAGTGGATGGGATCTCGGACCCGCGTTCGGTCTCTGGCTCGTGTTGGCCGCTCGCGATGTCGCGGCGATCGTGTTCGTGCGTGGTCAGGTCAGGCGACTGCACGATCGGCCGGTCGGAGCGACCGGGATCTACGCGGTGCAGGCGGCCATGGTCGGTGTGGTCGCGGTCGCGGCGGCATTCGGGATCGTGCCCTGGCTCGGCGTGGTCGCGATCGCTCTGGTGGGCGTGGTCGCCGTCGTGTCGCTGAGTCGTCCACCTGTTCAGGCGAGAGTCATCGGATGGACACAGATGGGCGTTGGGTTGATGGTCGTGCTGGTCACCGCTGCCGGCGTGAATCTCGGGGTGTAAGACCCACACCCGCGGGTCGGGCCTCAGGTGAGGATGCCCGCGGCGACCACGACCGCAGCGAACGACGCCATGACCCCCGTCATCGTGAACATGTAGATGCGGGTCTGCTCGCGCAGCGCTTCGTGGAAGCCGTCAAGTTTGTCGTCGAAGCGAACCATATGCGCTTCAAGCCGGTCGATCCGGGTGTCGATCCGGTCGATCCGGGTGTCGATCCGGTCGATCCGGGTGTCGATCGCGTCGAATCGCGCGTCGATCGCGTCGAATCGGACATCGACGGCGTCGAGTCGTGTATCGATTCCATCCATGCGGACACCAAGGCGCTCGCCAAGGTCGACGATGTCGGTCTTCGTGGCCGGATCGGTTTCGGTTGAGATGTGACTCATCAGAATCCCCGCAGGTTCGCTCCCGAGCACTTCCTCAAGGCGAGCATACAGGAGATTCCTATCTCGAAGGCTGGACATGAACGGCTCCTTTCATCATGTCCTCCGGGATGAACGTATCGCACAGGTGGGACACAAACGTGGGGCGTACGGCCGACGAAGTGGCGATCAGTGAGTCGTCGGGGAGACGGCCGCACATCGACTGCCGGTCTTTTCCCCACTTTGGGACTTTCTCCCGTAGGCCGATTCGGGCGGCCGGGGGACAATGCGTTGTCCAGTTCCGTTGGTCGGAGGCAAGAGCGTGGGGCAGTTGGGTCACGCCGGGGAGCGTGTTCCTGGACATCGACGACTCGAACGCTATTGGATACTCGTGTCGCGGGGCGTCATCGTCGCGGTCCTCTTACTGGTCGTCGCCTTGGCGGCCAAACCTGCCACAGCGCAGGACGCCACCGACCCGTGCCCGGAGGGGTTCGAGTGGAAACGGCTGTCCGGGACCGGATGCGTACAGATCAGAGACCTGTTGCCTCCACACGGGAAGATCACCTACGACGGCACCTCCGGATGCGAGGACGGCTACAACGCCATCTTCGATCCCAGGGAATCGAAAGAACCGGTGCTCGGACCGACGACGCGCACCTTTCCGTATCTCTGTCTTTGCGACCCGATCGATCCGTCGGCGAGCGGCGACCCGGAACCGGGCGACGACGTCAGGGCGAACTGCCCGCAACTCGACGCTCTCGTCCTCGAGAGCAGGTATATCCGGAGCCTGCCC
Source organism: Acidimicrobiia bacterium (assembly GCA_024762335.1). Classification (GTDB taxonomy): domain Bacteria; phylum Actinomycetota; class Acidimicrobiia; order Spongiisociales; family UBA5794; genus JAHEEL01. Next base: position 21,190 of record JANTHO010000018.1, on the reverse strand, counting down.
CCACCGCCCTGGGCCGCATCCGACGACGCGACGGATGGGAGTACGGTCGACCAAGGGACGGAAAGCGGCTCCGATTCGACGGAAGAGGACGGAGTCGGTAGCGAGGAAGCCGCCTCCGGAACGGAAGGATCCGACTCGGTCGATAGCAACGCTCCATCCGGAGAAGAACAGGCAGTTGGGGTGGCCGAATCTTCGGACGGCGGCGGGGTCGACCCCGAAGCCCAGGCTGCTGCTGCGGCGGCCACCGCCCTCCTCGCAGGGGGATGGCTCTGGCTGGAGCGGTCCCGGCAGCGGGGAGACAACATACCGAGCTCGTTCACCTCGGAGGAAGAGGAGGACCGATACTGGGATGCCCGGAACCGTGCGGAGCGTGCCGCCGCCCTGCGGGATCATCAGAGATTCGCCGACGACCAGTGGGCGAAATTCACCGACCGTTGTCGGCAGCGTGCCGCCGAGGACCGTGCCGCCGCCGACGCCGAACGCCGGGATCGACAGTTGCAGAGGCTCAAGGCGGATCGCCTCGAGGACATGGCGACCAAGAGGGGCTATCGGGATCTCCTTGATTTCCTCCAACGCCGGGTCGTGAAAGGAGACGGATTGCCGTCGTGGGCGGAGCTCGAAGCGGTCCGGAACGCGATCGTCAGGCGAACCGGGGACCAGGCGGCCATCGACCGCTACTTCGAGAAGTCGGACGTGCGGGTGTTCCTCGAAGGGTGCCACGACACGCTTGCTCGCGGCGTCGGGAGAGCCGTCGGATACGCCCATGGATCGCTGGCGGGGCGACTCGCCGAGGCGATGGTCCGCGACCCGGAGATCCCTGTGAGGATCGGTGTCGCAGCGCTGACGGGCGGCGTGTCCGAACTCGTGCTGTTGCCGGTCGATGCGTGGAGGGCGATGGAAGAGGCCGCCGACCGGAAGATGGCCGAGCAGAATCTCGAACTGAGCGACTGGGACGCAACGAAGGCCGTCATCAAGACGGGGCTGTGGCACATCGGCGGGGAGGTCGCCGGGGATCTGGTCGGCAAGGCCGTCGCCGGAAGGGCTGCCGGGAAGAAGGCGGTGGCGGAGTCGAGCGAGGCGGCCGCGCGCCGCGCCGCAGGCCAGACCGGCGACGACTTCGTACGCCGAGTCAATGCCAGGTTGGCCGCCAAACGGGCAGCCCGCGAAGCCGGTGAAGAGGTCTCGGATGCCGCCGCACGCCGGGTGGCCGGAGCCGTGGAGCAGGGCACCAGTCCCACCACCATGCCTCGCGACGGCTGGGTCCGCCACTACGCCCGACCGGGAGAAGTCATCCCCGCCAACCACTTGCACGAGACCGGCATCACCGTGCGGGATGCCCGGGCCGCGGGCCGTATCTGCGCCGACGAGGGAGTCGAGATCGGGGCGCGGACCACGAACATCGACTCCATGCGTCACATTCGCGACGGAACCGCTCTGCCGAAACCCGTCGATGTGAAAGCGAAGACGATCAACCAGGCCGACGTGTATCTCGGAGCGGACGAGGCGGACAAGGGCCTCGTCGGCCTGTTCAAGCCCACGGAACCGGACATGTCGAAGATCCCGCGTGAGCTACAGGACGCTGTGACCAAACGAAAGGCGGTGCGTCTTCGTGAATTCACGATGGCGCAAGATGAGGGGTTCCTTCGGTTGCTCAAAGAGAGGGGATTGGAGATCAGAGGGAACAAGATCATCGACGTTGCAACCGGGAAACCGTTCGCCGGGGACATCGATGCCGTGTTCGTCAAGGACAAAGCCACCGGCAAGTACCTGACGGACGGGCCCCGTTACGACCGTGTGATGCAACGGTTCCAGACGGATGTAGGGGGGCAACACGGATCGGAGATGGCCGTTGTCCGGGACATCACCGCCCCACACCGGCCGGGGACCCCCCAGCACCAGGCCGCGCTCGATGAAGCCGTTGCGCTTCGGGGAAAGCTGCAAGCGGCCCACACATCCGGGAAGGAGATCGTCATCACGTTCGATGCGGACGGTGCCGTGCGGCGAGGCCCGGATTCGATCAACCTGACGCCGGGTCCCGATGAGATCCTCGTCGAAACAGCCGACACGGTTTCAGGATCGACAGGAGACATCGCAGGTGGGCCGATCGGGTCGGCTGTGGGTTCGGCCGCGGGGAGAGAATGGGAGAAGAGGTAGTCACATGAGTCAACCACCGGTGCGGTATCGGATCGATCGACGACAGTTCGGTGCACTGCTGCGGATGGTCGATGTCGTCCCCGACGGGCGACTTCTCGATCCGGGCCTGGTCGATGCCGTCGCGGCGGAGGCCACCGTCGACGACGAGTACCTCGACGCGGCGGGAGCGCATCCCGTGCCGGTGCTCGAAGGTGTTCTCCCCATCATCGCTTCACCCGACCGGATCCTGACCACCAGGATCAACGTTCCGGGAGTCGACGAGTGGATCGTGTCCCGGATCGCCGCAGGCCGAGAGGGCGGCCCCTATGTGATGGTCGGCGAGTCGGATGACGAGGTTGACCTCCTCGTGCTGTCGACCGAGATCGAGGTCGTTGCGATGCTCGACGGATTCCTCGATCTGACGACCTTGCCGGCGCGGCCCGTGATTCCGGACGTGGTGATGTCGTATGTGGCGTGGGTGGGAACGCTTGCCGCAGCCGACCGGCGGAGAGCAGTGCGTCTCCGGGGAGAGTTGGAGCATCGCAGGAAGGACGCGAAGGTCTACCGCTCGGGTGATCTCGAGCAGCAACTGAAGGAAGATTTGCAGGGGAACGACACGCGGTGGGCGGTCACAGCTTTCACTCCGATGTCACCCGTCAACGTACGGGCGGATCCGCCGAAAGGCGTCGCCATGATCCGGGACATGGTGGCGGCCGGCATTCTCGAGGCCGGGCGATCCAACAACTATCTGCTCACGGATCTCGGGCGTGATGTCCTGGACCTGGTCGGTAGCGTCATCAAGTGGGGTGCGCTGACGCTGGTGGCCGCCGGTCCGGATGGAGATGTTCGATTAGGGGAGATGACGATCGTCCGGGCACCCCTCCGGTTTGGTCTGGTGCTCTGGAACGATCGAGGATCCATGTTCGAAGCGACGATCGTTGAACCGGAGCAGGAGACGGCCGCCGAGACGATCCGCGAGATGCTGATCACCGTCTCGCCGGCGGCCCCTCCCGCCCCTCCCGCCCCGTCTGTAGCCCCGGCAACTCCGGAACCGACTCCTCCGGAGCCGACGCCGGCCGGATGCCCATCTTGTGGGGCTCCGATCGAAGAAGGTCAACGATTCTGCCCGGCATGCGGGCATGCGTTGCCGGTGCGAGAGCCCCCGTCGGCGATCGTCATCTGTACCGGTTGCGGGGCAGAAGTCGACACGTCGCTGGGTCGATTCTGTTCCGCGTGCGGCACGCGCGTCGAGACTCCCGGCGGTGAGGTGACATGATCTGGCGAACACTCAGCATCATGTCCATCCCGCTCGTGCTCTGGACGTTCTGGCGTCTCGCGCGCCAGGTCCGGAAACCGCAGCGCATCCGGGTTTCGACTCTGCTGATCAGCATCGCGATGTCGCTGCTCATGCTGGCCGTGAACGTCTTCATTCTGAACCGGGCAGCGGCGGATCTGCTCGCTCTCGCGCTTCTCATGGTCGGAATCGGCTTCGGACTCGCCTGGGGACAGGCAACCCGGATATCGCGTGAGGACGACGCCCTGGTTGCCGAGAGATCGGCCCTTCATCTCGTCTTCTGGGCGGTCTCGTTCGCCGTCACCCAGCTCCTTGCATCGATCGCGACGATGCCCTGGGTGGCCGGGGGGCTGCTGACGATGTTCTTCTCTGCCGGGGCCACGCTTGGGACCAGCACGAACCTCCTGGTGCGCCTCGTCGGGGGCACCCCACTGAGAACGAAGGTATCTCCATGAGCGACCGGTCATCGGGCGGACGTCGCTGTCCCTACTGCGGAGCACCGCTGAAAGAGGGAGACAGGTTCTGCAGCAGATGTGGCCGCGAGATCGCACCCGCCCGGCAGCCGGTCGTCCCGGAGCCCTCACCTGCACCCCGGGCGCACGACGTTCCGGTCAATTCGAGCAATGCACGGATCGGCCTGTGGATCGTGGCCGCCGTGTTCATACTCGGAGGGTTGATGATGATCGCAGCGATTGCGCTCTCTCGCTCGGGCTCGAATGCGGCGAACGTCGCCGACCCCGACCGGACCGTTACCACGGCATCGTTCGATCTGGAGGCGCGGGCCGGAGCGGAGGAGACGCAGCCGGCGAGCGGGGTGACCCCGCAGGAGACGTCCTCGTCGTCCACGTCCTCGTCGACTTCGTCGACATCGTCTTCGACCACCTCGTCGACCACGACGTCAACAACCACGACAACCACGACGACAACCGCACCGGCACCATCCGACGTTCTCTTTCCCGTCGCCGTCGACGAGTCCTACGGTTTCATCGACCGGTCCGGCACGATGGTCATTCCGCCGCAGTTCGTCTGGGCCGGCGACTTCTCCGAGGGGTTCGCTTCGGCGATGACACCTGATGGAATGGGTTGCATCGACGTCGCAGGACGGTGGGCAGTCCCACCCCAACCGAGCCGCACGCAGATTCTTCCTTTCTCGGAAGGGTTGGCTGCGACGGAGACCGACAACGGCTGGGGCTACATCAACGCGACGGGGGAGTGGGTGATCCGGCCGAATCCCACCTTCATATGGGCATCCCCTTTCTCGGAAGGTATGGCAGCCGTGCAGACCAACGCGGGATTCGGATACATCGACACGGCGGGTGAGTGGGTGATCGGGCCGATGTATGAATGGGCGGGCGAGTTCTCGAACGGTCTCGCCCCAGTGGAGTATGAGATGACGGACGGCTTCATCGACGCCTCAGGCGCCTGGGTGATCCAGCCGCGTTTCCTCGCGGCATCGTCCTTCTCCGAAGGGCTGGCCGCGGTGTATGTCGACGACGTCTACGGCTATATCGGAACCGATGGTTCGCTCGTGATCGCGCCCCAATTCACCATGGCCGGCGACTTTTCGGGCGGCCTTGCGCCCGCCTCACTTGGTGACCTGACCGGGTACATCGACGCGACCGGGATTTTCGCGATCCCTCCGCAATACGACTACGCGTTGCCGTTCCGAAATGGGCTTGCCGAGGTGTTCTTCAATGAACCCGACGGTTCCGTTGCAGGCGGATACATCGATATCTCAGGGTCGTGGGTCTGGGAACCCACGAGCTAGTGCTCTGTCCACAAACCTTTGCGGCGTTCTGCCGGCCAGGGACCCCGCTCGCGGCGTTCTCGTCCTCGACGCATTCCCGAATGCGCCTTCGTCCTGCGGCCTTGCGAGCAGCGCGCCTGACTCGGCATCGACACCCCGAACGTTTGTGGACAGAGCACTAGGCTCCGGCGTCCCCGAGATCGAGGCCCGATTCCACGATCCGGGCAACCCGTGTCGCGAGATCCCGTGCCTTCGCCAATGCCGAGTCGTGACGCGCGACGAGTCCGGAGGTGTCGCCTTCGAGGCCGGCGAGGTTGATGCGGACGTTGAGCGATGCCCCCTCCGCGGCTGCGACCGCACAGGCTGCACCGACTCCGGCGTCGGTGACCGAGTTCGGGTTGCCGTCCCGTGCGGCGACGAGGGCCAGTTCGAGAGCCTCGACGGTGTGCTCCAGAACTTCCAGCGGGACCATCGTGGCTTCGAGATTCGCCGCCGCCATCGCTTCATCCCGTGCCGCTCGCTCGGCATCGATCTTGCGCGGCATGCGGATCGCAGCGAGGACGCCGTTGAACGCGTCGGTGTCACGGTCGACGGCGGCAAGGAACCAGTCCTTCAACACCTGGGCGTCTCGCCCGGCGTTCTCCATCGCTGGCCGCGATTTCTCCATGCCGCGCTTCGCATGGGTCAGCGACGCCACCATCGACGAGAGAGCAGCGGAGAGCGCGCCGGCGAGAGCAGCAACCGAACCGCCGCCGGGGGCGGGCGACTCTCCGGAGAGCTCGTCGACGAAGTCTTGGACCGTTCGCGTAACGAGGCCGTCGCGCGCCCCGCGGAACCGGTACTCGATGATCTTCGAGGCCGGATCGAACGGTCCCAACTCCTCCAGCCCGAGCGATACCACGGCGGCCCGCACACGGTCGTGTTCGGGGATCCCGGTCGTGCGGCCCTGTGCTCTCAGGAAGTGGTCGCCGGCGGACAGCATCGCGTCGAGCGGTACGAGGCCGACCAGTTCGGAACCGGTCACGCGCATGCCCCGGCTCGCCGCCTCCTCCCGACAGGCCTCGAACACTTCGTGCATCGGAGCGACGGTCGAATCGGTGAGATTGAGCGACACCTGGGCCCGGTCGTATTCGTCGATGTACCACCCGACACCCTTCACTTCGGCGAATCGGCCGGGAGCGAAGACGGTCTTGCCCTGTTCGTTCTTGATGATCTTCCCGTCGGCGTCCCGGGTCGCCGTTCCGAGCGTCCGGACGGCGGAGGCCACCTGGTGCGCCAGACGGCGGTCGGTCGTATTGAGGTTGATGTTGTAGGCGATCAGGAACTGTCGTGCACCGATCGCCGTCGCTCCGGTTGTTGCATTGAACGACGGTCCGAAGTCGGGAGCGTCGTCACGAGCCGCCAGCCCTTCGTATTCGCCCCGGCGTACGTCCGCGAGCGATCGGCGGCCGTCGAACGCCGCATGCTCATAGAGGTACACCGGGATGCCCAGCTCGGTGCCGACATGCTCTCCGACCCGTCGGGCAATCTCGATGCAGTCCTCCATCGTTGCCCCCTCGACGGGAACGAACGGGCACACGTCGGTTGCGCCCATCCTCGGATGCTCCCCGGTGTGTTTCGTCATGTCGATCAGTTCGGCAGCCTTTGCGATCGCCCGAAACGCCGCCTCTTCGACGGCTGCCGGGGAGCCGACGAACGTGACGACCGTCCGATTCGTTGCCGCACCGGGATCGACGTCGAGGAGTTCGGCGCCTTCCACTGCTGTGATCTCGGCGGTGATGGCATCGATGACGGCGCGATCACGGCCCTCGGAGAAGTTGGGCACACACTCAATGAGTTTCACAAGACCTCCGTGGGAATGTTGAACCGAGGCTACCTCAGCAGATGCGGGAGATGGCGTCGACGGGTCAATGACCGGGTCCCTATCGCGAGCCGCCTCGCTACCCTGGCCGTGCCGCGGAGTTTTCCGTGGCCATACGACTTCACCTGAGGAGACGACGCCATGACCACACCGAAATACCCGGGAATCCGGATCACGACGAACGGCAATCAACTCGTCTCCTATCACACCGAGGCACGGGTCACGGAGGGCGGCGTCTTTTATCCGATCACGCCGTCGACCGAGATGGGGGAGAATTACCAGCTCTCCTATGCAGAGGGCCAACTCGATGTCTTCGGCCGGAGCAAGGTGGCGATCGAGGCTGAGGGCGAGCACGCCGCGCAGGGGGGCGCCATCGCTCTGTCGGTCACGGGGAAACGCGTTGTGAATTTCACATCCGGTCAGGGACTCGTCTACGGCCTCGAGCAGTACTACCACGCCCCGGGGAAGCTCTCGACCCTCATTGTCGAGGTGGCGGCTCGTGCGCTGACCAAGCACGCCCTCAACGTGCATTGTGGCCACGACGACGTGTACGCGGCGCTCGACTCCGGATGGATGATTCTGTTCGGCAGGGACGCGCAACAGGCGGCCGATCAGGCGCTCATCATTCGTCGGGTCGCCGAACTTGCCCTGAACCCCGGGATCAACGCTCAGGACGGCTTCCTCACGTCGCATCTCGAACGGACGTTCTTCAAGCACGAATCGGGGTTGATCCGCGAGTTCCTCGGCGCCCCGGACGACATCATTGAATCCCCCACCGAAGCGCAGCGCGAACTCTTCGGACCCACCCGCCGGCGGGTCCCCTCGATGATCGACCTAGCCAACCCGATTCTTCTCGGTCCGGTGCAGAATCAGGAGCACTACATGAACGGCGTGATCGCACGCCGCAACAACTTCTCCGAACCGATCCTCGGCTTCCTCGAAGAGGCGTACGAGGATTTCGCCCGTCTCACCGGCCGCTCGTACGGTCTCATCTCCGAGTATCGGACCGATGACGCCGACGTGGTGTTCGTATCGCTCGGCTCCGCAGCCGAGAACATCGAAGCGGCAGTCGACTATCTGCGCGAGCACGACGACGCCAAAGTCGGATCGATTCACGTCAACGTGCTCAGGCCGTTCCCCGAGGCGGCCATCGTTCAGGCCCTGGCCGGGAAGAAGACGGTCATCGTTCTCGAAAGGACCGACGACTCGCTCACAGCGAACAACCCGCTCACCCGCGAAATCCGGTCAGCCCTCAACAAGGCCGCCGAAGTCGACCGCACCGGCCACGGTCACGACGTCCCCGCGCTCAGCATGGATCGCATCCCGCTGATTCTCTCCGGCACCTATGGTCTCGGCTCGCGTGACTTCCGCCCGGAAGGGATCCTTGGAGCGTACGAATTCGCCACCGGGCAGATCAAGCGCACCGACGGCAAGGGCGTGGAAGACGGAGAGCGGTACTTCACCGTCGGAATCGACCACCCATACGCCGTCATCTCCGAACGGACTCCGTCGCTTCTCCCCGACGGCGCCATCGCCGTGCGATTCCATTCGATTGGCGGGTGGGGGATGATCACGACCGGTAAGAACCTGTCCGAAGTGATCGGTGCGGTCGGCGACGACCTGATGCAACGCGACCCGCATCTCGACGAGCTGGGACGGACCGAAGAGGTGATCCACGTCTCCGCCAACCCGAAGTACGGATCGGAGAAGAAGGGCGCCCCGACGTCCTACTTCCTCGTGGCGGCACCCGAACGGATTCGGGTGAATGCCGATCTGCACCACGTCGACGTCGTGCTCTGCTCCGATCCGAAGATCTTCACCCACGCCAACGCGCTCGAAGGCCTCAACGAGGGCGGGACCTTCGTGTGGGAGTCTGAGGAGGACCCGGAACTGGTGTGGGAACGGATCCCGCGTGAGCACCGGCAGGAGATCATCGACAAGAACATCCGGATCTTCACACTGCCCGGTTTCGAGATCGCCCGGGAGGCGACATCACGGCCCGACCTGCAGCTCCGTATGCAGGGGAACGCGTTCCTCGGCGCCTTCTTCGGTGTTTCCCCCTTCCTCGAGGAGTACGGAGTCACCGACGAACGGTTCCGTGAGATCGTCCGCGCGCAGTACAACAAGAAATTCGGCCGCTTCGGCGATGCCGTCGTCGAATCGAACATGACGGTGATGATGGAAGGGCGTGCACGGATCCGTCAGATCACGCCCGGTCCCGTCGACGCTCCCGACCGGTCGCCGATGCGTGGGCCGGCGCTCGAAGCATGCGACACATGTGCGGTCGAAGTTCCGGAGGCGGTGGCTCCGGCCGAACAACCCGTGCGGCTGCCGATCGCAAGCGTCGGGACGTTCAACGCAGAGTTCAAAGCCGGGCTCGGCTACAACCAGCCGGCTTCCCCGCTGGCCTCCGTCGGCGTGATGGCCGCAGGAACCGGCCGGGACGCGTCGAAGTATGTGGCGCGACGTGAGGTACCGGTCTGGCTTGCCGACAAGTGCACCCAGTGCATGGACTGCATCGTGGCGTGCCCCGACACGGCATTGCCGAACACCGCACAGGACATCGGCACGATCCTGCGGACGGCCGTCAACGGCTATGTCTCGAACCCGGCCGCACGGCTCTCGCTCCTCGGCGAACTCGACGGACTCGAAGCACGGCTCAGGCCGAAGATGATGGACGTCACTTCGGCGAAGGAAGAGGTCACCTTCCACGACGTGCTCGTCGACGAGGTGGCGGCCCTCGACATCGACGAGACCACCCGCGCCGAATTCATGGAGGTCTTCGACCGCGTGCCACTCGCATTCGCCAAGACGCCGCCGATCTTCCGGACGCTCGAACGACGCGAAGAGGGCCAGGGCGGACTCTTCGCGATCATGGTTTCCGACCGGTGCAAGGGTTGCGGCGAGTGCGTCGTCGAATGCGGTGAGCACGAGGCGCTGGTGATGGTGCCCGAATCCGAGGCACGGCTCGCCGAGCACCAGTCGGGCATCAACTTCCTGAACCTGCTCCCCGAGACCCCCGACAAGTTCCTCGGGCGGTTCAACCCAGAAGACCCGATGGCCTCCCACGCTGCGCAGCTCAAGAATCACTTGATGCTTCGCAATGACTACGAGGCGCTCGTCTCCGGAGACGGCGCATGCGCCGGCTGCGGTGAGAAGTCCGTCCTTCATGCGATCGCTTCGATCACCGAGGCGTACATGAGGCCGCTGTACCACGCACGGGCCGATCGTCTCGAAGAGAAGGCGGACCGGCTGGCAGCGAAGGGCACCGAGTTGCTCGGCCATATGAAGACGGAGGCGCCGGAGAGCTACCGGCTGCTCCGCAGGTCGGTGGCTCATGTCCTCATGGAACTCGGTGGAGATTCGGATGCCGATACGGATGTGCGCCTCGCCGATCACGGCGAGATCAGCGACGCCGAGATCGTCGACGCCCTCGTCGTGACCATGCGACAGGATGCCTTCAATCACCGGGACGTCCAGGCCATCGACGGCACGCTGCCGAACGGCATGTCGGTCATGGCGATGGGTGCCCACACCGGATGCAACACGGTCTACGGGTCGACGCCACCGAACAACCCGCATCCGTATCCGTGGATGAACTCGCTGTTCCAGGACGGGGTCACCGTCTCGTGGCTGATGGGGGAGGGATTCATCCTCGACCATGCGAGACGATCCGTCGTCCCCGAGCGCATCGCCGACCGTCTCCTGGACGAAGGTGCAGAGCCGATGGATGAGAAAGCGTACTTCCAACTCGCCCACATGACCGATGCCTTGATGACCGACCGCGAGATCCGGGAGCTCCCGAAGGCGTGGGCGGTCGGCGGCGACGGCGGCATGGGCGACATCGGGTACCAGAACGCCTCGAAGGTGGTGCTGCAGAACCGGCCGAACGTGAAGGTGATGCTGCTCGACACGCAGGTGTATTCGAACACGGGCGGTCAGAACTCCGATTCGACACCGATGCCCGGCGGTGGCGACATGAACCAGTTCGGCATCGCATCGGAGGGCAAGCTCACCGAGAAGAAGGGCGTCGCGGAATCGTTCATCAGCGGACACGGATCGCCGTACGTCGCTCAGGTGTCGATGGCGAACGTCGCCCAGTTCTACAAGGCGATCCTCGAAGGTCTCGACTACCGGGGAACGGCGTTCTACCAGAGCTTCACGTCCTGTCAGCCCGAACACGGGATTGCCGACGACGTCTCGACCGTCCAGGCCATCAGGGCCCGCGACTCACGGAGCGTTCCACAGTTCGTCTTCGACCCGTCCCAGGGCGAGATGTACGCAGAGGCCATGAGTCTCGCAGGGAACCCGAACCCGGACCGGGACTGGTACCAGAAGGTGTCGAAGAAGACAGGCAGGAAGTTCGCCTACACGGTTGCGCACTACGCCACCACCGAGGCACGCTTCCGGCGGCACTACCGGCCGGCGAAGGATCTCGAAGGGACCGTTCCCCTCGAGCAGATCCTCAACGTCGTTTCACAGAACGATGTCGTCAACCGGAACGTCTTCGACCCGGAGCACTTCACGTTCGTGCCCGACTTCGGTGTCACCATCGAGACCGAGGACGGTGAGGGCAACGTGAAGACGCTCCTGCTGTCCCGGATGATGGTGCTGTTCTGCGTGGAACGGAGGCGTTCCTGGAGGATGCTGCAGAGCCGCGCCGGGGTCACGAATGTGGACTACGAGGCTCAGAAGAAGGTTCGCTCGGAACTCGACGCCGGAGAATACGGACCGGTCGACGGACGGGCCTTCGCCGCCGATCGGATGCGTGAGGAATTGGCCGCTGCGGGCATCGACGTGGACTGACCGGGAACCCCGGCACCGGTCCCGTTCGTTGTTGCGGTAGAGCGGTGCTCGATCGACGCGGTGCCGGGTGAGGCCAAGACGGCGCGAGACGGGACGGGGACAGATGAGTGAGGCGAGGGAGTCGTGGCCTGCAAGGCCCGGGTTCGCCGCCGTGCTGTCCGGTCTCGTCCCGGGCGCGGGTCAGTGGTACGGTCACCGGCTCCGCCGGGGACTCCTCCTGTTCGCACCGACACTGTTCCTGGCACTGTTGACGGTGGGCCTGTGGACCCTCGGACCGGTCCGACTCATCGAACTGGCCGTGCAGCCATCCGTTCTCTGGACCGCACTCGCCGCCAATCTGTTGATCGTTGCGTGGCGAGAGTACGCGGTCGTCGATGCGTTTCGCATCAACCGCGACGGATCGAGGACGGGCTGGGTTCCGACGGCGATCCTCGTCATCACGATCACGGCCGTTGCCGCCCCTCACGTCCTGTTCGCCGCATACGGTCTTGAAGCGATCGACTCTCTCGAGACGATCTTCGCCACCGACGAAGTCGCATCCCCGATCTTCGCCGAAGATGCCCCTCCCCACGCTGCACCGTTCGCCCCGGGCGACACAGATGTTGTGGTGATAGCGGATCCGGCACTCGCATCTCTGCCGAAGGTCCCCACGCCGAGGTCGCTGAGAAATCTCGTGTTCCGCCCGGGCATCGGTGACCCCGACGCCATCGCAGCGTGGCCGGACATCATCGACGACCCGGTGGAGGCCATGGCCCTCCTGCCACCGGTGGATACCGCGGACCTGAACCGGATCACGATCCTGCTGGCCGGAGGAGACGGCGGTCCCGGTCGGGGAGGGACGCGAAGCGATTCGATCAACGTGGCAACCCTCGACCTGACAACCGGACGGGCGGCACTGTTCGGCATTCCACGCAACCTCGTCCAGGTGCCGTTGCGTTCCGACTACGACCAGGCCTTCAACGAACTCCAGCAGCGGATCACGCCGTGGAAGGAGCGCAAACAGTGGACCGACGAGGATGGAGACGGTGTGCCGGACCAGTTCGTGCCGTGCCACTGCTTCCCGGATCAGATCAACGCGATCTACCCGTTCACCCGCAAGTGGACCGAAACCTACCCCCGGGAGACCGACCCCGGCATGGCGACCCTGCGCGACACCGTGCAACTCCTGCTCGGCATTCACATCGACTTTTATGTGCTCGTCAACATGTCGGGTTTCGTCCGGGTCGTCGATGCGCTGGGAGGTGTCCGCACCTACGTGACGGGGCCCGTCCAGGCAGAAGTGTCACCGGCGCGCGAAGGCGAGGACTGGATCACGGTCGACATCCGACCCGGCTGGAACCGGCTGAACGGGCACGAAGCCCTCGCCTACGTGCGTGAGAGGAAATCAACCAGCGACTACGTCAGGATGCGGAGGCAACGATGCATGCTCAAGGCCGTCGCGGCGAGCGCAGATCCGTCCACGATCGTCCGCAGGTTCACCGCCCTGTCGCGAGCCTTCAAGACATCCGTGCGGACGGACATCCCGCTCGAGTACCTCCCCACCCTCGTTTCTCAGGCGGCGACGCTCGACTTCGACGACATCGTGACGGTCGGCTTCACTCCGCCGGAGTACGCGCCGACGGCCAATGACCGGAACCAGCCGATCCCGGACATCGCCGCTATCCGGGCGAAGGTCCAGGAGATCCTGAATGCCGACGAGAGCACCGTCTTCGAGACGGGCCGGGACACGGAGTGCAGGATCTGACCAATCGATCACGCCCGGTCGCCCCTCAAACGGTCCGACGAGGCGCCATAGGGCCATCAGCCCCACCGTTTTTCCACTTTCGGCCCTAGCCGTCGCCTGCAAAATGCGGTCCTATGGGCATGTTGCCGCAACAAGAAGAGGGAGTGCAATGAACGACCTTCGAGCGAATCCGGCCCCGCTGGGCCTCATGGGGTTCGGCATGACCACGGTCCTGCTGAACATCCACAACGCGGGTTTCTTCCCGCTCGACGACACGATTCTCGCGATGGGCATCTTCTACGGTGGGCTCGCCCAGGTCATCGCCGGGATCATGGAGTTCCGGAAGAACAACACGTTCGGTCTCACCGCGTTCACGAGCTACGGCATGTTCTGGCTGACGCTGGTGTGGATCATTCTCTACGGTGAAGCAGATCCGGTGTTCCTGGGCTGGTACCTGTTCTTCTGGGGGCTGTTCACCGCATACATGTTCGTCGCGACGCTGAAGAAGAACCGGGCCCTCCAGGTCGTCTTCCTCACCCTGACGATCCTCTTCTGGCTGCTTGCCGTCGGCCACTGGTTCGACAACTCGACGATCATCACGATCGCGGGGTACGAGGGAATCTTCTGTGGGCTGTCGGCGTTCTACCTCGCAGCGGCCGAGGTGATGAACGAAACCTACGAGAAGGTGGTTCTCCCGGTCGGGTAGACGACAATCGCATACGATCCTCGACGGGTTCCACGCTCCTCCGGTGGGACCCGTCGCCGCGTCCGGAGTCTCGTGCTATTTGTGAAGCTGGCGTAGGTTGGGGGCGATGAGTGGACCGCACACACCCGGACGATCGGAGAGCGGCGCGAATCCCGGTCTTGCCGCCACGTTGTCGGCCCTTCTCCCCGGGGCCGGACAGTGGTATGCGGGAAGGGTCACGCGGGCCGTCGTCATCGCGTCCCCGATTCTTCTGCTCGTCTCCGTTGCGGTCATTGCGTGGCGCGGCGGTCCTGCCGGCATTCTCGAACTCGCCGTCCAACCCGCAGTCCTCTGGACCTTGCTCGGCATCAACATCGTCGTGCTGGCCTGGCGGCTGTTCGCCGTCGTCGACGCGTACCGGCTGGCACGTCCGGAGGCATCGCCGCGCGGACGGTGGACGATCGTGGTTCTCGGTGTGCTCATCGCGCTCATTGCGATCCCGCACATTGCGGCCGGTGCGTACGGATATCGTGGACTGCTGCTGATCGACCGGGTCTTTGCCTCCGACGAACCGGCAACGGCTGCTCCCGTGACGCTGGCACCGCCCTCGGTGGAAGCCGACGAAGTGCCGGATCCCGCGGCGGCGCCGAGCAGCACTGTCGCGACAACGACGACCGTGCCGCCGACCACGACCACCACCGTGTTCCATCCGAACGGAAACCTCATCTTCCGGCCGGGATTCGGCGACCCGGACGCGGTCGCGGATCACTCGGAGATCGTCTACGGCCGGTCCGGTGCACCGTTCCTGCCGTTCGAAGAGCGCGTCGACCCCGGACGGATCACGTTCCTGCTGGCCGGTGGCGATGCAGGGCCGGGAAGGGGCGGCCTCCGGACCGACACGATCATGGTGGCGACCATGGATCTCGAGACCGGCCAGGCGGCGCTGTTCGGCATCCCGAGGAACATGGCGCAGATACCGATGCCGAAGCGGTTCGAGAACGCCTTCAACGATCTGGAGCAGAAGCTTGCACCGCCGAGCGATCCGGCCACCTGGGTCGATGAGGACGGGGACGGCGTACCCGATGAGCCGGCATTCGTCCCATGTCACTGCTTCCCCGAGCAGATCAACGCCGTGTACCCCTACACCCGCAAGTGGAGCCGGTCGTACCCGAACGAAGTGGACCCCGGTATGGCGGCGTTACGGGACATCGTGGAGAACATGATCGGGCTCAACATCGACTACTACGTGCTGGTCGACATGCGGGCGTTCGTGGCGCTCGTCGATGCCGTCGGCGGCGTCGATGTGTACGTCCAGGAGCCACTCCAGGCGGAAGTTTCGCCGCCCGAAGAAGGCCAGCCGTGGGCGACCGTCGATGTGGAGCCCGGGTGGCATCATCTTTCCTCGACCGAAGCGCTTGCCTACTCCCGCGCCCGCAAGGGATCCTCCGACTACGCCCGCATGCAGCGGCAACGATGCCTGTTGCGTTCAGTCGCCGCCGAAGCCGACCCGCTCACGCTCGTTCGATCATTTCCTGCGATCGCGAACGCCATCGAAAGCTACGTCGTGACCGACGTGCCCGTCTCGTTCCTCCCCGACCTCGTTCGCGCTGCAGCCGCCCTCGACTTCTCGAACATCGCAACGGTGGGATTCAACCCGCCCTACTACGCACCGGAACGGGACTTCAACTATCACCCCGTTCCGGACATCGCGCGGATCCGATCGAAGGTGGAGCGGGTGCTTGCCGAGGGCGTCGAAGCCCAGAGCAAGACCGGTGTCAGCGAGTGCGATCCACCGGAGGACGAATCCGGTTGAGACGCGAAAGGGCCCCGGCTCGTGGCCGGGGCCGATCTCGCGAATCGGAACGTGCTACGAGATGCGATCGGTGTTCTTCTTGATGGCGAAGATCACCATGACGAGCTCGAACATGATCCGGTAGCCGAGGACCATCAGGACGAATACCAGGCCTCCGAAGATGAGGCCAACGAATCCACCGCCGACACCGTTGGCGAAACCGGCGAAGATCATCATGAGCCACGTGAGCGCCGCAAAAACTAGCATCACAATGAATGCGATCTTGACGACGATCGGTGTGACAAACTTCGTGAATGTGAAGTCGAAAATGTCTGCCAGTGTGGCCTTGTCTTCCATTGTTCCCTCCCGGGAGTCGCGGATGTGTGACGAGCGTAGGCTCCCTTATTGACGCGGTCGGGTAAATCGGTGGTACCGTCGCCGATTCCGATGCTCGATACCAAGTACTTCTCGATTTCTCTGGCCAACCGTCGCCGGGCCGCTGTGGCGGCGGGCGGTGCAATCGGCGCGACCGGCCGAGCCCTCGTCATCGAGATCGTGAAGGACAGGAACGTGGATCCACTCTGGGGGACGTTCCTCGTCAACGCAATCGGATCGCTTCTTCTCGGGTATCTGGTCGGCCGCCACACCGGGAGAGCGCGCTCGTCGCCGTACGTGATCCCGTTCGCCGGTATCGGAATCATGGGCGCCTTCACGACCTTTTCGCTGTTCTCGACCGAGGTGTTCCATCTATTGGAAGCAGGCGATCTGACGGTCGCTCTCGTATACGTGACGGGATCTGTCGTGGTCGGGCTGGCGTTCGCGTTGGCCGGCATCCGGCTCGGGAGGAACGTATGACGTGGCTCGCGATCGGCGTCTTCGGAGCGCTCGGGGCGTTCTCCCGGTACCGGGTGTCTGGCATCGTTCAGCGCCGGTGGAAGACCCTGTTCCCGGCCGGGACGTTGACGGTGAACCTGTCGGGTGCGTTCGCCGCAGGGATCCTGGTCGGCCTGGCCACGGGCCGCGGCTTGCCCGACATGGTGCTTGCCACGCTCGGCGTCGGCTTTCTCGGCGGCTACACGACGTTCTCGACGTGGATGGTGGAGACGATCCTTGCCGAGCGATCCGGTGGGCGTGTCGGTGTTACCCGAGGGCTACTGAATCTTCTCGTGACGCTTGTGGGCGGGGTCGTGCTCGTCACCGTCGGGTTCGCCCTCGGGAGATGGTTCTAGGATGGAATCCATGGAGACCATCCCACATGGCCGCTTGTTGAGGATCTTCATCTGCGAGAGTGATCACTTCGAAGGCCGTCCGGCGGATGCGGCGATCATCGATACGCTCCGGGAGGCGGGCATCTCCGGTGCCACGGTGCTGCGCGGTGTCGCCGGATACGGCATGTCGTCGGTGATGCATACGACCCACGTGCTGCGTCTCTCCGAGAACCTGCCGCTGGTGATCGAAGTCGTCGACACCGCCGGCAAGATCGACGAAGTGCTCCCCGAGATCGAGAAGATGATCGGCGAAGGGCTGATCACGATGCAGGAAGTCACGATCCGACGCAGAAAGACGCCGCGGTAGCGATCGACCCTCTTCCAACCGATGTTTCCACCTGATAGGTTGAGGCCATGTCGCACCCCAACCGTTCTTTCCGACCCGCCCTTTTCACCTACCTGGCCGACCTGGCCGACCACAACGACCGCGAGTGGTTCGCCGATCACAAGGACCGGTACGAGACCTATGTGAAGGACGAGGGGCTCCAGTTCATCCGGGACTTCGAGCCCTATCTGCACGAGATCAGCCCCCACTTCGTCGCCGACGACAGGACCGTCGGCGGATCGCTGTTCCGGATCTACCGGGACACGAGATTCTCGAAGGACAAGACCCCGTACAAGACCCATCTCGGGATCCAGTTTCGCCACGAAGCGGCGCGGGACGTGCACGCTCCCGGCTTCTATCTGCACCTCGATCCTGCGGGCAGTTTCGCCGGCGTGGGAATCTGGCGACCGAGCGGAGCGGAAGCGCTCGCCATTCGCGAATCGATCGTCGAGCGGTCGAGGAAGTGGGTCTCTGCTGTGACCGACCTGGATTTCACCTCGTCGTACGTACTCGAGGGGGAGATGCTCAAACGACCGCCCCGGGGGTTTTCGCCGGACCACGCACTCATCGACGATCTGCGGCGAAAGGACTTCATCGCAACGGCGAAGCTCTCTCGAAAGACGGTGACGGCGCCCGACTTCCTCGAACGCTATGCGCATCTCTGCCGCATCGCGTCCGGCTACATGGAATTCCTCACGACATCGCTGGGTCTGCCGTTCTGAGAGGAGCGTCGGCGGTCGGCTCCTGCGTCGTTACTGCAGCGAGAGCCGGATCAGTTCACGCAGACGGGGAAGTGCCGTCTGACCTGCATCGCCTAGGCACACCATTCCAACGGGTCGCCCTCTGTCTCGAAGAGCGGCCTGATCGCCGAACGACTGTGCTGCGATGAGATCACCGAACGTGTAGTCGGTTTCGGGGATGGCCAGATCCTCGGAAGGATGATCCACGACCTGGAGGAAGACACCGCCCTCCGGACCGCCCTTGTGGAACTGGCCGGTCGAGTGGAGGAACCGGGGACCGTAGCCGATCGTGACCGCTGCACCGGTTGCGTCTGCGATGGTGCCGGCGATCGCATGAAGGCGTTGGGCGGTCATGGCTGTGTGCTCCAGGTAGGCCTGGATCGCGACGTAGCCGTCCGGCTCGACCTGCGTCAGCAGCGACTCGACGTGTGTGCCGGTCGTGGGTTCCCCCATGGTCCACTCGGAGATGTCGATGCCGTCGAGCCCATCGGTCATTGCCTTGCGGGCGAGCGACTTGGCGAGCTGTACGTCCGGCTGGTCGAACGGATGAACGCCGAGGACGGCGCCGGCTGCGGCGGTCGCCATCTCGAGGATGAACATGGCGCCACCGAGGTCGTATGCGTCGGTGAGGCCCATCGCGACGGAGGGTTCATCGCCCGCTTGCGCGTTGCCCAGGGTGATTGTGAAGGGGAGGCGGTCGGGCGCAGGCGGGGCAACCCCGTCGGCAACGGGGAGGATGCCCTTGCCGTCCTTGCCGAGGGACTCGGCGATCAGCTGCTCGATCCAGTCGGGGAACGTGTCGAAGGGTGAGCCGGGAGCGAACACGATCGTGTCTCTGCCGGCGAGGGCGAACTCGCCGAGCGCGGCGCCGAGACGCAATGCCGGATTCTCCGTCACCGGTACGTCCGGTCCGCATGCCCATGCGGCGGCGTCGGCACCGGCGAGGAGGCGTTCGAGGTCGACACCGACGAGTGCCGCGGGGATCAACCCGAAGTCGACCAGCGCGGAGAACCTGCCGCCGACATCGGGAGGGGCGAGGAACACTGCGCGGAAGTCGCGCTCGGCTCCCAGGCGGGCGAGATCGGAATCGGGATCGGTGATGGCGATGAACCGGGTGCCGGGATCGTCGACTGTTTCGGCGACCCGATCCCAGAAGAACCGGAAGAACGACATCGTCTCCAGTGTGGTGCCCGACTTCGAGGCGACGATGAACAGGGTCGTCTCGGGATCGATTGCGGCGTCAACCGCGCGAACCGAATCGGGGTGAGTTGAATCGAGGACGGTGAGTTTCGGTCCGACCGCATCCTTGAACACGGCGGCGAAGACCTCGGGGGCGAGGCTGGAGCCGCCCATGCCGATCAACACGACATCCGTCACGCTTTCCGAACGAATCGAAGCGACGAGGTCATCGATGGATTCCCGCGCGCTGGCATTGCCGGAGCAGAGCCAGCCGAGCCGGTTGACGATCTCGTCACGAGGCGGGTCGAACCAGAGGGTCGCGTCTCGGTTCCACAGGCGGGCTGAGAAGCTCGCTTCGGTCCATGCTTCGAGGCGGGCGTCGATCGCATCCTCGACGTCGCCCGCCTCGATGCGTACCGATACGCTCATGAATGGTTCCGCTTGGCGTCGATCGCCGCGAGCAACGTCTCGAACGCCTTGGCGAAGGAAGCGACACCTTCGACTTGAAGTTCGTCTGTGATCGTATCGAAGTCGATGCCGATGTCGGCGAGCGCCGCGAAGTGTTCGACCGCAGCATCCACGCCGGTGGTCAACGCCGACGGGTTGACCACACCGTGGTCGCGGAAGGCATCGATGGTCGCAGGAGGAACCGTGTTGACGGTGTTCGGGCCGACGAGATCCTCGACGTAGAGGACGTCCGAGTAGGCCGGGTTCTTCGTCGACGTCGATGCCCACAGGGCCCGCTGCGGCTTCGCTCCACGATCGCGAGCCGCATCGAAGGTCGATCCCTCGAAGATCTCCTGATACCGGAGGTAGGCGAGTTTGGCGTTCGCCACCGCAGCCTTCCCGCGAAGGGCGAGCGCTGCCTCGGTGCCGATGGCCTCGAGAGCGGCGTCGACCTTGTTGTCGACACGGCTGACGAAGAACGACGCGACCGAAGCGATCCGACCCGGGTGGGTGCTTCGCTCGGCGCCACGAACGTACGCCATCGCTACGGCGTCATAGTCGGCGAGACTGAACATCAGGGTGGCGTTCACGTTCACACCGACGGCGATCAACTCTTCGATGGCGACAACGCCTTCCGGCGTTGCCGGGACCTTGATCATGAGGTTTGGTCGATCGACTGCATCCCAGAGGCGTTTCGCGTCGGCAAGTGTTCCCTCGGTGTCGTCGGCCAGCGTGGGGGAGACCTCGAGACTCACGAAACCGTCGGCACCGCCGGTGGCGTCGTAGACGCCCCGAAGGACGTCGGCGGCATCTCGCACGTCGTCGATGGCGAGCGATTCGAACACGGCCAGCGCGTCGCCGTTCGCATCGGCGATCGCGGCGTCGTACAGGTTCGATCCTGCGATGGCTTTCTCGAAGATCGACGGATTCGAGGTGACGCCGGTGACACCTTCATCGATGAGAGCGGCGAGTTCGCCGTTGTTCACCATGTCGCGTCGGATGAAGTCGAGCCAGACGCTCTGACCTGCCGCCGCCAGTTCTTTGAGTTCAGCCATGCCTGCTCCTGTGGGTGGGGTGAGATAGATTCTCGCAGGTCTCCGTCGCCATCCAACGTCTTCCCGACACGAACCCAGGGTTCTCTGCGCCCTATATGGCGTCTCGGGCCCGCGGAATAGAACGGTCCTGCGAAC
>JANTHO010000017.1 GCA_024762335.1 Acidimicrobiia bacterium | reverse complement strand
CCGGGTCCCCAGCCGCTTCTTGACGACCCTGTTGACGTCGAGTCTCGTTGTTGCAAGAACGACACACGCTGCATACACCGGAGGATCGGACTTGCCCGCGATCACGATCGTGTTGGCCGAGTCCTCGAGCGCATATCCGTATGCTTCGCAGAACTGTGCCGTGTCCGCCAGTGCCGGGTCACAGGCAACGATCTCGTAGTCGACGGACAACGAGTCCAGAATCTCTATGAACCCATCGCTCACCGGCCCACTCTTTCACTCGATGTCAGGTGATGCGATGGTACCCCGGCCCACGTCGGCGGCCGGTCCCCCGGACGTGATGGGACGCGTGTGTGCCAGCGGACGATAAGGGCCACCGCCGCTTTGATTCGTGTCGTTTCAT
Organism: Acidimicrobiia bacterium; assembly: GCA_024762335.1. Taxonomy (GTDB): domain Bacteria; phylum Actinomycetota; class Acidimicrobiia; order Spongiisociales; family UBA5794; genus JAHEEL01. The sequence continues at coordinate 45,091 of JANTHO010000017.1, read as the reverse complement.
GCCGACTACGCGCTGCCGGTGGAGTAGCTTCGAACCATGACTCCTACTGATGTTGTGGCAATGGTCGCGGCCACTCTCGACGGATACCTCGCTCGACCCGACGGCTCCGTCGACTACTTGGAGAAGTATCCGATCGCGGAATTCGGCTTTGATGAATTCGTGGACACCATCGGTGCACTGATCATGGGCAGTACCACCTACCTGCAGACCCTCGGGTGGGGGTGGCCGTGGGGAGATCTGCCGACCATGGTCCTCACCACGAAAGGGTCGCTCGAAGTTCCCGACGGTGCGAACGTTCAGTTCACCGCTACTCCGACGGCAGAGGCAATCCGATCGTTCTCAGCGGCAACCCCCAAACGGTTGTGGGTACACGGCGGAGGGAAGGTCATCACCGATGGCCTCGCCGGTGGAGCGATCGACACGCTCGACATCACCGTCATGCCCGAGGCAATCGGATCCGGTATCCAACTCTTCGCCGAACCGTACGGAGGGCCACTGAGCCTCGAGGCGTCGACCGAGTATGCCAACGGTGCCGTGCGCCTCATCTATCGCACCCACCCCTGAGCACTCGACCTCGTCGGTGCCCCCCTGCTCGTCGGTGCCCCCCTGCTCGTCGCAGGCTCCTCGCGTCCCCCCGCCGATGCGTCGGGGGGACAGGAGAAGGGTCCACAGCCTCCCCAGAACCCGTGGTGCCGCGAACCGGGTCAGTACGAGGTATCCGGGTCGATTCGTAGGTTCTCTTTCCAGAGTTCGAGCAGCGTCTGGAGATCCTCGCGAACGTCTTCATCCGGGTTGTCCAACGGAGGGAGCAGATCGAGAACCTCGAATTCGAAACCACGTTCGCCGTCGGCGTCCCAATCAGCCTGCATTCGTCGGTTGGGGTGACTTCCCATGGTGAGCTGAGCTCGGGTACGATTGAGCATCGCCCGTGCGTTCGGACTCGCTCCGAGCGATGTCCTATGGCTTGACAAATGCACGATCCGGTACACGCCGGCGGGACGAGGAGCCTTCCGGTACTCGCGCACACGTGCTTTTCGATCCATTCTTCGCCTTCCGTTGTGAGGGGATGCGCCATCCTCGCAGATTCGACGAACGCGCGGGGATGGGCGGTGGCCGTGGGGCATGTCGACGGCGATAGGCTGGTTCGGTGACGGATCGCCTGCTCACCCGCTCGTTCGTGCTCGTGTCGGTAGCCAACTTCACGAGCGGGATGGCGTATGCCCTGTTCCTCCACTTCTCGGGCTATCTCGCCGGTCTCGGTGCCAGCGACACGCAGATCGGCCTCATCTATGGAGCGACCGCTGTGGCGTCGATCGCGATGCGGCCCCTGCTCGGAACGGTGATGGACCGTCACGGTCGCCGGCCGGTGATCCTCATCGGGAACGCTCTCAATGTCGTGTTCATCCTCCTATACCTGACCGTGTCGGCGATCGGCCCTTGGGTCTACGTCGTCCGGATCGGTCACGGCGTCGCCGAGGCGATGCTCTTCAGCGCCCTGTTCACGTACGGCACCGACGTCATTCCGGCGTCCCGCCGCACCGAGGGAATCGCCCTGTTCGGCGTGTCGGGCCTGCTCCCGATCGGAGTGGCAGGCATCGTCGGCGACATCGTTCTCTCTCTTGCCGGGTTCCGCGAACTCTTCCTCACCGCCGCCGGTTTCGCCGTCATCACGCTGGTCCTCTCGCTCCCATTGCCTGAGCGGCGCCCGGAGCTGAAGCCCGGCGAGTCACCACAGGGGTTCTGGAAGATCGTCGCGACGCGCAACCTCCTGCCGATCTGGTGGATGATCGGCTCCTTCTCGACCGTTCTCACCGCATATTTCGTATTCATCCGGCGTTACGTCGACGACACCGGGATCGGCAGCGTCGGCCTGTTCTTCTCCATGTACGTCGTCGTCGCCATCCTCGAACGGGTCTTCCTCGGATGGCTCCCCGACAGGGTGGGTCGGATGCGAGTGCTCTACCCGTCGCTGGCCGCGCTCGTCATGGGATTCCTGGTCCTTGCCGGCGCAGGAACGTGGGTCGGCGTGGCGATCGCGGGAGCGCTGTGCGGAGCCGGCCACGGTTTCACGTTCCCGATCCTCACGGCGATGCTCGTGGATCGTGCCCCCGACTCCGACCGGGGGTCCGCCATGTCGTTCTTCACTGCGCTGTTCGACGTGGGCACGCTGATCGGCGGGCCCCTCCTCGGCGCGATCATCGACGGAGCCGGGTGGGGTCCGATGTACGTGACGGCCGGTGTCGCCCTCGGCATCGCCACCGTCATCTTCTGGCGATGGGACCGCTGGGCGATGCGGGCTGGAAGCAACGACCCGGTCGCTACCGCTGCGGCGTGAACCCGATCATCGGGATCTGCTCCATCATCGCCATCCACGACGCCTCGGTCTCGTCGTGGGAGACGCCCATCATCTTCTCGAGTTTGGCGGCGGCCTTCGGATGCTCTCGTTCGTACACGTTCATCCGCTCGACGGCTTCCGCAGTGGGGAGGAAACGCTGTGCGACGGGATACCGGTGACTGCCGAGCCAGATCGCGACCGCAGGGTTCGCGCGAATGTTCAGATACCAGTCGGCTCTCACACCCGTTCCCGAGGTCACGATGTATTCATCGTGGTCCAGGTCGCGGCTCGCCACCTCGAGTGGCGTTTGGTAGATCTTCCCCGACTTCCGTCCGACGTGCTCGAGTAGGAGGAACCGGGACCCGAAGACGAAACCCAGATGGGCCCGGAAGATCCACTTCGGCATCTGCAGGAACCACTTGAAGAGCCCCTTCGGCTTCGACCGGAAGGAGAAGGCGTCACTCATCGGCGAACACCTGATCCGATGCGATCGTGAACCCGCCTTCGGTACCCATCTGGTACGCCTCCATCGGTGGACATGAGCACACGAGGTGACGGTCGCCGAATGCGTTGTCGATCCGGCTCACCGGCACCCAGTACTTGTCTCTGCGAAGGTGCTCCACCGGATAGGCGGCTTCTTCTCTCTCATAGGGACGATCCCATTCGTTGGCGACGAGGTCCTCCGCCGGATGAGGGGATCGGCGGAGCACGCTCGCTTCCACATCGACGTCTCCGCGTGCGACGGCATCGATCTCGCTCTTGATGGCGATCATGGCGTCGCAGAACCGGTCGAGCTCGTACTTCGATTCCGACTCGGTCGGTTCGATCATCAAGGTCCCCGGAACGGGGAACGACATGGTCGGGGCGTGGAATCCGTAGTCGATGAGACGCTTGGCAACGTCTTCGTTCGTAACGCCCGTGTCGTGTTGGATGTCGCGAATGTCGATGATGCATTCGTGTGCCACATATCCGTCGTGTCCCGTGTACAGCACCGGATAGAAGGGCGCGAGCCGGGCCGCGACGTAGTTGGCGTTCAGGATCGCCATCTCCGTTGCCGTGCGCAGGCCGTCGCCACCCATCAAAGCGAGATAGGCCCATGAGATCGCAAGGATCCCTGCGGATCCCCATGGTGCCGACGCTACGGCTCCGACACCGTCCTCAATACCGGAAAGGTCCGCGACGAGCGGGTGTCCGGGGAGGAATGGGGCCAGATGTGCTTTCGCGGCAACGGGTCCGACACCGGGGCCACCGCCGCCGTGTGGGATGGCGAACGTCTTGTGCAGGTTGAGATGCGAGACGTCCCCGCCGAACGAGCCGGGTTCGGCGATGCCGACGAGCGCGTTCATGTTGGCCCCGTCGACATACACCTGGCCGCCGTTGGCATGGATGATGTCACACACCTCGACGACCGTGTCCTCGAACACGCCATGGGTCGAGGGATAGGTGATCATGATGGCGGCCAGCTCGTCCGAATACCGCTCGGCCTTGGCTCGCAGATCATCGACGTCGATGCTGCCGTCTTCTCCCGTGTCCACCACGACGACACGCATGCCGGCCATCGTCGCCGATGCCGGATTGGTCCCGTGCGCCGAGGCAGGGATGAGGCACACGTCGCGATGCCCCTCCCCCCGCGACTCGTGATATGCCCGGATCGCCAGCATGCCGGTGAACTCGCCCTGTGCACCCGAGTTCGGCTGCACGGACACGGCGTCGTACCCGGTGATCTCGGCGAGCCACCGTTCCATGTCCGAGATCAGCTCGAGGTATCCGGCCGCCTGGTCGAGGGGAACGAACGGGTGGATGTCGGTGAACTCCGGCCACGTGATGGGAGCCATCTCCGTAGCGGCATTCAGTTTCATCGTGCAGGAACCGAGTGGAATCATCGACCGGTCGAGTGCGATGTCGCGGTCCTCGAGTCGCCGCAGGTACCGCATCATCTCGGTCTCCGAGTGGTAGCTGTGGAACACCTCGTGGACCATGAACTCGCTCGTCCTCACCAGCGACGGAGGAATCCCCGACGGCGCCGTGTCGACGAGAACGTCCACTTCACCCTCGACACCGAAGATCTCGAACAGCGCATCGACGTACGCCGGAGTGATGGTCTCGTCGAGCGTGACCCCAACGGTCGTTCCATCCACAGGGCGAAGGTTGATCCTCCGGTGACGAGCCCGCTCGAGCGTCTCGTCTGCGTCGGCGACCTGGACGGTCAGCGTGTCGAACCATGTGTCGTTGAGGACCGCGACGCCTCCATTCCGTAGTCCCTGAGCAAGTGCGTTCGTGAGCCGGTGGATCCGTTGTGCGATCCGGATGAGTCCGTCCGGCCCGTGGTACACGCCGTAGAGGCCTGCCATGACGGCCAGGAGGACCTGCGCGGTGCAGATATTCGAAGTCGCTTTCTCCCTGCGGATGTGCTGTTCACGGGTCTGGAGGGCCAGCCGGAGGGCGGGACGACCCGCCGCATCTTTCGACACTCCGACGACGCGGCCGGGCATCTGGCGCTTGTTCTTGTCGCTGGTTGCAATGAACGCCGCATGGGGACCGCCGAACATCATCGGGACGCCGAATCGCTGGCTGCTTCCCACGACGACGTCGGCGCCCAGCTCGCCCGGAGGTGTGAGCAACGTCATGGCCATCGGATCGACGGCGAAGGCGACCAAGGCCCCCGCAGCATGGATCCGCTCGACCGATTCCGCATGATCCCGGACCAGACCGAACGTCCCGGGGTACTGGATGAGGACGCCGAACACGCCTTCCGGCAGATCCCCCGCCGGGTCGCCGATCATGACGTCGAGACCGAGAGGGAGGGCGCGGGTCTTGACGACCTCGATCGTCTGCGGATGGGTCTGCTCGTCGACGAGGAACACGTTGCCGGACCTGCGGTTGAGCCGCTTCAGCATCGCCATCGCTTCGGCCGCTGCGGTTCCCTCATCGAGGAGCGACGCGTTGGCGAGATCCATCCCTGTGAGTTCGGCGATCATCGTTTGGAAGTTCAAGAGGGCCTCGAGTCGGCCCTGTGAGATCTCCGGCTGATACGGCGTGTATGCCGTGTACCAGCCGGGGTTCTCCAACACGTTGCGCTGGATGACGGCCGGGAGGATGGTCCCCGTGTACCCCATTCCGATGAGCGACGTGTACCGCTCGTTCCGATCGGCCAGTGAGCGGAGGCGCGCCGTGACCTCGACCTCGGACATCGGACCCGGGAGGTCGCGTGGACGGTCGACGCGAATCGGACCCGGCACCGCCCGGTCGATGAGGTCACCGAGCGAGTCTGCTCCGACTGCGTCCAGCATCTCGGGCAGGTCGGTATCCGACGGCCCGATGTGTCTCCGCTCGAACGCTGCCGTCGGTTCGAGGTCCCGGAACGGTGTGTCGGTCATCAGCTACTCCTCGGTCGGGCGCGACGGTTCGGTCGCCCCGTCTGTCGGATGACCTGAGAGATTCACCGCCGCAGCGGCTTTCCCCTTCGGTGAGGACCGCGGTCCTGCTCTCCAGATGTGCCTCGCCCCACGGTCCTGGTGCCTGCGAGTTTGCCGGGGTGGTTGCTCCTTCGGCGCGACCTGCGTCGCTCTCCCGCGGGGGTCGGTGGCCCTTCCATGGTACCAGTCGATCACTGCATCCGAGAGGCCCTGGTCAGATGCGACGCGACATGCGACACTGGGGAAAAGGAGGATCTGCATGGTATCCAACGTCCTTGTAGCAGTCGATGGATCCGACCACTCCGACCGTGCCGTGGCGTTCGCAGCCGACTTCGCCGTGAAGTACGGCTCCCCGTTGACCATCCTCAACGTCGTGTCCTACGCATCGACGGTCCCGCTCTCGCTCGGAGCGTATGCGGAGCTCGAGGGGCTCTACACAGAGTCGCGGTCGATCCTTGAATCCGCAGGCCAAGAGATCGTAGGGCAGGCGGCAAAGACGGCCCGTGAAGCCGGCGTCTCCACCGTGAACACACTCGTCGAGCTCGGATCGCCTGCGAAGACGATCTGTGAGACCGCCGAGAAGGTCTCAGCCGACGTCATCGTGATGGGACGGCGAGGCCTCGGAGATCTCTCCGGCTGGCTCCTCGGTAGCGTCTCCAACCGGGTCGCACACACGGCGGATTGCACCGTCATCACGGTCAAGTAGGGAGATACCGATGAGCCCACTGGGGAATCCGATCGTGTGCGTCGAATGCGGCGGATCGGCCTTCCTGCTGACCACATTCCCGCCGGACGAGCCGCCCATCGTCGGCGACGTGGTCGCGTATCGGTGTGGGGAGTGCATGGATCGATTCGATCTGGTCGTCGACGAGGCAGATCTGGAGGAGGACGATCCGCGTCAGTGAATCTCGTGGGGCGGGTGCGGATCGTGGGGAAGGTCGAGTCTGCCGATCCGGTACGTCGCATACGGGCCGGGGTAGAGCAGGTTCGAAACCCGTGACGTGTAGATGTCTGCGTAGCGTTCCACCTGACGGGCGAGGAGGCTCTTGTCGGCCCCGGCTCGCATCATGAGCCCCCATGTCTCGTTGCGGAGTTTCCCCGCTTCGATCGCAAGCGGAGCAATCTGGTCGTCGAGCGCAACGAGCGCATTCCTCGTTTCGACGATCGCCGTCTCCGCGTCGTCGACTTCGAACATCGGAGCGGCGTAGCCGTCGCGGGAACGCAGCGCGGCGAGACGGAGGGCGCTCAGCTGTGCCTCGAGATGCTCCTTCTCCTTCATGAGGTCCCCGAGGCGCCGCTGCGTTGGTAGGAACTCGGTCAAGGCCCGGACCTCGGATTCGAGTTCCTGCAGGATCAGCGCCGTCCTCCACCTGAGCAGTTCCTTCGAGTAGTGCACGTCGCCGAACAGGTGATCCCCGACGTAGAGGATCTCATCGCCGGAAACACCGAGGAACTCCTCGACGAGCCGGGCGTTCCCCCCGAAGAAGACCCCGCCGGTTTCGATGGATCCGTGATGGGGCTCGAGCAGCCCCCGGTCCTCGTCCACGACCTTGTAGAGCGGATTCGATGAGGTGAAGAACCCCGGTTTTGCAGACGAGACGATCACCGTCCCGAAGAGATCCCGCCATGTGCGTCCCTCCGGCAGATACCGGTCGAACGTGTAGGTCATGATCTCACTTGCGAAACTCCACTCGGAGTTCGTGATCAGCATCAGCCGCTTCCCTGCATGACGCTGGTCGAGCAGGCTCGCGACGATGTCCTCGTCCAGGACGATGAATCGCTCGGGGTCGGCGAGCACGTCGGCCTTGAGGGAACCATCGCGATGTGCACCGTCGATCGCATCGCGAACGGCGCCGAAGAGCTCCCGGTACCCGATCCCGCTCGGCAGCAGGCCCGCGTCGAGCAGCTCGACACACTGGGCGTAGAGGCTCGCTTCGGAGAGCGAGAAGAGCGTGTTCAGGAAGATGTATCGATCCTCGGCAAGGTCGATGATCGTCCCCGAATACGCCCGTCGCAGGTGCCCGTACTCCAGTATTCGTGTCCCGTGGGCGGCGCGGACGATCCAGCCGAACCGGCTCGCCTTGACGAGGTTCCCGAGTTCGAGATCGATCACGAGCCCCCGACTCACCATGCCGGCGTCGAAGACCAGTTCCTTCACGGGCCACCCGAGCGACTCGAGCCGGTCCCTGGCGTGTCCGAACGCACATTCTTCCCACGCCTCGGCGTTGTACTGGGTCAGCGTGTAGTCCATGTCGTACCCGATCGCTTTGATCTTGCGCATGTTCAACGTGCGGTTGGTGAACACCCGTCGCTCGGGACTGGGGTCGGGAATCGGGATCGGATGGACCGGCATGCATCGCAGTGTACGGGAGAGCGCGCTTCCCGACGCTGAGCCGCGAAACATTCCCAACTTCGGCACGTTCATGTGTCTCGACGGGTTCCCCTGGATGTGATATCTAACAAGCAGAACGATCGGGCACGTTCGAGATCGGGGGGAGTGCATGGATCCTTTTGGACATCCGGATCTGGTTCGTCTCGGGCGCTCCCTCCGTAACCGTCTCGACGACACGCTGGATGCCGAGCAGAGCGCCGCACGGGCGGCCGCCCTGCGGCGACGCACCCTCCGGGATCGTCTACTCGACTCCGAAGACAGGACGGAACTGCTCCTGCTCTCGACCGACGACGGGCACATCTACCGCGGAGTCGTCGATGCCGTCGGGGTCGATCACGTCGTCCTCGTCGACGGCGATGTTGAGCGCTTCGTCGCGATCGCCCACATCGTGACGATGGAGGTCCGCTGATGGCGGTCGGCGTGCACGTTCGGAACCTGTCGATTCCGCGACCGGATACCCGAACGCTCCTCGGCGTCGGTCTCGCGGCGCTTGCTGCCCTTCTCGTCATGTGGATGACGCGCCCGGCGACGACGGTTCCCGTTCTCGTCGCCGGCTCGGATCTCCCGGCGGGCACACCACTCTCCGCCCTCGACATCACCGTCCGACACACGTCGGATCCCGGGGGACTGGTGGTCGGGGATGAGATCGGGGACCTATCAGACTGGGTTCTCGTCGCACCGATCGCTTCGGGCGAACCGCTGCTCCCGAGCCTTCTCCGGCCGCCGGAAGTTCAATCTGCCCCCGATCTCCTCGCACTGGAAGTCGACGAATCGCACGCCGTGCTCGGCCGGATCGATCCGGGCGACCGGGTCGACGTGTACGCATCGACCTCCCGTCCCGGCGAACCGGCTGCGACCCGCCTGATCGCTTCGTCCGTCTACGTCGTGGATGCAGCGGTCTCGGAGTCATCGGTGAACGGTGGACAGGTCCAGCTCCTCCTTGCCGTCGACGACGCGCTCGCCGCTGCACTCACGACTGCAATGAACGAAGGCGACCTCGACCTGGTGCGGGTCGGGGAATGAGTGTTCGCGTCGCAACCGTCCTCTCGGCGAGGGATTGGGAACCGGGATTGGTCTCGTATGCCAGGGAAACAGCCGAGCTGAGGATCGTGCTGCGAGCGTTCCAACCGCACGAGATCGAGGAGCATGCCAGGGACATCGACGTAGTCGTCGCGGGTGGCGAGGTCTCCTGGGTGACACCGGTTCAGATCGCGGCATGGCAGCGAGCCGGTCTCGGCATCCTCGGCATCCATCCCGTGGAGGACGAACCGGCCGCAATGATGTTCCGCTCGTCGGGGGTCGACGAGATCCTCCCCGACACGGCGGATGTGCGAACGATCGTCACGGCGATCCGTTTCATCTCCCCCTCGGCCTCACCGGTCGATCGCGAGGGGACCGGATCGGTGACCGCCGTGATCGGCCCCAGGGGTGCGCCGGGGACGACGGAAGTCGCACTGGGCCTCGCATGGGAGTCGAGCCGGGGATCCTCGACCGTCCTCATCGACCTCGACCTGGATGCTCCGTCCATCGCCATCCGCCTCGGCCTACCGCCGAGGCCGGACATCACCGACGCGGCCGATCAGGTGAGATTGACCGGGTCGATTACGGCAGACGTCGAGCATCGCGCCGGACCGATCACGGTGATCACGGGATCGCATCGTGTCGGAGAGGCGCAGACCAGACCCTCCATGATCGACGACCTGATCGATGCTGCCACGGTCCGGTTCGATCGGGTCATCGTGGATCTCGGGGCAACGGATCCCGACGGGCCGGTTCTGAAGCGAGCCGACAACGCGATTCTCGTGGTCGACGCGAGCGCCGTGGGCGTTGTGCGCGCCGCGCACCTCGTAGCGGCCTGGGCCGGGCCTCCGCCGATCATCGTTCTCAACCGTGCAGCGGTGAAGAGCCAGCGTGATGTCGTGGCCGCAACGAAGGAGTGGACCGGGATCGAACCGGCGGCCGTCGTTCCCGACCGTGCCGCCATCCGCTCAGCATCGCTCGCCGCCAAACGACCGGACGGGCACCTTCGCCGACCACTCGCCGCTCTCGGACCGCTCCTGTGACGGTGGCGGCCCGACCCCACCGGCTCGGATTCCTCGGGGAGCTCCTCGACGACGACTCGGTCGAGGAGGTCATCGTGATCGGCGGACACCGCACGTTCGTCGTTCGCGACGGCATCAAGGAACTCGTGCCGATGGTGGCGGACACCGCGACGCTCAGACGTTTCGCCGACCAGCTCCTTGCCGGGACCGGTCGGAGACTCGACCTAGCTTCACCGATCGTTTCGGCACAGCTGCCGGACGGGTCCCGTGTCCATATCACCGGCCCACCGGTGACGCATCCGGACCGCCTCAACATCCAGATCAGGAAGTTCGTCGTCACCGCCACCGGTCTCGACGAGATCGTCGACCGCGGAACCCTGTCCTCGTCGGCCGCCGAACTGCTGAGGGTCGCGATGCGTCGGGATCTGTCCGTGTTGGTTGCCGGAGCCCCGGGGGCAGGCAAGACCACGCTCGTCAATTGCCTGCTGCGCGAAGTCCCCCCGGACCGACGCGTCGTGACCTGCGAGGAGGTGTTCGAGATCGACGCCGACCTGCCGGACATGACGCAGATGCAGACCCGCGACGCAGGGCTCGACGGCGGGGCCGAGATCACCCTTCGCGATCTCGTTCGGGAGGCGCTGCGCCAGCGGCCCGACCGTATCGTCGTCGGTGAAGTGCGCGGTCCCGAGGCGCTCGACATGCTCATGGCGTTGAACGCCGGTTGTTCGGGGATAGCGACGCTGCACGCCAACTCGGCACGCGACGCTCTGGAGAAGCTCGTCTCGTACAGCGTGCTTGCAGGGCAGAACGTTGCGATTCCGTTCGTCCGGCGCACCGTTGCATCGGTCGTCGACCTCGTTGTGTTCCTCCGGCGCACGGGCAGGTCACGCGTCGTCGAGGAGATCGCCTTCGTTCCCGAGCAGATCTCCCGTGACGTGTTCACCCTTCAACCGATCTTCGAGTCCGGCCCCACGGGTCTCCACTGGACCGGAAGCGTTCCCGACGACTCACACTTGGACTCGACGGAGTGGCATCCATGAGGGGACTCGCTGCCGTGCTCGCAGGAGCGGCCGCCTGGGTTGTTGTGTCCGGATGGACCCCCTCGTTACGGCTCCCGAAGTACGGCCTTCCGTCACCGTGGGTGGTTCCTGCAGCCATCGGGGCAGGAGCTGCGGCAGGCCTCGTGGCGCTCGGGTTCCTGGCGGTCCCGGTCGCCGCACTCGCGATCGCCCTGTTCGCGGCAGCCGTTCCCATAGCGATCGAAGCGGGTCGCCGTCGTCACGAACGCGAGTCGATTGCCGATGCATGGCCCGACTTCATCGCTCTCATGAAGGGGCGCATCGCAGCGGGTGCAACACTCCCCGACTCGTTCGTCGCCGCGGCACGGCGCGCTCCGGAGCCGCTCGCAGGAGTATGCCGGCCCGTCGAGGAAGCGATCACGTTCGGTGACGGCTTCGTCCCGGCTATCGACCGGCTCCGTGAAACACTCGACGATGCGACGAGCGATCGGGTTCTGACCACCCTCGCCTACGCCCATCGATCCGGCGGGCATCACGTGGGCGCCGTGATCGGATCGCTCGGCGCCTCCATCTCGGATGAACTTCGGCTGCGGCGGGCCCACACGGCGGCGCTCACCGAGCAGCGCATGACGGCAATCGTCGCCTTGGCCGCACCATGGGCTCTGCTGGCTTTGACGATCTCCACGAATCCCCAGGCTGCCATGGCGTATCGAACGAGAACGGGGAGCATCGTGATCGGTATCGGGTTCCTCTCCACGAGCTTCGGGTTCATCGCGGCGAAGCGCTCGGCCCGCCTCTCTCACTCACCGAGGGTGTTGCGATGAACCTCCTCGCAGCGCTCCTGATGGCCGCAGGCATCATGCTCATCGTTGCGACACGCCGCTCGCGTCCGCTGTCCGAACGGGTCGCGCGCTATCTGCGCCCACAGCCTGCTCCCGGGCCACCGGGCGGCCCGACACACGACCCACTCCCGTTCGCCGACGCCGGACTCGATTGGTCACGAAGTGAGATGCTCGTCCGGAGGACCGCTTCGGCAGCAGCCGGCGGGGTCGGCGGCGCGCTGATCGCCCAGGGGGATCTCTTCGTACAGGGACCGGGTAGGTCACTGGCGTCGCTGGTGGCACTCGGTTCCATCGCCGGTTGGCTCGTGTTCGGCGTGTGGATCTCTACGCGACGGGATCGACGGGCCCGAATCCTTCGGTTCGAGCTTCCGATCGTCACCGATGCACTGTCGCTGCGCGTCATCGCCGGCGAGTCCGTCGCAACGGCCGCTCAAAGCTACGTGGATGAATCGAGCGGGGTGGCCGCGGAGGAACTTGGAACCGCCCTGACGGATGTCTCCACGGGAAGCGGCATTGCCGAAGCGCTCCAACGGAACGTCCACCGAACTGCCGATCCCGAGGCGGCACGGCTCTATACGCTCCTCGCTCACGCCCACGACACGGGTAGCCGCCTCGCCGACGCCCTCGGCGACCTCGGCACCGACTACCGGGCAGCGCTCGCCAGGGATCTCACAGCCGAAGGTGGGAGGCGAGCCCTCACGACCTATGGACCGGTCCTCGCTCTGATGGTTCCGGTCACGCTGCTGTTCTTGCTGTATCCAACCCTCGCCGGCCTGCGCAGCCTGGCGGGGGGTCCGTAAGAGAGAGGGGGTGAACATGTGGAACGAACAACGAGGCGCGGCCACCGTCGAGTGGCTGGGTCTAGCAACGATCGCAGTGCTGGTCATCGCGATGCTGCTGCCCCAGGTTCGAAGCGCCGCCGCCGACGTATGGGCGAGTGTTGCGGCACAGATGACGGGGTTCTTCTCGTAGAACGAGGATCGGTGATCATCGAGTCACTCGTGGCAACGGCGATCGTCTTCCTCCTCATCGTCATCATCACGCAGGTTGCGTTCGTGGCCGTGGCCCAGAACACGGCGCGAACGGCGGTGTCCGCCGCGGCGAGACGAGCGGGGAGACCGGGGAGTACGACCTCCGTCGAACAACAGCGACTGGTCGAGGAGTTGGGAAGTGTCGTCCCCGGGGCATCGGACATCGTCGCCACCGTCGAATACGACGACACCGGTGTGGCTACGAGCGCCGCCATCCGATGGGTACCGCCCGGACCTGACCTCATTCCGATCACCCTGCGAGTCACCGCTCACGCTCCGCGGGTGGTTCCGCCGTGAGGAACGAACAGGGTGCTGCTCTTATCGGTACGTTGGTGATTGGATTCGTCGTTGTGCTCGTCGTCGGACAGTCCCTGCTCGCCCTCGGCAGGCTCAGCGCGGCATCCGCTCAGGTTGCGGAAGTCGCTGCGTATGCGGCGCAGCAGGGGGCGCGATACGGCGGGGCAGACGAAGCCGGCGTCGTCGCCCGACGGCTGCTCCCGGAAGCCGAGGTCGACGTGCTGGACGATGGGACCACGGTCTCCGTCCGGATCCAGCTCACCGTTCCGATGGTGGGACCCGAAGGGACCCCGTTGAGGCAGACGGTGACGGGGCAAGCCACGTCGGCGATCAGCCCGTACCGGAGCAGACCATGAACGAACGCGGTTCGATGCTCCCATACCTCGGTGCGCTCATCTTTGTGGGGCTTGTCGTACTCGGCCTTGCCCTCGATGTCACACTCCTCGCCGCGGCCTACCGGGAGGCCTCGTTCGCGGCCGACGCGGGAGCCGAAGCCGGAGCCGCTCAATTGGAAACGGCGAGCGCCTACGGAGGTGTCACACAGCTCGACCCGCGATCGGCCATCCGTGCCGCACGATCGGCAGCGGAAGAGGCACGACCGCGTGAGAACCGAACGGCAGCGGCTTCTGTTGATGGAACAGTCGTGTGCGTGGTCGTCACGGATTCCTATCAGCCGAGGATCCTCGGAGGAATCGGCATCGGCGTCCGCACCGTCTCCGTTCGCGCCTGTGCCGAAACAAGGAAGGGCTGAGGGTCAGGAGACCGCGGGGAGATCGGACGGTTTCCCGTATTTGCGACGGAACAGCACGTACGACACCATGCCTGCGGGGATCGGGAGCCAGAACTGGAAGAGCCGGTAGGCGAGCGTGGCGAGGAGGGCGTCGCCTGCGGGGATGCCGGCGATCGTCAGCATGCCGACGAGACCCGCCTCGACGAATCCCAGACCTCCCGGCGTGATCGGGATCATGCCGAGAACGGCGGCACCGGCGAACGCCAGCAGAATCAGGCTCGGCCGCGGCTGCGCCCCAACGGCGATCAGCGCCACAACAAGGGTCGCATAGTCGAGGAGCCAATTGGAGACGGCGACGGCCAGCGCTTTCCGCCACCGCTCACCGAGCGACGAAACGACCTCATTGCGGCGGTCGATCAGCTCCTGTGCGGGGAACGACCATGATCGCTTGAAAATCCTCGCCACCCAGGCGACGCCATGTTCAACGATCCAGCCGACCCACTCGAGCGGTCGATCGAACCGAACGACGACGACCGCACCGACGAACATCACGACGAAGAGAATGGTCCCGGCGATCGCAACGGGGAGCATCCCCTCGGGTATCGGAGCAGAAACGATGGCGATCACAACCGCCACCGCAGGGAGAGCGAGGAGAACGAGATTCGACAGGACTCCGACCGCCGCCAGAGCTGCAAGCGCCGTTCCGGTCGGAACGCCGGAGACGGACAGCATCCGGAAGTAGAACGCCCCGCCCGCGACGGCACCCCCCGGGATCAGCTTCACGGCAGCGTTCGAGGTGAGCTGCGATGTCGCCGCAACGAACCACGATACGCCGGGGGCGGCGATCCTGGTGAGGGCCCACTGCGACACGAACGCTCCCGTCATCAGCACGGCCATCAGCACGAACCATCGCCATTTCACATGTCCGAGCTGGGGAGCGCTCTCGGCGAGGCTCAGGAGCGTCGGCAGGAACAGGTAGATCGACACCATGCCGAGCAGGAGCAGGAACCCGCGCAACGTCAGTCTCCCCCATGGGATTCCGGGTCCCTTCTGTTGTTCTGGCTGCTCAGACATGAGATGACCCCCCGACGACTGCCAAATCTAGCGGCGGAACGGGAGCACCTGCCGATTCTCCGATCGGAACCCTGCTTCGCCCAATCGGTCGTCAGGCCATGATTCCGAGATCGCGACCCACGGCGGCGAAGGCTTCTGCGCCCCGAACGAGATCCTCGTCCGAATGCGCCGCCGAGATCATGACCCGTATGCGAGCCTTCCCGCGTGCGACGGTCGGGAATGCGATCGCCTGGGCAAAGACGGCGTGTTCGTCGAGCAGCTTGCGAGAGAACTCGCGAGCGATGTGCTCGTCTCCCAGCATGACCGGCGTGATCGGAGTCTCGCTCGATCCGATGTCGAAGCCGGCGTCGGTCATCATCGTCTTGAATGTTGCAGCGTTGGCCCAGAGACGATCGACGAGTTCCGTCGACGCGTCGAGGATCTCCACCGACGCGATGCATGCGGCAACGTCCGGTGGTGTCACCGCGGATGAGAACAGGAACGGGCGTCCACGCTGTCGCAGCCACTCGATCAATTCTGTCGATCCGGCGACGTACCCTCCGACGGCACCGAACGCTTTCGACATCGTTCCGACCTCGACGTCGACCCGCCCGTGCAGATCGAAGTGGTCGACGATTCCTCTCCCGCCGCGTCCGACGACGCCTTCGCCGTGGGCGTCGTCGACCATGACCATCGCGCCGAAGTCGTCGGCGGCGTCGACGATCCGGTCGAGTGGAGCGAGGTCGCCGTCCATCGAGAACACGCCGTCGGTGATCACGAGGATCTGGTTGGCTCCTTCGGACCGAGCTTCGGCGAGACGTTCCCTCAGCATGTCGACCTCGTTGTGCGCGTAGATCTTCCTGCCCGCTTTGGCGAGGCGGACACCGTCGACGATCGATGCATGGTTCAACTCATCGGAGATGATCACGTCGCCTGCACCGACGAGTGCGGGGATGACGGCCAGATTCGCGGTGAAACCCGACTGGAAACTGATCGTCGCCTCGACACCCTTGAACCGGGCAAGCGCCTCCTCGAGTTGGGTGTGGATCGTCATCGTTCCTGCGATCGTCCGCACGGCACCCGGCCCCACACCGTACGTGTCGAGGGCAGCCTTGGCTGCATCGATCAGCCGCCGATCGTCGGCGAGACCGAGATAGTTGTTCGAACAGAAGTTCAGAACTTCACGTCCGCCGACGGTGAGATGCGCTCCCTGCGGGCTCTCGATGGTCGAGATCGTGTTGTAGAGACCCTGGTCTCTGAGCGCTTGCAGTTCGTCCCTGATGAATGCGGTCTTGTCGGTCATCGTGCCTCCCTCAGCTCAGCGGTCCATCGGCATGGGCGGGATCGGGGAACATGACGACTTTGCCACACTCACCCGACTGCATGAGTTTGAACGCCTTCTCATAGTCGGCGAGGGCGAACCGGTGTGTGATGACGGGTTCCAGATCGACCGCACCGGAGCGGATCAACCCCCGCATCTCATACCAGGTCTGCCAGAGTCGACGCCCGACGATCCCGTGGACGGTCGCCCCTTTGAAGATGATGTTGTCGTCGATATCGAACGGGAACTTCTGTGCGGTGAGACCGAGCAGCGCAGCCTCGCCTCCCGGCTTCAGAGCCCCGAACCCGGCTTCCAGTGCGGAAGGCGCCCCGGACATCTCGAGCAGCACATCGACACCTTCGCCGAGCGTGGCCTCGGCCACCCCGGCGGCAACATCGTCACGAAGCGGGTTGAACACGGCGTCGGCACCCATCCTCTCGGCAAGACCGAGCCGATAGTCCGAGATGTCGGTCGCATAGACGGCACGCGCACCGAGCGCTTTCGCCACCGCGATCGCCATGACGCCCACCGGACCGGTGCCCGTGACGAGCACCTTGCGACCGGCGACGCTCGGCGTGGTCGCCGTGTGGACCGAGTTCCCGAAATTCTCCTGGAGCGAAGCGACCGACAGGGGCATCTCCGGCGGATCCGGCCATGCATTCTGGGCCGGCACGACCACGTAGTCGGCATATGCGCCGTCCCGATGCACACCGAGGATCTGCGTGTTCGGGCAGAGATGTCCCTGACCGGTCCGGCACCATGCGCACGTGTTGCAGATGACGTGCGATTCGGCGGACACCAGTTGACCGATCACCGGTTCCTTGACATTCGCTCCGCGATCGACGACGACACCGGTGAGTTCATGGCCGACGGTGATCGGGGGCGACACGTGATCGGCCGCCCATTGGTTCCACTCGTAGATGTGAACATCGGTTCCGCAGATCGATGTTGCCCGAACCTCGATGAGGACCTCATCGGGACCGACTTCGGGGATCGGGATGTCGACGAGTTCAAAACCAACTTCAGGGCCGAGCTTTCGTAGTGCGCGCATAAGTCAGAGGTTATTACACCGGGATGCGCCCTGATGCGGCATGTTCGAGCCGGTTCGTGCGTTGTCCTCGTGTGATCGATCTCCTGCTCCCGTCGACCGACGCCGGTGTTGCGTTTCAGTTCGCCGCCGTGTTCATCGTCGGCTCAGCTGCAATCGTCGTGACCCGTTCGAACCGGGACCTCCGACTGCTCGCGATCGGAGTCACCATTCTGGCGGTGGCGCTCATGACGCTGCGTGCCGTCCACTGATCTCGACACGGACCGCTACACGGCTCCCGACGCGAGCGGCTCGGTCAGCTCAGCGGAGTCATTGCCGACCCGATTGACAAGGGTGGAAACGGGATGTTCCGCCAGATCGGGTACCGGGAGATGTTCGATGAGATGCCGGACCTCCTCGGAATCGCCGATCCCGGGATCCAGCCAAGCATCCCATGTGGATCGCGGCAGCATCACCGGCATCCGGTTGTGTATCGGTGCGACGACGTCGGACGGTTCACCCGTGATGATCGTGCACGTCCGGAGGGACTCCCCCGACTCCGGGTTCTTCCACGACGACCAGAGACCGGCCAGTGCGAGCGGACGCCCGTCGGGTTCGTAGATGTAATGCGGGAGTTTCCCCCCCGGCTTCGGCTCCCATTCGTAGAAGCCGTCCGCCGGGATGATGCACCGTCGCTTCTTGAAGGAGTCGCGGAATGCCGGCTTCTCGGCGAGGGTCTCCACCCTGGCGTTGATCAACCTGGACCCGATCTTCCGATCCTTCGCCCAGAACGGCACGAGCCCCCACTCGAACGTCCCGAGCATACGCTCTCCTTCATGTTCGGCCACGGCGTAGACCTGTTTCGTCGGTGCGACGTTCCACGAACGCAACACAGCATCGGTCTTGATGACGTCGACGGCGAAGTAGGCGCCGTAGTCCTCGGCCTCTCTCGTCTGAACGAATCTCCCGCACATACCCCAATCCTACGCCGACACGAACCCAGGGTTCTCTGCGTCCTATATGGCGTCCCGGGCCCGCGGTTCGCAGGAAGATCGATCAGTGTGCCTCCGTAAGCATTCAGGTTCGGTAGCGTCCGAGCCGATGACATCTCGGATGAACCAGGCGATCCACTTCGGCTCGGTCTCGAAGGCCTTCGGCAGCGTGCATGCCGTCGAAGCCCTCGACTTCGACGCGCCCGTCGGCGCCGTCACCGTCCTCCTCGGTCCGAACGGGGCAGGCAAGACGACGACGGTTCGTCTTACGACCGGAGCGCTCGTCGCGGACCGGGGAGACATCGAGGTGCTCGGCCTTCACCCCAAGGTCGATGGAGACGAGGTGCGGAGCCGGGTCGGCATCGTTCCTCCGAAGCCCGCCTTCTACGACCAGCTCACCGGTTGGGAGAACCTGCGGTTCGCCGCCCGCATCTTCGGGGCCGACGAACACGCAGCGCTCGATGCTGCGGAACGATTCGTGATCCAGGATGCACTCACCCAGGAGGTCGGTGGCTACTCGACGGGGATGCGTACCCGACTCGCACTTGCGAGAGCGGTCATCCACGACCCGCAGGTCCTCCTCCTCGACGAACCGACAGCCGGCCTAGATCCCGAGTCGGCCAGAAACGTTCTCGACCTCATCCGGGAAATGGCCGCCAGGGGCCGGACAATCGTGCTGTGCACCCACCTGCTTCACGAGGCGGAAGGCATCGCCGACCACATCGTCCTGATGAACAAGGGACACGCGCAGGCATCGGGAGCGCCGGCCGAGCTTGCAGGACGGTATCTCGCAGACCCCGTCGTCGTCTTCGATGCCGAAGATCGAACGAGGCTTCGCGATCTCGCGGATCGCCCCGGAGTGCTATCGGTGGTAGAGAACGGCTCCGTTCATGCAACCCTCGAGGACCTCGACCGTCTCCCGGATCTCGTCGCTGAGCTCGTCCTCGACGGCGTGCGCCTGACGAGGGTCGAACCGCTCGAGCCAACACTCGAAGAGCTCTATTTCGAGATGCAACGTTCCCACAGGAAGAGTGCGAAATGAACTGGGGCCACGTACGCATCGTCGCCGGAACCGATCTCCGCCGCCTCTTCAAGAGCAAGGACTACTGGATCCCCCTGGTCATCATGGCGGGACTCTTCTTCGTCATCATCCCCCTTCTCGTCTTGACCATGCTCGGCCGCCTGGAACAGACCGGCTTCGTGACGCAGGTGACCGACATCGTGGGGCGTCTCCCCGCCCAGGTCACCGACGCCGCCCGAGGAGAGACGGCTACCGCCCGTGCCGGATATATCGCTGCGGTATTCCTCCTGGCCCCGATCGCCATCATCGTTCCCGTGACGATCTCGGCTGCCGTCGGATCGAACGTGATCGTCGGCGAACGGGAGCGCGGCACGGGAGAATTCCTCGCTCACAGCCCGATCACGATGAGGGAGCTGTACGTCGGCAAGCTCATCGCAAGCCTCGTCCCGGGGTTCCTCGCCACGATCGTCGGGTTCTCGGCATACGCGCTCGTCGTGAATCTGACGGTCGGTGCCAGCATCGGAACGTGGTTCTTCCCTACCGCCGGCTGGGTCATGCTCATCGTCTGGGTTATTCCTCCTTTCATCGCCGCAGCCCTCGCCGTCATCCTCCGGATTTCCGCCAGGGTCAAGTCGGCGGCGGCCGCCCAGCAGGCATCGAGTCTCGTCACGCTCCCCGTCATCATCCTGTCGTACGGCGTCTCGGCGACCGTCGTCATCGCACCCGGACGGTCGGCGTTCGCGATCGGGGCGATCGCCTGGATCGTTGCCATCGCTCTCGCAGCGCGCGGGGCGTCAAAGATGAAGCGCGAACGGCTTCTGGGCGTAGCGTCGGAGACCTGACCCGGTCACGCCGACTTGGCTGATGCCCGTCGCGACCTTCCGCCCCCGCCACCGGTCGGTGGCTCCCATCGGAACGAACGGATCGCCAGGATCAGCGACACGACTCCCCACAGGACGAGATAGCCGAGGTCGAGCCAGGAGAACGACGATCTCGTTGCAGCAGGGCTGAAGGCCGCGACGAACGGTTCCACGAAGTGTTTGAGCGGGAAGAAGTTCGCGACGGCGTTGAGCCAGGTCGGCATGTCCTCGGACGGAATGATGAACACGCCGGACACGAAGGCCAACGGCAACAGAGTGGCGTTCGCGATCGCCGTGGCACCAGGCCCAGACGGCGCAAGAGCGGCCACCAACAACCCCAGCGCGGCGAATGCGGCCACGCCGACGAAGAACACGACGAGAAGCGTGGGGATCGTCTCCGGATACACCTGCAAGCCGAAGAAGACGATGCCGACGCCGATCATGATGAGCGTGCCGATCACAGCGATCGCGATCGATGAGAGGATCTTCCCCACGAAGTAGATCCACGCCGGCAGTGGCGTTCCCCTCACCCGCTTGAGGATCCCCTCGTCTCGCTGATACGCGGTGCTGATCGAGATATTCGTGTACGTGGCCGACACCGCCGAGAACACCGCCAGCGACGGGGCGTAGAACTGGGCGGTCGTGATCCCGAGGTAGTCGATCCGTTCGTTTCCGAAGACGAGCGAGAACACAACGAAGATCAACAACGGGAAGAAGATCGTGAAGAACGCCGAGATCGGTGTCCTCCAGAAAATCCGCCACTCGTACCGGGTCTGATTCGCAACCAAAGCGAAGGCGGAGGGGCGCTTCATCGCTCCTCCCCGTCGGTCAGCTCGAGATAGACGTCTTCGAGCGACGGGCGCGCAACGGTGAGACCCTCGAGCGCCACCCGGCGACCCACCGCCCAACCGGTGAGGGTATGGAGCACGGCCGTCGGTTCGTCGGTGCGGTACTCGACAACGGGTCCCTCCACGAGTGTGGGAGCAAGCGGCAGGTCTCCGATCGAAGCCTCTGCGAGCGAGAAGCGGATCGTGGTGTGGGCCGTCTCTCTCCCGCCGAGCGTGTCCGGTGTTCCCTCAGCAACGATCAAGCCGTTGTTGATCACCGCGACGCGATCGGCCAGGTTCTGCGCTTCGTCCATGTAGTGCGTCGTGAGGAGGATCGTCTTGCCGAGCGTGGAGAGATTGGAGATCATCTCCCATGCCTGCCGCCGCGCCGACGGGTCGAACCCGGTCGTCGGTTCGTCGAGGAAGATCAGGTCCGGATCTCCGACGATTCCGAGCGCCACTTCGAGGCGGCGCTTCTGACCTCCCGAGAGCGTCTTCACTCTCGCATCGGCCTTCTCTCCAAGACCGACGATGTCGATGAGGTCGCCGGTGACGAGCCGCTTCGGATAGACACGTCCATACGTGTCGATGGCCTCGCGCACGGTCAGGTCGCGCTCAACCGAAGACTCCTGGAGGACGACTCCGATCTGCTCCTTGAACGCACGCGCGTTTCCGGCAGGGTCGTATCCGAGGACGTCGACGTCGCCGGCGGTTCGATCGCGATACCCCTCGAGGATCTCCACGGTCGTTGTCTTCCCGGCACCGTTCGGACCGAGCAGGGCGAACACCTCGCCTTCTTCGATCGTGAAATCGATGCCGGCCACGGCTTCGCTGTCGCCGTAGCGCTTCGTCAGATTCGCAACCGTCACAACCGCCACAGGACCCTCCCCTCGGCCGTGTCCAGACTGGCACAGATCGCAGGCCTGTGCGAGGAGAAGTATCGGGAACTCTGCGCCGGGCCGGTATCGTCCCAATATCATGATGAAACGACTCTTCTTGCTCGCCCTTCCCTTCGCTCTCGTCGCAGCCGCCTGCAGTTCCGGAGATGACGCCACGCCGTCGGACCACGCCTGGCAACTGACCCAGATCAGCGGTCCCGACGGAACGATGACGACGCTCACGACGGGTTCGGCTCCGACCCTCGTTTTCGAGGATGGCACGGCCGCCGGCAACGCCTCGTGCAATCAGTACTCCGGATCGTATGAACTCGACGGATCATCGCTCACCTTCGGGCCGTTCATCTCCACGGAGATGTTCTGTGCAGACGAGGGAGTGATGGATCAGGAAGCCGCATACCTGTCGGCGATGGCTTCCGTTGATTCCTGGAGCATCGACGGTGAAACCCTGACGCTGTCGTCGAACGGCGAGCCGGTGCTCGTGTACGAAGCCATTTCGCAGGATCTCGCGGGCACCTCCTGGGATCTGATTGCCTACAACAACGGAACGGGTGGCTTTGAGTCGGCATGGGGTGACGAGCGCGTAACGGCGACATTCGGCGAGGACGGGACCCTGTCGGGCTCGGCCGGTTGCAACAACTACACGACGTCCTGGAAGACGGATGGGGAGTCCATCGAGGTCGGACCGGCTGCATCCACGAAGATGATGTGCGCGGACGAGAAGATCATGACCCAGGAAGCCCGATACCTGGAGCTCCTCGGTCTCGCCGATACGTACCGCGTCGACGTCGCCACGCTCGAGATGTTCGATGCCGACGGCACTCGCATTCTCCAGTTCGCGATCTCTGCCGGCTGACGAGCGGACCGGCGATCGGGTCTATTGACATCAACTGAGTCTCCGCAGACAATCACATGTGCCACACATGTTCTAGTCTGAAGGCATGGTCATGATCCAGATCCGCAATGTTCCACCCGATCTCCACGAACGTCTGAAGCGCCGCGCTGCCGCCGAGGGACTGAATCTCTCCGAATACCTGAAGCGCGAACTTGACCGAATGGCGTCGGTTCCGACCAACGCCGAGATCATGGCCCGCGTTCAGGCCGACAGAGAAGCCGGTCGCCTGCTCGACGTCAGCGCGGAAGAGATCGTCAGAGGCATCCGAGAGGACCGGGACCGTCGGTGACGGTCGTCATCGATGCGTCGGCGGTTCTCGCAGCGCTCACCGCGTCCGGCGACCGCGGCGTCGCAGCATCGGCTGCAGTGGCGACGTCCGAACTCGTCGCTCCTCATCTTCTCGACATCGAGGTTGCTGACGCCCTGAGAAGACACGACCGTTCAGACACCAGCGGGGCCGCAACAGCTCTTGAGGAGTTCTCTTCCCTGTTGATCCGGCGATTCGACCATCAGCCGCTTCTGCCTCGTATCTGGGAGTTGCGACACAACCTCTCCGCATATGATGCTGCCTACGTGGCTCTCGCTGAAGTGAGCGGGGTGCCTCTCATCACCCTTGATCGTAGGATCGCAGACGCTCCGGGACATCGTGCCGAGGTCATCGTTCTCTGATCACTCATTCCAGCGGACCGGCCGTTCCTTGAGACGACCGAAGCCGAGTTCGTCGCAGATCGCTTCGTAGCGCCCCCGGGGAACGCCCCTCCATTCGAGATCGCCGAACGACTCGGGAAGTGGAACGTCCGTTCGCAACTGAGCGAGGAACCGGTACAGCAGCGCGTCGCCCATCCGCCGCCGGAGCGTCTCCGCCAGTTTGTCGGCACTGCGGATCTTCACATCCCACAACGACGCGTCGAGCGGGATCTCCTCGAGATGGCCGTATCGACCGAGGATCGTTGCCGACGACTTCGCTCCCCAGCCCGGCAGTCCCGGCAACCCGTCGGCTGCATCACCGACGAGAGCGAGCCAGTCCGGGATCGATGCCGGTTCGACACCGAATTTCTCCACGACCGCGTCTCGATCGATGAAGACACCTTTGCGGCGGTCGTATCCGACGATGCGCGGGTCGCCGTAGAGCTGGGCCATGTCCTTGTCGGGGGACATGATGACGACCTGTTCAACGTCGTCGACCCAGCGCCGTGCGCCGGTGGCGAGACCGTCGTCGGCCTCGTAGTCGTACATCGACCAGACGGTGACCCCGATGGCTCGCATCGCACGCTCCGCGAGCGGGAACTGTTCGAAGAGCGCCTGGTCGATCCCTTCTCCGGTCTTGTACGCCGGGTAGACCTCGTTGCGGAACGATTCGACGACCGAGTCGAACGATGCGGCGACGTGGGTGATCCCCGGTTCGGCGAGGAGCGAGAGCGTCGAGGCGACCAACCCGTAGACGGCTTTCACGTCTCGCCCGTCGGGTGCGATCCGGTCCGGACCTCCCCCGAAGTGATTGCGGAACAGTTCGTAGGTCCCGTCGATCAGGTACAGCTTCATACCCCGACGCTACCGCACCGTCGATCCACGCGCTGCACTCATTGCCCACTGAGAGCGAAGAGCCATTGCCCATCGTCGTCGATCTCGAGCTGGGTGCCGCTCGGAACCAGCGTGATGGTTTCGCCGATTTGCAGCCCCTCCGCTACTCCGTTCCTGTCCACGACGACCTCGCCGCTGCCCGGCGAACGGCCCTCCACGATTGGTTCGGGCCGGCCCGGTCCAATGAGGTCAACTCCCCAGAGAGAGATCCGTGAGGTTTCCGCCCACCTCCGCAGTGAGGGTCAGCTCGCCGATAGGGGCTGCTGCAGTGACACCGGGCACGGCTGCCACCTGGTCGACCGCAAACCGATCGAGCCGGCTCGCCCGAAGGTTGTTTCTCGCGGTGTCTTCATACGCCAAGATCTCGGCTGAGTTGCTCTAGATCGCCCCAATGAAGAAACCAAGCAGCGTCGGCGAATCGGCGTCAGGTGCGATCCAAGGTGAGCGAATACACGCGTTCCTCGAGTTTGCCGATCATCCGGTAGATGGTCCAGAGGTTGTTCGCTTCCATGACGCGAAAGGCCACCACTCCAACCTCGTCGACAATGTCGTCCTTGGCACGGTGCATGTGTGCCGCGCGCAGGAGCCGCTTCTCGCCGTCCTCTCGCTCGAGGAGCGACTCCAGCCACTCGGATCCGACGCGATCGATCGCCCGGATCGTGAATCCGGCGCGACGGACCGAGTCCTCGAAGATCTCGATTGAGAGCCGGTCGGGTACTGTCGCGAGGTCCGCGCAGAGGCGCTCCCTCTCGGCAGGTTCGAGCAGTGGCGTTTCGAATACTTGGTGGATGAGCATGGATCCCGATGGGGTCAATACCCTGCGGCACTCCATGAGTGCACCGTCGAGATCTGCGACATGGGTGAGCATGTCACGGGAGAACACGACATCGACCGTGTCGTCGCCGATGGGGATCTGATTGATCGTTCCTCGATGTATTTCGACGAGGTACCCGTGAACGTGGCCCGCAATCGCTCGCAGGCCGTCGTCGAGATTCGCTTGCACGGGATCGACGACGATGACCCGGCACCCGAACCGTTCGGCCATGGCGAGACCGCCGGAGGCATCCCTGCCGCCGATATCCAGGACGACGTCCCCCTTCTCTACACCGAGGCTGGAGAGTGTGTCATAGATGGAGGAGTTCGGTCGTGGATCGAGACTCCGATTGGTCACTGCGACGGCCTCGTCCCATTCGACGTCCCAGTATCCGTACATCTGCTCAACCGTGATCGGCGTGGTCCAATCATCTGCCATATCAATCAACATACCTCGTCGGCCCCGTCGGGGCCTTTCGGGAAGTCACCCATGGCCTCTTCCTCCATTGCTCGGAGACTGGTCTGGCCCTACCGGCGTCCTGCTGAATTCTGGCGAGCGGCAGCCGATCCTGGACCCATGTGAGGATCAGAGACCGATGTTCCGACGCCCACGGTCCCATGAGCGAGCCGAGAGCGGAGTTGCTGTCCGAGTGAGTGACACGCCGAGAACGCACCGCATGCACCGTCCAGACCGAGCGAAGCCACTTCCTCCCCTAGAATCATTCCGAACGACCGATCGAAGTACCGAAGAACTGTTCAACCACGGTTCCCGGCCGGCTTCGTGGTCGGCCGAGGGCCTGTAGCTCCAATGGCAGAGCAGCGGACTTTTAATCCGAAGCGTGTGGGTTCGAGTCCCACCGGGCCCACGACACGAAAGGGAGGAACCATGGGGAGCTTCATCGCGACGATCGTCGGCGGCTTGATCGCCGGGCTCATCATCGGGCCACTCGGGCGACTCGTCCTCCCCGGCAAGCAGGACATCTCGCTCGGCATGACGATCCTCGTCGGTGCCGGTGCCGCCATCATCGGCGGACTCATCGCCGACTGGATCGGCGTCGGCAGTACATCCGGCATCGACTGGATCAAGCACTTCATCCAGATCGCTCTGGCCGCCGGCGGCGTTGCCCTGTTCGCCGGCACGACGGAGTCGAGGTCCTGACGGCCGCTCGCAGCCCGGGCGCCGATCGAGTTGAATAGAGGCATGGATACTGCATCGTTCGTTCGCTCGCTTCCGAAGGCCGAACTTCACCTCCACATCGAGGGGACCCTCGAACCGGAGATGATGTTCGACCTCGCCGCTCGCAACGGCATCGACCTGCCGTTCGCCAACGTCGACGAGGTGCGTGCCGCCTACGAGTTCTCCGACCTGCAGACGTTCCTCGACATCTACTACCAGGGCGCGGCGGTGCTCGTCACCGAGCAGGACTTCTACGACCTGATGGTCGCCTACCTCGGCCGGGCCGCCCACGACGGCGTTCGGCGCGCCGAGATCTTCTTCGACCCTCAGACGCACACCGAGCGGGGAATCGAGTTCCCGGTCTTCATGAACGGGTTCACCCGCGCGATCGAATACGGGGAGATGCGCTGGGGAATCTCCGCCGCGCTGATCATGTGCTTCCTCCGTCACCTCCCCGGCGACGATGCGCTCGGAACCTGGCATGAAGCGGAACCGTTCCTGGACGACATCATCGGAGTCGGCCTCGATTCGGCAGAGGTCGGGAACCCGCCGGAGTGGTTCTTCGACGCCTATGCGCATGCGAGAGCAGCCGGACTCCACGCCGTAGCCCACGCCGGCGAGGAGGGACCTCCTTCATACATCACCGGCGCGCTCGATACGCTCCACGCCGAACGCATCGACCATGGCGTCCGGTGCGAGGAAGATCCCGCACTGGTCGACCGGCTCGTCCGGGAGGGCATCCCGCTGACGATGTGCCCGCTCTCGAACGTGAAGTTGCGAGTCTTCGATCGTCTCGAAGATCACAACCTGAAACGGCTTCTCGACCGCGGTGTCCGTGTGACGATCAACTCCGACGATCCCGCCTACTTCGGTGGCTACGTGTTGGACAATTACGTGGATACCGCCGCGGCCCTGGATCTGACCAGGGACGATCTCGTGAAGCTGGCACGCAACTCGATCGAGGCGACGTTCCTGCCGGATGAGCACAAGCAGGCGTTGCTCGACGAACTGGATGCGGTGGCCGCCGGCTGACCCTCACTCCCGTTCGAACACGGTCCCCATGGCGGCGGGTGCCTCGCTCCCCAGCAGATTCCGCATCTTCGGGAATCGATCCCCGATCCTCCGGAACCAGTCGGAGTAGACGAACACGAGCGCGAGGATCATCAGCGGGAACGGGGCGATCGGAAGAACCTGCGCAACGCCGGGGAACACGTCCTGGAGTTGGAACGCCAGGACCTGGAGTGCTCCGAACAGGTATGCGCCGAATGCGACACGAAGCGGGTGCCATCCCCCGAAGATCACGATCGCGAGCGCGATCCAGCCGAGGTTCAGCGTAAGCGTTTCCCGCCATCCGAGCTTGACGTCGAGCGAGTAGGCGGCTCCGGCGATGCCGACCATCGCTCCGCCGAGCACGGTGTACCAGAAGCGAAGCATGTTCACCGGAATGCCGCGGGCGAAGGCGGCTTCGGGACGCTCTCCGATTCCCTGGAGATTGAGACCGGGCCGCGTCCGGTAGAAGTACCACCAGGTTGCGAAGATCGCCACGTAGCTGAAGTAGACGACGAGGTCGTGGTCGAAGAACACCTTCCCGACGAAGGGAATGTCGGAGAGAATCGGGATCGGCAGCGGTGGAACTCTCGGTCCCCGTTCACCCACGAATGAATCTCCGAGGAAGGATGCCAGTTCGATGGCGAGGAGCGTCAGGACGAATCCGACGGCGATCTGATTCAGCTTCAGCCTGATGCTCGAGAAAGCGATGATGGCGGCGATCGCGGCTCCGACTGCGGCCGCTGCTGCGAACCCCACGAGGGCGTTCCCGACCCAGAACGCGATGGCGAACGCGGTCATTGCCGACAGGCGAAGGCTGCCCTCCAGCGAGAGGTTGATGACACCCGACTTCTCGGTGATCGTCTCACCCATCGTGGCGATGATGAGCGGCGCTGCCGCTGCGATGATCGAATTGAACGTCGCTTCCACGGTCAGGGCTCCTCTTGAGGCGTCAGCCGGCCACTTGCTCGCCGGACGCTCCAGGCGCCGCCGAACATCACGAAGAGGACGATGATTCCCTGGAGAACCCCGCCGAACGCAGAGTCCAGACCGAGTTGCAGATCGAGTTGGGTGCTCCCCACGGAGATCCCGACGAAGAACAGGGCAATGGGGGCGATCCATACGGCGCTGAACCCTGCGAGCAGCACGACGAGGATGCCGAGGAACCCGTAGCCGCCCGAGATGGCAGGCACGAGCTTGTGATGGAAGGCCGCCACCTGGACCGTCCCGGCGATCCCCGCGAGCGCTCCGCCGATCGCGAACGCACCGAGCATGTAGCGATTCGTAGGTATCCCGAGCAGGAAGGAGCTATACGGGTTGCTTCCGACGGCCTTGAGCCGCAACCCGAACAGGGTGCCACGAAGGAGCATCCACACGACCAGGACGGAAAGGAGACCGAGGATCACGGGGATCACCGGCCAGCCGACACCGAACGCCTGGAACTCTGGCATCCAGGCTTCCGGTCGGAAGATGTCGGTTCCGCTCGTCGAAGCAACACCCGCCCGTTTCCACGGACCGATCACGAGGTACGTTGCAAGTCCCGCGGCAACGAAGTCAAGTCCAAGCCCGCCGAAGATCTCGTGGACGTTGCCGTGCGTCTTGAGGACTCCGGCGAACACGGCCCAGAGAAGCCCTCCAACGGCACCGGCAAGCACCATCAGCGGTATGAGCACCCATCCCGGGCCGGGGACCGTTCGGGCCACCCACGTGGCTGCGATACCCCCCATGATGACCTGGCCTTCGACACCGATATTCCAGAGCCCGGCGGCGAACGTAACCACGAGTCCCGCGGACGCCAGCAGGAGGGGCGACCAGGCGAGCAGTGTCGCCGAGATCTTCGACGCCGATCCGAACGACCCTTCGACGAGCAGCCTGAACGTTTCGAGCGGTGGTGCGCCGACGACGAGGAGGAGTGCGACGCCAACGGCGAGCGCAAGAGCAAGAGCCACGAGTGTCGGGACCGCCGCCCTTACCCGCGTCATGCCCGCACCTTCCCGCCGATGAGATAGCCGAGTTCCTCTCCGTCGATCTCAGCGGCGGTCCGGATCGCGAATACGCTCCCGGCAAAGAACACGATGATCCGATCGCTGTAGTTCAGCAACTCATCGAGATCCGCCGATGCGAACACCGTCGCGGTGCCGTGATTCCTGCGCTCGAGCAGGCGCGTCCACACGAACGCGGCCGATTCGACGTCGAGGCCGCGGGTCGGGTGCTCGAGAAGGAGCAATTTCACCTCGTCCGGGATCATGGCGAGAAGAAGCCGCTGCTGGTTCCCACCCGACAGCTCCTCAGCCGCCGACGACGGAAGGCCCTTGATCGAGTATTCGTCGATCTCCTCCCCGGCGCGAGCGTCCGCTGCCTTCCAATCCACGAAGAAGGCTGTGTCGTCCGAGGCCAGAACGAGATGCTCGGCAATCGAGATGCCCTGGACGAGCCCCTCCTCGAGACGGCCGGCAGGCAGATAGTGAACACCTGCCGCGAGATGTTCCCGATACGACGCCCGGGTGAGCTCGATGCCGTCGACGGAGAGCGACCCCGACTCCGGTTGGATCAGCCCGGCACACGCACGCAACAGCGTTCGCTGCCCACTTCCCTCGAGACCGGCAAGGCCGACGACCTCTGATCGAGCGATCCCCAGGTCGAGACCTTCGATTCGCGTGGTTCCTTCGCTGAGCGTTGCCGCCTCGACACGGAGCATCGCGTCACCAAGCGGCACCGTCGTCCTTTCCTCTTCGACAAAGACGTTGCCGAACATCTTCTCGACGAGTGTTTCGGATGCCACCGGCATCTCAGCCTCGTACACGACCTTCCCCCGGCGAATCACGGTTACCGAGTCGCAGAGCGCCTCGACCTCCTCGAGTTTGTGAGACACGAACAGCACGATCATCCCGCCGGCGGCGAGCGTTCGGAGCGTGTCGAAGAGTTGGATCCGCTGCGATGCTGAGATGCCGGTCGTCGGTTCGTCGAAGATGAGCACCCGGGCCCCGAGCCACAGAAGTCTGGTGATGGAGAGCTGCTGGCGTTCTCCAACCGTGAGATCTCGAACCAGTCGCTCGGGATCGAATTCGAATCCGAGTTCCCCGCTGACCCGCATCAGTTCGGCTTCAGCGGCTTTGCGGTCGAGCCGCATCGATCCGGGGCTTCCAAGAGCGAAGTTGTCCAGGACGGTGAACGGCAGGAACACGAGAGGATCCTGGTGCAGCATGCCGATGCCGGCATCGATGGCATCGGCCGGGGACCGGAGATGGAGCACCTCACCGTCGAGTACGACTTCACCCGAGTCGGCTTCGTAGAACCCTGAGAGGATCTTCATCAGGGTCGACTTCCCGGCACCGTTCTCACCGAGGATGCCGTGGAGGGACCCCTCCTCGACGGTGAACGTCACTCCGTCGCTGGCCCGTACCGGGCCAAAGCGCTTGTGAATGTCACGGATCTCCAACGCCATGACCGCCGAGGTTACTCGACAGGAGCCATCCGGACGCGATGATGGGGGAGGCTGTCGAGAGCCTCCCCCATCGTCTTCGTTCAGCTTCTAGCCGGCCGAACTTGCTCCCTCCATGCCTTCGAGGAGTTGCTTCATGTACCAGAGTTGCTGATCATTCCCCGTCTCTCCGTCGGCCAGGAACGGTGTCCCATCCTGGTAGTTCAGCGGACCGACGAACGGGTTGATGGACCCGTCACCGAGTCCGGCGATGAACACGTCAACCGCCGCAGCGGCATCGTCGGCCAGGGCATCACCGCTGACCCACCCGATCATGGACGTATCCGGGTTGTTCATGTCGGCCCAGTCCGGTCCGACCCACTGGAACTGCGCCGTGTAGCTGCCGTCGAGTACCGAGTTCAACACGCCGAGGTACGTCGGGCCCCAGTTGAAGTACGGCACACCGAGACACACCTCGGGCGCTTCGCTACATGCACCGACGAAGTCATAGGGGATCGCCCAAACAGACTCGCCGGCCGCCGCACGCTGTCCCGCGACCACGAGCGCTTCCGTCGTGTCGATCCCGGAGATCACGACATCGGCACCGCCGTCGTAGAAGCCGTTCGTAACCTCGGTCGGATCAAGTGTCACGCCGGGAATGTTGAACCAGAACCCGATCCAGTTCACTTCCATGTTGAGATCGGCAGGATCCTTCCCTGCTGTCTCCCAGCACTGCTGTGCTCCGAGATACACGGAACTCGCAAGACGACGCGTCTCATCGTTGATGAGCGGACCGAGATAGGCGATCTTCCCTGTCTCGGATGTCATCGCAGCAGCGCAGCCCGCGATCATCTTCCCGTAGTACATCCGTCCCATGACGTTGCCGAGGTTCGTCAGATCGGCCTTGTAGCCCTCACCCTCTGCCCAGGCACTGTCACCGGAGGACCAGATCATCGGAATGTCGGGATGTGCCGCAGCGGCTGCTTCGATCCCGTCCTTCATGTCGTCCGACGTCGCGAAGATCAGTCCTGCTCCCTGGTCGACCATGTCGTCGACGACCTGCTCTACCGATGTCTCCGGACGGTCCGCGGGATTGACGGAGTCCAGCGAGATCATCTTGGCCCCGGTCTTCTCCTCGAGGTACTTTCCGGCTTCGAAGTGGGCCTGGGACCAGCCGTGATCGTTCTCGGGACCGACGAGGATCATCCCGAAGGTGAATCCCTCTCCGGCGGGAGCGGCCACCGTGGTCGTCGATTCGGCGGGTGCCGCCGTGGTCGTCGTCTCCTCGCTGGAACTGCTACATGCCGCAGCAATCAGCGCGAGGACGGCCAGCAGCGCCAGCAGTCCGAATGCCCGTCTCGGTCGTTTCATCCGTGCCTCCAGTCGATTCGGTCACGTAACGGAATCTTCGGCACGCCCATACGGCGGCCGCAGGGTTCCTGCCGTCCACTTTAGGCCGAAGGCAACGGCGTGAGATGTACCGGACTTGCGCTCCGTACGCCGGTGCTCGAAACTCCGATGATGGAACGCTTTGCACAACGCCGGGCCCAGTTCATGGAGCGGATCGGAGACGGGATCGCCGTCGTTCCCGCCGCGACCGAAACCGTTCGGAACGACGACGTCCACCACGAGTTCCGCCAGGCATCGAACTTCTTCTTCCTCACCGGATTCGATGAGCCCGACGCCGCGGCAGTCTTCGATCCTTCCCACGACCGTCCCTATGTCCTGTTCGTCCGACCGCGGGATCCCGAGATGGAGTCCTGGAACGGAAAACGAGCGGGGGTCGACGGGGCCCGGGAGCGGTTCGGCGCTGATGAGGCCTACCCGATCGCCGACCTGGGGAAGGTGCTGCGCGATCGGTTCCGCGGGCGTGAAGCGCTCTGGTATGACCTCGGTTCGAGGGTCGATGCCGATGTTCTCGGAGCATTGGGACAGGCCCGGTCCATGCGCATCCGGACGGGAAATACGGTTCCTTCGTCCATCGTCGACCCGGGTGTCGTTCTCAGTGAACTGCGACTGATCAAGTCGGATGGTGAGATCGAAGCGCTTCGCGAAGCATGCCGGATCTCCGCCGAGGGGCATGCCGAGGCGATCCGTTTCGCCCGCCCGGGCCGCTCCGAGCACGACGTGGAGGCGGCCATGGAGTACGTCTTTCGTGCATCAGGCGCCGTTCGGGAGGGATACCCGTCGATCGTTGCGTCGGGACACAACGCGTGCATCCTCCACTATGTCGAGAACGACAGCGTTCTCGCGGACGGCGATCTGCTGCTGATCGACGCCGCGGCCGAGGTCGGATACCTGTCCTCCGACATCACCCGGACGTTCCCCGTCAACGGCCGCTTCAGCGAGGCACAGCGCGCCGTGTACGACGTGGTTCTCGCCGCACAGGAGGCCGTGATCGATGCGTGCGCACCGGGTCTCCGGTATACGGACATGCATGACATCGCGGTCCGTGTGCTGACGGAGGGCATGGTTGATCTCGGACTCATCCCCGGTCCCGTCGACGATGCGATCCGCTACGGGTGGTACCGGGAGTTCTACTTCCACGGAACCGGGCACTGGCTCGGCATGGATGTCCACGATGCGGGGGCTTACAAGATCGACGGCGAGGGACGGCCCCTCGTTCCCGGGATGACATTCACGGTCGAACCCGGCATCTACGTCGCACCGGAGAAGTCGGAGATCGATCTCTTCGAGCTGCCGTTCGATGCCGACGCTGAACGGGATCTGGCATATCGAGAAGGTGCCTCCGAGGCGAAACGCATCATCACCGAGCGAGAGAGCGATGCGGCGAAGGTCACCCATCGTGTGCCGGAGCGCTTCCTCGGCATCGGTGTCCGGATCGAGGATGATCTTCTCGTCACGTCATCCGGGTGCGAGAACCTCACCCGCGGGGTTCCGGTCGATCCGGACGAGATCGAAGCACTGTGGAACGAGACTCCCACCGTTCCGATGATCTGACGGTCGGCGAACCGTTCTCCGTCACGAACCCCGCAGTGACTTCCTGAACGATTCGAGCGATCGGACCACGCCCGATGCATCGTCGCCGATTCGGGGCAGCTTCGCGGACTGTCGCTCGTAGCGGCTGCGCGGGGACCGCGCCGTCATCGGTTCATCGTCCGTGTCTTCGTTTGACGGCGCGTCCACGATCTCCAGATCCACATCCGGCGTTGAGGTCTCTTCACCGGGGTCCGCGGCGACCGGCTCCGCGGTCGGAACACGGAGTTCCTCACGAAGTCGGACGGCTTCTTCTTCAGCCTCGGCGAGACGCTTCTCGGCCCGGGAGCGGATACTCTCCGCAGCTTCGCGTGCTTCGGCGAGCATCCGATCGGCTTGCGTCTGTGCCTGATCGGTGAGTTCCTTCGCCTTTTCTTCGGCTGAGTGAAGCGTCTCTGCGGCCGCTTCGGCTGCTGCGTTCGCCTGGGCGCTCGCATCGTCGATTGCGTCCGCGGCGGCGGATCGCTCCTCGACTTCACGTTCACGCCGTTCGATCTCGGCAATGCGGATCTGGAGCTCGTCCTTCTCTGCTTCATGCTCTGCAGCTCGACGATTCAGTTCGTCGCGGCGACCGGCGAGATCTGCTTTCTCCCGCTCAATCTCCTCGGCGAGCGCTTCATGTTCAGATCTGAGCTGTTCGAGTTCGCGAACCTCGGCCTGAAGGCGCTCGAGTTCCGCCTCGGCCGCCGTGGCTTCTCCCTCGGCGGATGCGCGAATCCCGACGGCTTCGCGTTGCGCCTGCTCCACGATCTCGAAGGCGCGACGTTCGGCGTCTGCAAGGTCGGCTGCCTGCATACGGGCCGCCGTCAACACGCGATCCGCCTCATCTCGCAGCGTGTTCGCTGCGATGCGAATCTCCTCGGCTTCGGCTTTCGCTGCGTCGAGCGTCTCGGCAGCGTTCCGGGCCTCGTTCTCTGCTTCTTCGAAGAGGCGCGATGCTTCGCTCTCCTTGGCGGCGATCTGCTCGGCCTGCTCGAGCGCCTCGACGTGAATCCTCTCCACCTCGGCCATCGCCTCTGCGATCTTCCCGGCCGCGGCGGCTTCCGCTTCGCCGACGATCTCCGCTGCCCGATCCTCCGCCGTCTGGAGCACCTGGAGTTGCTCCTCATACTCCTGGCGAACCGACGCCGCCTTCTCGCGCATCCGCGCCACGTCGTCTCTGGCGGCCGCGGTCATCTGCTCGACCGAGTCGCGGGCTTCAGCCAGCAGCGCTTCCGCTTCGGACCTCAGCCTGGTGGACTGTTCGTCTGCCGATGCGGCCCACTGCTGTGCATCTGCACGGATCGATTCGGCGGCCTCTTCGGCCTCCGCATGGGTCACAGCGGCCGCTTCTTCGGCGGCGCGGGTCATCTCGGCAACACGATCTTCCGCTGCGAGACGCTCCTGCTCGGCATCCTCGATGGAGGAGAGGCGAATCCGTTCGGCCTCCTCATATGCCTTGAGTACGGCTTCCTCTGCCTGCAGGGCGATTTCGTCGACGGCTGCGATTCTCTCTTCGGCGCGCGCCTCCGCTGCCACAAGCATGCGATGCTGTTCGTCGGCCGCTTCCCACGAAGTCTCGGCATCGACGAGAAGGCTCAGGGCGCGCTCTTCCTCTTCGGCGGCCTCCGCGAATCTGGCTTCGATCGTCCGATACGCTTCGTCGAAGATCACCGATGCATCGTGGTCGGCGCGATGAATGGCCATCTCGGCGTAGCGGTCGGCTTCTGCTCGCACGGACGCGGCCTCACGACGGACGTCTTCGGCCTCGGCCTGTGTTGCGGCCGCCTCGTCCCGAGCAGCATCGCGAACCGATTCTGCTTCGTCATGCAGACGCCTGGCGTCCGCGACGATCTCCTCGGCCTGGGCCTCGGCGGAGTGACGCTGCCTCTCCGCTTCCTCGCGGACGGTGCGTGCGGTGCGCTCGGCTCCGTCGACGAGCGCCGCTGCGGCGTTCTCCGCCTCCGCCTTGATACGTTCGGCTTCTTCACGGACCTTCGGCATCTCTGCTTCGATCTGCTCCGCTTCCGTGCGCAACCGGTTCACTTCGGCTTGAGCGTCCGCCAGAGCCGCGCCGGTCTCTTCTTCCGCCGCCACGACCTCAGCCATGCGCTCTTCGAGGGCAACGGCACGTGCTTCGAGTTCGGCATCGCGCTGCTCCGCCAGTTCCTTCGCCGCTTCCTCGGCGGTACGGATCTCCGCTTCGACCTGGTCGCGTCGTTCCTTTGCGTCGCGAACCATCGATTCGGCGGCGGTCTCGGCCTCGGCTCGGATCCGGGCTGCTTCTTCCACGGCCGCCGCGAGCTTCTCTTCCGCTTCGATTCGAAGCCGTTCGGCATCGTGTTCTGCGCCTTCGCGGATCTCAGCTGCCTGGGCGTCGAGTCCGAGAAGGATCGTCTGCATCCGCTCTTCGGCGTCCGCGATCAGCTCGCGTGCCTCGCGTTGAGCGGAAGATACCTTTCGTGCCGCTTCGAGACGATCGATGTCGGCCTGGTCGCGTGTCCGGGTCACGGCTTCGCGTATGGCCACGGCGGCCGCTTCAGCCCGATCGACGATGGCTTCGGCTCGCTCCCGCGCTACAGCCTCGATGCTTTCGGCACGTTCGACGGCTGCGACCGAGTCGTCATCGAGCGCGGCGAGGCGGCTCTCCAGGCTTTCGCGAAGCTCGATGCTGCGGGCGGCGTCGCGCTCGGCGTCCTCCACGAGTCGTTCGGCTTCAGTTCGTGCCTTGGCAAGAATCTCTTCGGCTTCCCGTTCGGCGCTCGCCCGACCGGCGTCTTTCTCATCATCGCCAGCCGGCTCACCGGCGGTCGTCATCATCTCGTTGGCGGCGGCCGTCGCCTCGGCGAGGATCTCCTCCGCTCTCCGGTGAGCTTCTGCGAGGACGTCGTCGGCAGCCTGCATGTCGTCGGCATCCGGCTGTGATGCTTCGATCTGTTCAAGCGTTTCGGTGAGACGTCGAACCTCTTCGACGAGACGCTCACGCTCCGTCTCGAGTTCGGCGATGACGCTCTGAGCCGTCTCGTCCTCGGCTGCACGAATTCGCTCAGCGTCGGCCTCTGCCGATGTGATGATCTCCTCGGCCCGCGCCCTTGCTTCGGCGATGATCTCGCCACCACCATCGGAAGCTCCGGCGACCGCCTCTGCGTTTGCCCTCGCTTCTCGCTCGATAGCCGCCGCCCTGTCACGGGCTTCGGCCTCGATCTTCGCGGCCTGTTTCCTGGCGCGGCTCAGCACCCGGTCCTTCGCGTCGAATACCGCCACCATGGCGCTGTCGATCGATTGTCCTTCAGCGGATCTCCCCTTCTGGGCCTCGAATTCCGCCGTCTGCAGGCGAGTTTTCGTCTCGAGAGCCCAGTGTTCGAGCTCGCGGAAGTTCGCCTCGAGTTCGCGGAGGAATTCCTTGACTTCGTGCTTGTCGTATCCCTTGCGCGTCGTGCTGAACTCGCGGGAGTCGATCGAAGCCGGCATGTGCGGGGTCTTGTTGCTCACGCAGGTTGTATCGGCGTCCACTGGTATCCACTTGAAGTAGAAATGGAAACATCCCAAACGAGAGCGGGGCGACCCGAAGGTCACCCCGCTTCATTCACTCTTTCGGTCCGTTCAGACGGCGTTGATGACGCTTTCGTCGAGACCGGGGAACGTCCGGAGGAAGGCATGTCGCTCCTCCTTCAACTGTGCCACGATGGCGTTGTACTCATCCATACGCCCTTGACGCTCATAGAGACGCCTGGGCTGGAGCAGTTCCGGATCATCGAACCCGGGAAGGTTCGCTGCGACGAAATAACCGAAGTCCGGATCTTCCTCCCAAGTGATCGAGCCTTCAACGATCGCCTGGACGGCCGCGGATGAGTGCCGGATCTTGACCTTCTTCGAACGCTCGTCGTCGTCACCTCCGCCGACGCGGCCGGTCGAAAGGAGATAGATCTCGAGGTCCGGCATCGTATCGAGGAGTTCGAGGAGCCGGTTGCCCTGGACGGCGTCGTTCGTGAAGAAGAACGGGTTCGTCCCGGGTACCCGGAGGCTCTTCCCCGCCTCGGCCGCACCGCCGGCCGATGTCCCCTTCGTCTCACCGAGCATGAAATACGCAGCCGCTTGCTCACGCTTGAGCTTCACGACCGCGGGGATGATCGTCTCGTTGCGGTTGAGGAGCAGCATGTAGTCGACGGGGGGCAGATTGTTCGGGTTCCTGTGACGGATATTCGCGAGGGGGAACGTCGAACGGCCGTTTCGTGTGTAGGAATCATCGAAGAAGTCGACGTGGCCGTCCGGATCCGTGTGCGTGTTCTCGAGCCAGGCATCCGGCCTCGTCGTACCACCGTAGATCGTCGGTTCGTCGTCCTCATCGAGCCCGTAAGTCTTGGCGAAGCACCCGTTCTCGGATGAGTACACCTTGCCTCCGGGAAAGAGCGCCACGAAGTCATCCTGCACGGGCAGGGACCCGAGTTGCTGACGGAACGTGGTGGTTGTCTTTCCCGTGCCGGAGAGTCCGAGGATCAACGCGACCTTTTCCTCTCCTTCGACATCCGGGAACGTCTTGAGCCCGGAGTGGAGTGCCAGCCCGCCCTTCTCGAACACGAGGTGGTTCCACATGCGGAGACCACCCATCTTCGATTCACCGAAGTAGTCCGATCCGAACACGCGGGTGACGTAGTTCTCGTGATCGACGGCGATGAGCCGATCGTCGGACTTCCCCGGCGCCATCAGGCCGGGCGTGTAGATGACGGTGAATTCGGGGGCCCAGTCGTCGTCCTTCGGGAAGAACAGCTGCTGCTGCATCGCGGGAATGTTCGCAGACGTCTTCTCCATGTAGAGACGGCTCGCCGTGCGGAACTCGGGATCCGGTCCGATGTAGCCCTCGATCAGGATCATGTCCTTGTCGGCGATGTAGGCGTCCTGTTTCGCTGCCCACTCGTCGTACTCGGCTCGCGTCATCGCCGGTTTGAACGCCTCCTCGTCGTCGACGAAGAACGTCGACTTGGCGAGCCGTGCGGTGATCTCCGCCTTGTAGCTGAGATTGCCGAATTCAGTCTCGATTATGCGCGGCATGAACTCGAGGGTCCACTCCCGCATCTGTTCCTGGGTCGGATTCTTCTCTACCGATGCCGCGTGCGGCAGCTTGATCGCCATGGCGACCCCTCCCTTGTTCGTTGTGTTCTGTCGAACGATCTACGCGATGGTGATCGTCTCGTCGAGATAGACATCCTGAATCGTCTGGAGCAGGGCGGCACCTTCGGCCATCGGACGCTGGAACGCCTTCCGGCCGGAGATGAGTCCCATGCCGCCGGCACGCTTGTTGATGACGGCGGTACGGACGGCCTGCTCGAGATCGCCGGCACCGGACGATGCGCCACCGCTGTTGATGAGCCCGGCACGACCCATGTAGCTGTTGACGACCTGCCACCTGGTGAGATCGATCGGGTTGTCGGTCGTGAGCTTGTCGTAGACGAGATCGTGTGTCCGACCGAACTTCACGGCCCGGTAGCCGCCGTTGTTCGTCGGCTGCTTCTGCTTGATGATGTCGGCTTCGATCGTGACACCGAGGTGATTTGCCTGACCCGTTAGGTCGGCCGATGCATCGTACGAAACGCCGTCCACCGTGAAGGCGGGATTGCGGAGGTACGTCCACAGGACGGTGAACATGCCCAACTGGTGGGCGAGTTCGAAGGCTTCGGAAACCTCCTGGATCTGGCGGTTCGACTCTTCGGATCCGAAGTAGATCGTTGCTCCGACGCCCGCGGCGCCGAGGTTCCATGCCTGCTCGACCGACCCGTACATGATCTGGTCGTAGGTCGCCGGGTAGGTGAGGAGTTCGTTGTGGTTCATCTTGACGATGAACGGGATCTTGTGTGCGTACTTGCGGGACGTCATCCCGAGCACGCCGAAGGTGGTCGCAACGGCATTCGTCCCGCCCTCGATGGCCAGTTCGATGATGTTGGCCGGGTCGAAGTAGGCCGGGTTCGGCGCGAACGACGCCGCACCCGAGTGTTCGACGCCCTGGTCGACCGGAAGGATCGACACATAGCCGGTTCCGGCGAGCCGACCGTGATCGAAGAGTTGCTCGAGGTTGCGGAGCACCTGCGGGTTCCGATCCGTCTGGGCGAAGATGCGGTCCACGAAGTCGGGACCGGGGAGGTTCAGGCTCTCCTTCGGAATGCCGGCGGCTTCGTAGGTGAGGAGCGCTTCGGCTTCATCGCCGAGTAGTGCGTGGATGTCCATGAGGGTCTCCTGAGGTCGGTGGGTACCCCCACATTATCCCCGAAACTCCCCCTACCACCGCCCCGACACGAACCCAGGGTTCTCTGCGCCCTATATGGCGTCCCGAGCCCGCGGTTCGCAGATTCAGATGCCGAGGAAGGCTGCAGCGTCCTCCGCCGCCTGCGCTGCCCATTCGAGTAGGTCGTCTTCGGCCGCCAGCCAGTCATCACCGGCGGCGCCGCGCAGATCCACGTAGATCTTTAGCTTCGGCTCCGTCCCCGAAGGACGGATCAGGACCCGACCGGCATCGCCGAGAGAGAGTTCGACGAGCGGTGTTGCCGCCAGGTATCGGGGACGGTTCTCGGCTCCTTGCCGGTAGTCCGTGACCCCGGTGACGGTGAACCCGCCGAGCGTCTCCGGTGTCCGCTCGGCGAGCAGCGCCATCGCGCCAGCGATCTCATCGGCTCCTTCAGCACCCGGGCGAACGATGCTCTTCTGCGTCGAAACCCAGAGGCCGTGCTGCCGATAGAGATCCCCGAGCCGGTCCCAGACGGTTGCCCCATCGGCCCGAGCACCGGCGACGAGACCCGCGAAGGCGACCGCTGCCGAAATCCCATCCTTGTCCCGCACGGTCTGTCCCACGGAATACCCGAGCGCCTCCTCGTATCCGAAAACGTACTCGCCCCGCCCTTCCGCTTCGAGATCGAGCGCAGCATTCCAGATCCACTTGAACCCCGTCAGCGTCCGGTCGTAGACGGCGTCGTACTCGTCGGCAATCGAGGCGAGCATCGGGGAGGACACGATGCTGTTGAGCACGATCGGGTGGTCGGTGTCGGTGCCTGCGAGCATGTAGTCGCCGAGCAGCACGCCGATCTGGTTCCCGGTGAGCTGCCGGAATCCGGCCCCGGGTTCTGGGATCGAAACGGCGAGACGATCCGTGTCCGGGTCGTTTGCGATCACGAGATCCGCGTCGATGGCCATCGCCAGTTCGTGTGCCAGATCCATCGCTCCCGGTTCTTCCGGGTTCGGGAATGCGACGGTGGGGAAGTGACCGTCCGGTTCGAACTGTGCGGCGACGGGATGAACCCTCGAGAATCCGAACCGGTCGAGGGCGGCGACGACGTACTTGCCCCCGACACCGTGCATGGCGGTGTACACGATGCTGATGTCCCGATCTCCGGGCGCCGTCGGCACACTCTGCGCCACTTCGTGCAGATACTCGTCGAACACGTCCGGCCCGATCGGCGTTGCCGCCGCACCCACGATGTGGGCCAGCGGCACTTCGGATGCCCGGCCGATCTTGGCGATCGCTGCCGCGATCTGAGAGTCGGTGGGCGGCACGATCTGCGCCCCGTTCGCCGCGTACACCTTGTAACCGTTGTCCGCGGGCGGATTGTGAGACGCTGTCACCACGATGGCTGCGACGCCACCGAAATGCAGCGACGCGTATGCAACGAGCGGGGTCGGGACGGGATCGGCGAAGTAGCGAACCTGGAAACCGGCCGCCACGAGAACGGCGATCGTGTCCTCTATGAACGTCGCAGACGACAGCCGTGCGTCACGGCCGACCACGAC
This sequence comes from Acidimicrobiia bacterium, assembly GCA_024762335.1. GTDB lineage: Bacteria > Actinomycetota > Acidimicrobiia > Spongiisociales > UBA5794 > JAHEEL01. The sequence goes on along the minus strand of JANTHO010000017.1, from coordinate 3,307 downwards.
GGGCCCGGCGTCGGTCCCCAATGTGTCGAGGAGATAGTCGGCGACGCCCCGGGTCGCGCGGATCACCGTCGCACGGTTCATCCGATTGGATCCGGCTTCAACGCGGCCGCGGAGTCCGGCCGTGCCGAATTGGAGGGTGGCACCCATCCGCTCCGTGAGTTCATCGACGTTGCCGGAGTCAACGATGCCCTGAAGTTCGGCTCTGGTGATCGGATCGGGATCCCCTGCGATCCACTCGGCTGCTGCTGCGTAGAGATCATTCATACGGCGTAGCGTAATGAACCCTGGTCGGTCGGATCCGCAAATCTCCAGCAGCCCCGCGACCGGGCGTTCGGGACCATCGGCCCTCACCCGCGGGCCATCTTCCCCTGCCTCCCCCGCCCTCTCGGCCGTACGATGCGGGGTGTGATGTCCACCGCACCCGTCCGTCGTCGGCTCCGCGTCTCCGGGATCGTCCAGGGGGTCGGGTTCCGGCCGTTCGTTCACACCCTGGCGACCGGCATGGGGATCGCCGGTTTCGTCGGGAACGACACCGATGGTGTGTTCATCGAAGTCGAGGGTCCCGAGCCCGACCTCGCTCGCTTCGCCACCCGTCTAGCGGACGAAGCCCCGGCGGCGGCTCGTGTCCGGGACATCGAAGCCGTGCCGGTCGCCGCTGTGGGGGAAACCGCCTTCAGGATCGTCGCCAGCCATCACGCCGCCACGGGGACCGCCCTCGTCTCCCCCGACTTGCGGGCCTGTGACGATTGCCTGGCCGAACTCAGCGATCCCGACGACCGGCGATTCCGATACCCATTCATCAACTGCACGAACTGTGGACCTCGGTTCACGATCACGAGACGGACGCCGTACGACCGTCCCAACACGACCATGGCCCCGTTCGCAATGTGCCCGGCGTGTCGGGCCGAATACGACGATCCGGCCGACCGACGGTTCCACGCCCAGCCGAACGCCTGCCCCGAGTGCGGCCCGACCGTTTCCTCGATGCCGCCGGCGGATGACCCGATCGGCGACACACGCAACCGCATCGCCGCCGGGGAGATCGTGGCGATCAAGGGTCTCGGCGGCTACCACCTCGCCTGCGATGCGACTTCTGATCCAGCGGTGGAGCGTCTCAGGCTGCGCAAGGGACGTCTGAGCAAGCCGTTCGCCGTGATGGTTGCCGATCTCGAAACCGCACAATCCCTGGCGGCGATCAACGCGAGCGAGGAACGTCTCCTCACGTCCCGCGAACGGCCGATCGTCCTTCTTCGCAAACGGCCCGACGCCGGTGTCTCCGATCTCGTCGCACCGGGAAACGGAAGCCTCGGCATCATGCTGCCGTACACGCCGCTCCATGACATCCTCCTCGAGCCCGGCGACGTGTGGGTGATGACCTCGGGCAATCGTTCCGAGGAGCCGATCGCCATCGACAACGGTGAGGCGGTCGAGCGACTCGGCTCGATCGCCGACTCGTACCTCACGCACGACCGGGACATTCACGTGCCGTGCGACGACTCGGTCGTCCGCATCCTCGACGGAGATGAATACCCGATTCGCCGCTCCCGTGGGTACGCCCCGTTCCCGGTCCCGCTGCCATTCGATGTGCCGCCGATCCTGGCCACAGGGGGCGAACTCAAGGCGACGTTCTGCCTCACCGCCGGACGCGACGGGTTCATGAGCCAACACATCGGTGACATGGAGAACCTCGAGACCCTCGAAGCATTCACGGCAGCGGTCGACCACTTCACCGACCTCTTTCGCATCGAGCCGGAGATGGTCGCCTGCGACATGCATCCCGGATACCTGTCGACCAAGTGGGCACTCGGGCGGGGCCTCCCCGTCGAGCAGATCCAGCACCATCACGCCCACGTCGTGTCGCTCATGGCCGAACATGGGCGAACCGACCGGATCATCGGGTTCGCGTTCGACGGCACCGGCTACGGCACCGACGGCACCGTGTGGGGAGGCGAGATTCTCGTCGCCGACTACGAGGACTTCGACCGGGTGGGCCACCTCGCTCCGGTCCCTCTCCCGGGCGGTGATGCCGCCGTCAAGAGTCCGGCGAGAATGGCACTCTCCCATCTCCGTACCGCCGGCATCCCGTGGACCGACGATCTGCCACCGCTCCATGGCATCCCCGACATTGAGCGCTCGCTCCTCGAAAGGCAGATCGATCAGAGCATCAACACGGTCCAGACGACCAGCATGGGTCGTCTCTTCGATGCCGCCTCGGCACTGGCGGGTGTGCGTCAGACCGCCACCTACGAGGCACAGGCGGCGATCGAATTCGAGGCACTGGTCGATGCCGCGGAAGGAGACTCCTACGCGTTCGGACTACACATCGATGGCGGCCGGTTGATCGTCGACCCGGGCCCCGCGCTCGCTTCGATCGTCGACGATGTTCGGTCGGGAACGGAGCCGGGGACGATCGCCGCACGCTTCCATCGAGGTGTCGCCGACCTGATCGTGGCCGCCGCTCTGAACGTCCGGGCCGACACCGGTCTCGCTACCGTTGGTTTGAGCGGAGGAGTGTTCCAGAACGTGACGGTGACACAGACGGCCAAGGTGATGCTGACCGATGCCGGTTTCGAGGTGCTCGTGCACCGGCTGGTGCCCCCCAACGACGGAGGCCTGGCGCTCGGCCAGGCCGTGATCGCAGCAGCGAGGAGATAGATCGACATGTGTCTCGGTATCCCTGGGAAGATCATCGAGATCACCGGTGAGGGCATCACCCGCACCGGGAGAGTCGACTTCGACGGCATCGTCAAGGAGGTCAACCTCGCCTACGTTCCCGAGGCAAAGGTGGGTGACTACACGATCGTTCACGTCGGGTTCGCCATCACACAACTCGACGAAGAAGCGGCACTCGCCACGCTCGCCCATCTCCAGGAACTCGAAGCTGTCGAGGTCGAACTGGATCCCGATGCGGCGCTTGCGGCCGAAGAAGCGATCGCTGCCGGCGAATCATGAAATATCTCGACGAGTTCCGCGATCCCGACCTGGCGCTGCAACTCATCGACGAGATCAAAGCGATCACGACACGGCATCACGTGCTCATGGAGGTCTGTGGGGGTCAGACGCATTCGATCATCCGCAACGGCATCGACCGGCTCCTGCCCGATGACATCGAGATGGTGCACGGACCCGGTTGCCCCGTCTGCGTCACGCCGCTCGAAACGATCGACAAGGCCCTTGAGATCGCCTCGCGCGACGGCGTCATCTTCTGCTCGTTCGGGGACATGCTGCGCGTCCCGGGATCGGGTCGGGACTTGTTCTCCGTCAAGAGCGCAGGCGGGGACGTTCGGATCGTCTACTCGCCGCTCGA
>JANTHO010000016.1 GCA_024762335.1 Acidimicrobiia bacterium | reverse complement strand
TTGGTGGCGGTAGACGACGGTGAAGACACCGTCGTCGATGGTGGGGATCACCCCGACGTAGCGTCCTTTGAACGCTTTGCCGACCTTGTAGCGGCGTTCGGGGAATGCGGCTGTGGGGTTATCCGAACAGGCGGAACCAGATCCGCTTGAACCACGCACGGGTGGATGGTTTCGGGAGTTCCGCGAGCACCTGCTCGATATGGTCCGGCGGCAGGTCGCCGACGAGCGCCATCGATGCCCCCGGACTGTTCCACATCACCCACACGCTTGCCGGCTGGATGATCCGCACGTACGACGCGCCATCCACCTCGTACGGGATTTCATTCTTGCTCAACGCCGACCAGTCCGTCCATCCGCTCGTCGTGAAGAGCGAGAACGAGAAGAGACCGTCGGAGAAGAAGGATTGACTCGAGCCGTTGGGTGCGTCGTACATGTCGACGAGTTGGTAGCCGGCGACCGCGTCCGACAGATCGCCGCTCTCGATCGGGAGCATCGTCTCGAAGTCTTTGCCCTCGACCGCGTGCGTCGCCGGGTCGGCAGACACGGAAAAATCGACCATGGACGTATAGCGGAAGACGTTGCCGTCCTCTCCGTAGACCTCGGTGGCGACGGGTGCGGCCGTCGAGTCGTCGACGATCAGCCGAACTCTGATCCGCGAACCCTCCATCACGTTGATGATCCGGGCACTTCGACCCATGTAGTCCGTTGCATCGCCCGGTACGACGGTGTACCGGTCGCCCGGATCGATGTGAGCGTTGCGCACGAACGAAACGGCCGCCTCGTCAGCCCCGCCGGAATACATCCGCCCGCCGCCGATCACGGCGTAGTCGGGGTCGGTTCCGACGAGCGTCATGCCGGCGTGGTGCTGGACGTGGACCATTCCGATGCTCTCGACGCCATCCCATACGGTCCCCATGACGCGCCGGCCGCTGTAGATCGCACCGTCCGCCTCGACGAGATAGTCGGAGAGATCATCGGCCAATGCAGGAGCGATCGTTGCCACGGCCAGAACCGTCACGAGGCCGCCGATCACGAGCACGCGGCGCATCATCATGGTGCCGACACCTCGATCATCGCCGGCAGCACCGCGGACGCCGGCTCCGCCGAGGCTCTGGCAACATGGCGAGCCGCGAGGTCATCGAGCGAGTAGACCGGTGCATCTGCGCCGCCGATCCCGAGCCCGAGAACCAGGACCGCTGCGGCGGCGGTGGCCGCGATCCCCCCGGCGATCAATCCTCTCCGACGCTTCCGTGCCGGCAGAACGGGAATCTCCCCGGTCATCCCTGTGTCGACCCCGGGAAGGGATCGGACGGCGATCCTGGCACGGTCGAGTTCGGCGAGTTCGGCCCGGCATTCTGGACAGTCGACGAGGTGGCGGCTGACCCGCCGGTACTCGAGCGATACGAGCTCCCCGTCGAGGTACGCGGAGAGCCTGTCGCCCAGATGCCCGTCGGGTAGGAGGGCAGCGGGCACCTCGAACTCCGGAAGCAAGCGAAGCGTCGCCCGAACTTCGCGGATCGCGTGGAACTCGGCGATCGCATCCTCGTCTCCGTCGAGCATGTCCCCGACCAGCGCCACCTCGTCCCGCGTCAGTTCGCCGTCGAGATACGCGGAGAACAGTTCTCCACGTTCGTTGTGACCGGGAGTCATACGGGCCATGTCAGCATCTCCCGGAGCATCTTGCGGCCACGGTGGATTCTGCTCCTGACCGTTCCAACCGGCACATCGGCCGCCTGAGCGATCTCGTCGTAGGTGAGACCGACAACGTCGCACAGCACAACGGCTTCCCGGAACTCGTATGGGAGTTTGAGCAACGCACTCTGAACGTCATCGGAGAGACGGACGGAGGCGAGGACTTCATCCGGCGACGGGCTTGCGCCGAGCATGATGTGATCTCCCTCGGGAAGCGCCGACTCCGGACGGCGTTGCTTCTTCCGCACACCGTCGAGGAACGCGTTCCTCGTGATTCTCCAGAGCCACCCATCGAAAGACCCCGGTTCATAGGACGACAGTCCCCTACGCACACGGAGCAGCACCTCCTGAACGAGATCCGCTGCATCGTCGGGATTGCCGGTGAGGCGATAGGCGAAGTTGTAGATCTTGCGCCCATAGCGTTGCGCAACGTCTTCCCAGGTCGGTTTGAACTCTTCAGTCATGCTTCCCCACAACTGGGAGAACAACGACGGGGCGTCCGATCCGGTTCCCGGTATCTCTTCGCGGCGTTAGGTCTTGTCGACGTCGGAGTCGGCTTCGTCGCCGGCACCCTCCTCGACGCCCTTCTTGAACTCCTTCGCCGATGCTCCGAGCGACCGGGCGAGGCCGGGGAGTTTCGACGCACCAAACAGCAGGAGTACGACGACGAGGATGATCAACAGTTCAGGACCACCGATGTTCTTGATCACGCGTTTCCCTTCCACGAGCAAGTCTAGAGACGTTTGGGTCGCCGGGTGACGTTCCCGACCCCGGCACGACACAATGCGACCGGCAGCCCGCGTCGCCGATCACCGCAGAGCGAAGCTATCCGCAAACGCCTGGAGGCGTTCGCGAGTGATGAAGCGGCAGCGGGGATCCGCTTTCTCCTTCTCATAGATGATGTACGGGCCGGTCTTGTCGGTGATGAGCAGCGCCCGTTGCGGACTGCGTTGCGCGACTTCGACGACGAACGCGTTGATGACCCGCTCCGACAGTTCGGGATGCTCTCCCGGCGTCTGGGGAACGATCACGACGAGCGCGTCCGTCGCTCCTCCATGGGCCCGGTACATCGCCGCCGACGATCCGTCGGGCATCGAGCTTCCGACCCGCTCGAGCACGAGTTGATACCCGCCGGCCGCCAGGAGCGTGAGAGCGAAGTCCGACAGGGACATGTGCTCCGGGTCGACGCCGGCAGCGCGCAACTTGGATTCCACGGAGCGGGCGAGAACGAGATCTTCAAAGAACGGAGGTAGACCCGCGTCCGGGGTGCGACTCGCGAGACTCGGAACGGATTCCAGATCCTGCTCGCCCACATGAGAGAGCGGATCGAAACCTGCGGCGAATGCGTGCGGAACGAGATCGGGTGCGGCAATCTCGGGAATCACACCGGGTTCTTCGAGATCGATGACACCGACCTCGACGGGATCTTCGCCACGACGCCCGAACACGACCGCCCGGACGACCTGGGCGATCGGAAGTCCGTGCGATCGCTTCTCGTGGAGGACGATCGACGCGTCGTGGAGGAGAACATCCCGGAGGTGTTCGTCGATCTCGCCGGCCGGGAGTGGCACGCCGTAGTAGACCTCCGCAGTGTCTCCGTGAACGTGGAAGTCGACGAGCACCGGCCGGAGCTGGTCGGGGGCAGGCGCGGCGGGCACGACAGCGCCGACGCTCCGGGACACGTCTTTCGGGGTGCTCCTCATCGCGGAAGCCAGCGCCCATATGAGAGCCAGGATCACGACCACGAGTACCACCGCCACCACGATGCCGCCTGTACCGATACTCAATCCGGCTCCCTCCGTCGCTCGATCGTCTGTCTCACACCGATTCTACGCCGTCGGAGACCTCGAAGAAGTATCGGTTTGGGAGCGGGGTGCAGATCCCTGATCAGGCCGCCCGCGTAGAGAGGTGCCGGCACCCGGACATGGTCATACCGCCTTGCGGCGTGCGACGGCGATCCGGCGCTCCTCCTGCGCTTTGCGTTCCTTGCGGATCTTCCGTCGTTCGCGTTCCGACATGGCGCCCCAGATTCCGAACTTCTCGCTCGAGACGATCGCGAATTCGAGACACTCATCGCGCACGGTGCACTCACGGCAGATGCCTTTCGCCGTGCGGGTCGACGCTCCCCGTTCCGGGAAGAAGAGGTCCGGGTCGGCTCCGCGACAGTTCGCGAAGTCCTGCCACGACATGTCGAAGCCGGTGGCTTTCAGGGCTTCGATGAACTCGCCGAACATGGGGACTCCCGTCGCGTGTAATTACAACAGTGGGATTCTCCCAACCCCGCGCGCGCTTGTCAACCTCGAGTCTCGACGCGCGCCTTGCGACACAAAGATCGCGGCCGTTTCGACATCCCCCGTCAACCCCGCGATAATGGCTCCGTCGAACTATCGGAGGAACATACCGTGACGACAACAACACGCCGCCTCGACGTCAACCGGCGATCCGGGTGGAGATCGTGGCTTGGGTCATTCTTCACATCCGACATCGGAATGAAGTGGATGATGGCACTCACAGGGATCGGCCTCTTGGCCTACGTCCTGGTCCACATGATCGGGAATCTCAAGATCTACCTCGGGGCCGAAGACCTCGACCACTACGCGGAGGCTCTCCGAACTCTGCTCTATCCAATCGTCCCGGAGACGGGCGTCCTCTGGATGTTCCGGTTCGGACTGTTGGCGATGTTCATCATCCACATGTGGTCGGCGATCGTCCTGGCACTGCGGAACCGGAGGGCTCGCGGGACCATCCGCTACACAGCCAAGCGCCAGTACCTCGCCGCCAACTATGCGAACCGCACGATGCTGTGGGGCGGGGTCATCATCTTCCTGTTCCTCGTGTACCACATCGCCGACCTCACACTCGGGATGACCAACCCCGATTTCGTCGAGGGCGCGGTCTACCACAACGTCATCACGAGCTTCCAGGTCTGGTGGGTCGCTCTCATCTACGTGGTCGCACAGATCGCCCTGGCGTTTCATGTCTACCACGGGGCGTGGAGCGTCTTCCAGAGTCTCGGGATGTCCAACCCCCGCTACGACGAGTGGCGGCGGTGGATGGCCGTCGTCTTTGCACTCGCGCTCCTGATAGGCAACTCGTCGATTCCGATCGCGGTGCAATTCGGTCTCCTCCAGGTCTCCGGCTGAGAAAGGCACGAACGTGACTACAGAACACAACGCCAGGGTTCTCGACGCCAAGATCCCGGACGGCCCGATCCAGGAGAAGTGGGACAAGTACCGCTTCGACACGAAGCTCGTCAACCCGTCCAACCGCCGCAAGTACGACATCATCGTCGTCGGCACCGGTCTGGCCGGTGCGGGCGCAGCTGCGACCCTCGGTGAGCAGGGGTACAACGTCAAGGCCTTCACATACAACGACTCGTCGCGACGAGCGCACTCGATCGGTGCCCAGGGCGGCATCAACGCTGCGAAGAACTACCCGAACGACAACGACAGCATCTTCCGCCTGTTCTACGACACGGTGAAGGGTGGCGATTATCGGTCACGCGAGGCGAACGTCTACCGCCTGGCGCAGGTCTCGAACGAGATCATCGATCAGACGGTCGCACAGGGTGCGCCGTACGCCCGCGAGTACGGCGGTCTGCTCGACAACCGATCGTTCGGCGGGGCACAGGTGTCGAGAACGTTCTACGCAAGAGGTCAGACCGGCCAGCAGTTGCTGTTGACCGCCTATCAGGCGCTCGCCCGCCAAGTAGCCGCGGGAACTGTCGAGCTCTTCACCCGCACAGAAATGCTCGACGTCGTCGTCAAAGACGGACGGGCCGTCGGGATCGTGACCCGCGATCTCATAACGGGCGAGATCGGGAGCCACTCGGCCCACGCCGTCGTTCTTGCAACCGGCGGCTACTCGAATGTCTACTTCCTGTCGACGAACGCCATGAACTGCAACGGCACGGCGATCTGGAGGGCCTACAGGAAGGGCGCCCTCTTCGCCAGTCCGTCGTTCACACAGATCCACCCGACCTGTATCCCGGTGGGTGATGAATTCCAGTCGAAGCTCGTTCTCATGTCGGAGTCGTTGCGCAACGACGGCCGCATCTGGGTTCCGAAGGAGGCCGGAGACGATCGGCCACCGAATGACATTCCGGAGGAAGGACGGGACTACTACTTGGAGAGGATGTACCCGGCGTTCGGGAACCTCGTGCCGCGCGACGTCGCTTCACGGGCGGCGATGCGCATGGTCCAGAGTGGCCACGGTGTCGGCCCGCTCAAGAACGGGGTCTATCTCGACTTCGCAGATGCGATCGGCCGGCTGGGACGCAAGACGATCGAGGACCGGTACGGCAACCTGTTCGAGATGTACGAGCGGATCACCGACGAGAACCCGTACGAGGTTCCAATGCGAATCTACCCGGCCCCCCACTACACGATGGGCGGCCTGTGGGTCGACTACAACCTCGAAACGACGATTCCCGGACTCTTCGCAGCCGGCGAGGCGAACTTCTCGGATCACGGAGCGAACCGACTCGGCGCCTCTGCACTCATGCAGGGACTGGCCGACGGATACTTCGTCCTGCCGGCGACGATCTCGAGCTATCTGGCGAACTGGCTGAACGTTCCGCCGGTCCCGACCGATGACCCGGAGTTCGTGGAAGCGGAGCAGGAATTGAAGGACCGGATCGACAAGTTCCTGTCCATCAACGGGACACACACCGTCGATTACTTCCACAGGAAGCTCGGCAAAGTCATGATCGACGAGTGCGGAATGTCGCGGAGTCGTGAGGGTCTGGAGAAGGCGCTCGAGCAGATCGCCGAAATCAAGCGCGACTTCTGGAGCGATCTGCGCGTCCTCGGGACCGCCGAGTCTCTGAACCAGTCGCTCGAACGAGCCGGACGTGTCGCCGACTTCCTCGAGCTCGGCGAACTCATGGTCCGTGACGCCCTCGACCGGGAAGAGTCATGCGGCGGCCACTTCCGAGTTGAGCACGTCACCGATGAAGGCGAGGCGAAACGCGACGACGAGAACTTCGCATTCGTCTCGGCGTGGGAGTGGACGGGCGAGGACTCGCCACCGATCCGTCACAAGGAACCGCTCGAGTTCGAGTACGTGCCCCTTTCACAGAGGAGCTACAAATAATGGATGTCACCCTGCGCGTCTGGAGACAACCCGACTCGGCATCCGAGGGCGGATTCGCGACGTACGAAGCCAAGGGAGTGAGCGAGGACGCCTCGTTCTTCGAGATGCTCGACATGGTCAACGAGCGACTCAACGACAGCGGCGAGGAGCCGATCGCTTTCGACAGCGACTGCCGGGAGGGTATCTGCGGAACCTGCGGCGTCATGATCGACGGCCATCCACATGGACCGCAGAGGGGGACCGCCACGTGCCAACTCCACATGCGGAAGTTCAAGGACGGTGACACGATCGTCATCGAACCCTGGCGGGCCGAAGCGTTCAGGGTCGTGCGCGACCTCGTCGTTGATCGAAGCCCGTTCGACAAGATCATCCAGGCGGGTGGCTACATCTCCGTGAACGTCGGCGCAGCTCAGGACGCGAACGAGACGCTCATACCGAGACCGGCTGCCGAGGCTTCGATGGACGCCGCAGCGTGCATCGGATGCGCGGCGTGTGTCGCTGCCTGTCCCAACGGCGCAGCGAACCTGTTCACGGCTGCGAAGATCGCCCACCTCGGTCTGTTGCCCCAGGGCCAGCCCGAGCGGTATCTGCGCACCGTGGCGATGGTCGAGACGATGGAGGACTACTTCGGCTCATGCCGCAACTACGGCGAGTGCGAAACGGCCTGTCCGAAGAGCATCTCGATTGATGTCATCGCATGGATGAACCGGGACTACGTCGCAGCGCAGTGGAAGAACTTCCGCAAGCAGGGTCAGCAGGTCTAGCAGTCCGCCGGAGTGGGATGGCTGCGCGGGCAGGTGATGCCCGCGCAGCAGCGATCTTGAACGTTCGCTCAAAATCTCCCGCTATCATGGCAGTGCTCTCTCACGAAAGGACCACACCGTGGCCACATTTCTCAGCGAAGATCACATGGCGAAAGGCACGGAAGCCCTGAATGCCGATGCGGGCTTCAAGGACGCCATGGCGAATGTCGACCTGGGCCTCCAGTTCAACGTCTCGGACGGACCCGCCGGGCCCGTCGACTACTACCTGTCGGTCGGAGATGGTGTCGCCACCATGGCCCTCGGAACGCTGGACGATGCCGATGCAACGGTCGGCAGCGACTATGAGACCGCCGCTGCAATTGCGAAGGGCGAACTCAACGTCCAGATGGCGTTCATGACGGGAAAGATCAAAGTGGGCGGCAACATGGCGAAGGTCATGATGTACCAGGGACTCATCAACGAGTTCGCCCGTGTGTCGAGCACACTCGACCTCGAGTTCTGAACAGTAGAAAGTAGAAAGAAGAGAGTAGAAAGACACCGACAGACCGTTCGTCTCGGACTTTCTACTTTCTACTTTCTACACAATGAGAGAGGGGCCCCATCCGGGGCCCCTCGCTCATTGATTGGCTTTGGTTCTTGGATCAGCCGGGCTTGACCTGATCCTTGAACGCCTTGCCCGCCTTGAATGCCGGGACGCGGGTCGCCGCGACCTTGACTTCTTCGCCGGTCTGGGGGTTGCGGGCGGTGCGGGCCTTGCGGTCGCGCGCTTCGAACGTCCCAAATCCGGTGATCTGTACCTTGCCCTGGGTCACGACGCCGGACACGATGACGTCGAGCGTTTCGTCGATGACCTTGGCGGCGGTCGCCTTCGACTCGCCGGTATTGCGAGCAACAGCTTCGATGAGCTCACCCTTGTTCACAGAGACCTCCTTGGTGGTCGTTGGTGCTGACGTAAATCACAGCGGTGTAACCCTAACGGTGCCCCCGTGCGTGGGCAAGAACTCTTACAGGGCAAGGACTCCGAGGGAACGCGATGCAGGGTAGAGTGTCGGCGACAAGGAGAGCATCGTGAAACACAACTGGAGCAAGATCGCGGTCACGCTCGGGCCGGTGATCGTGATGGCATCGCTCGTCTGGGAGTATGCGAGAACGAACCCCGCCTACGGGTTCCTCGTCGAGCCCTGGTCCCTGCGTGGCTACGAGATGGATCAAGGGTGGACCTACTTCGCCGTCGGCGCAGCACTCCTCATCCTCGCCCTGGCAGTCGTCCCCAAGCGCGCCGTGGAACTTTCCTATTCGGCGACCGTCGTCGGAGTGACGACCGTCGTGGCCACCGTCCTCGGATTTGTCTTCGGACCGGACACCGTCTCGGTCACATTCAGCTTCGTTGTCTCCGCAGTCTTGAGCCTGGCCCTGTGGATGATGATCTACCGCACGTTCAAGAGCGTCGTACTCCCCCGCGTGCCGTCCCTGGATCGGTTCGCCATTCGCATGTTGATCAACCTCGGTGTCCTCATCCTCGTATTCGCGGTCGTGCTCGTGACACTCGGCGACCGGACGGTGAACCTCAACCCCGGGGTGGCAGCGTTCATCGGCGTCGGCCTTCTCGGGTTGTTTGCGGTTGCGACCGCACCGCACGGTCTGGCAGCGAACCGCCTCCTCATCTACCTCTCCGTGGGCGGTGGAGCGGTCATCTCCCTCTCCGGTGCGTCTCTCAGGACTTCCCTGCAAGAGGCCCAGATCGAGGCGATCGGCGTCGCAGCCCAGTACAAGGACGTCCAGGTCGGATACGGGTGGTTCCTTGCCCTGACCGGCATCCTGATCCTGTTTGTCGGGGCGGTAGCTCTCTGGGCGACCCGCCGCGACGTGATCATCGCCCGGAACCGGGCGCGGGAACAGCGAGCGGCTGCAGAGAAGAGCGCTCAGGAGATTCGCGAAGCCTACGAACAGTACGAACGCGAACGTGCCGCAGCGGAAGCCGCATACTCGGCCTCAAACGACTGACCCGTCCCCAGAACCCAGAACGAGCGTGGGGCCCGGACGAAGTCCGGGCCCCACATCTTGTCTTGGCTCTTGGCTCTTGCTTCTTGCCTCTTGGCTCTTCTAGTAGTCGATCTCCGCGAGATCGGCGACCTTGGCTTTGACGGCCACAGCGGCTTCGCGCAGACCGGCGACCTCGGTGTCCGTGAGCGCTACCTCGTGGACTTCCTGCACGCCGCCGGCACCCAGCTTGGCGAGAACACCCAGGTACACATCGTCGATGCCGTACTGGCCGGTCATCCAAGCACACACCGGCATCTCCGCACCCGTGTCCTTGATAACCGCCTCGACCATCGCTGCGGCGGCTGCGGACGGCGCGTAGTAGGCCGATCCGGTCTTCAACAGCGCCACGATCTCGGCACCGCCACCCCGCGTCCGGTCGAGAAGCTCCTCGATCGTCTCGGCATCGAACACCTCGTCGAGCGACTTGCCGTCCACGTCACACAGTGACGGAACCGGCACCATCGTTGGCCCGTGGCTGCCGAGCGTGACGGCCTTGATCTTCAGCACGTCGACACCGGATTTCTCCGAGATGAAGTGCGTGAGGCGGGCCGAGTCGAGCATCCCGGCCTGGCCCATCACCCGCTCCTTCGGGAAGCCCGTGACCTCCGCGACGAGGGTCGTCATCTGATCCAGGGGGTTCGTGACGACGATGATCACGCAATCCGGCGAATACTTAGCGATCTCTTGAGCCACGCCCTTGACGATCTTCGCGTTGACCTCGAGGAGATCCATGCGGCTCATGCCGGGCTTGCGGGGAAGGCCGGCGGTGATGACGACAACATCGCTGTCCGCCGTGTCTGCATAGTCGTTCGTGCCCGTGACGAGGGTGCGATACCCGAGGACGGGACGGGACTCGTTCATGTCGAGGGCGAGACCCTGCGGCAGACCTTCGACGATGTCGACCATGACGACTTCATCGACCATGTCGGCCTCAGCGAGACGCTGGACGGTCGTCGAGCCGTACTTCCCGGCTCCTACAACGGTGACCTTGCTCATCGCGACTCCTTCTTGTCGGCGGAACACCCCAATCGTAGTTGCCCCGGCGCACCCCGAATCCTGAGCGCGCCGACGCCCGGGCCGTCGGACTCTATGAGCGCTTGGAGCGGTCGACGGCCTTGAGGATCTTCAAGTTGAGTGCGACGAACCGCACGAGTTGGCGCGGCTTGCTCGCCATGCGTTTCTTGTCACGCTCGGTGAACTGCGCTGCCGTCACTCCGGAATGATCTTCCATCCTGGCTTCCCCTTCAGCTTGTACATGAACGTCGTCTGAATCATGCGCTTCATCCACGCCCCAGCGAGACCCATCTCCATCTCGGAGACGAACAGGTCCCGCCCGAACTCGTTCGGATACCGGTTCGGATCCGGGACGACCGGGTACATGATGATCGTTGCCGCGGAGCCATCCCACAGCGAGTCTCCCATCGAAGCGATACACGCTGCAGCCATGTGCGACATTCGCTCCTCGTGTGGCATCCGCCCGTGCTCAACCATGTCGATCAGGTTCTTCGCGACGATGCGCCCGATGATGCCGGAGATCATCCCGGTGCGCGGCGCAACCGCTGTGATGCTCGTACCGTTCGGTGTCGTGTGCGGCACCGAGATCGGGCCGGGTGGTGCGAACGCTATCCCGGCGGCGAAGAGGTTCCGATACGTCGGATTCTGGTAGCGGCCGGGCCATGCGTCCGGATTGTCCTTCAGCTTCTCGTACGGCAGCCCATACTGCGCATCGACGAGGATGAGTCCGCCGGGGTTCGTGACCTTCTCCGAGATATCCGTACCGTCTTCCCCGATGAACTTCATCTGGACGCCGAGAAAACGGGGCACGAGCATCGCGAAGTCATATGGTGTCTCCCCGTACTCCCCTTCGTAGTTCTCCCAGTGAATGACACTCTCGTCAATACTCTGGACACCCCGCTGCACAGCCGAATCGATGCCGTAATCGTCGAAGAGGGCGAGGAGGAACTCGTCGCTGCCCATGATCCGGTCGCCCTGCTTCACGTGAACACCGCGCACGCCGAAGTCGCCGACGGCAGGTTCGTTCGATAGCCACAGGAGATCCGCCTTGTCGCGGACCCCCCGGCGCACCAGGTCCTTGTGGATGTTCGTGATGTACTCGAACGCGGCACCCTGGCACGTCGCCATCGGATGACCAGTACCGATCACGAGGCGCTGATGCTCACCCGCTTCCATGCGTCCGATCGCCTCGTGGTACGCATCGCGGGCCTGCACCGCGTGGTCGAGCGTGCAGATGGAATAGGTGTGACCGCCGTGCGGCCCCAGACCGGGGGTCGACTCGAAGTCGAGGCGAGGGCCCGTGGCGACGACGAGGAAGTCGTAGTCGACGCGAATCGGCTCCCCACCTCCCGCCGGATCCACCATCACGAAATTGTCGTCGGGGTGAACCTCGGTCGCTGCGCCGTGCACGAACCCGACGTGCATCTTGTCATAGACCGGTTCGAGATCGAAGATGGTCTTCTCCGGTGCCATCGAGCCGACTCCGACCCAGACCCAAGCGGGAACGTATCCGAAGTAGTCATACTTGTTGATGACCGTGACCTCATGTGCCTTGCCGATCGCGTCTCCCAGATACAACGCAGCGGTATGTCCTGCGAAACCGGACCCGATCACCACAACCTTCGCCATGCTGTCCTCCCGTGGCGTACCGGGTCCGATCCTAGAGACTCAAGCCTGCCGTCGCACGGAGATAGAACCAAGAACCAAGAACCAAGAACCAAGAACCAAGAGGGCGGCCCCGGCATCGCCGGGACCGCCCTCTTTCTACTTGCTACTTTCTACCTTCTACTTCTTACCGAAAGACGTTCACATCCGTTCGATCATGGCGGTGGCGAACTCGCTCGTCTTGACCTCGGTCGCGCCCTCCATGAGTCTGGCGAAGTCGTAGGTGACGATCTTGTCGGCGATCGCCGCCTCCATACCCTTGACGATGAGGTCGGCTGCCTCGTCCCAACCCATGTAGCGGAACATCAGCTCCCCCGAAAGGATCTCCGAACCGGGATTCACTTTGTCCATGCCCGTGTACTTCGGCGCCGTTCCGTGTGTGGCTTCGAACACGGCGTAGCCGTTCTCGTAGTTCACATTCCCGCCGGGGGCGATTCCGATCCCGCCAACCTGAGCAGCGAGCGCATCGGAGATGAAGTCGCCGTTGAGGTTCATCGTGGCGATCACGTCGTACTCGGCAGGCCGCGTGAGGATCTGCTGGAGGAACGCGTCGGCGATGACATCCTTCACCAGGATCTTGTCGCCGGGGTCGCCGCCACAGTCATCCCAGCCGACGGCAACGTCGGGGAATTCGTCGCGAACGACCTCGTAGCCCCAGGTACGGAACGCACCCTCGGTGAACTTCATGATGTTGCCCTTGTGAACGAGCGTGACCGATTTCCGGTTGTTGGCAACGGCGTACTCGACGGCGGCACGGACGAGGCGCTTCGTCCCGGTCTCCGAGATCGGCTTGATGCCGATGCCGCTGTCGGACCGGATATCCCAGCCGTACTGCTCCTTGAGGAAGGCGATCAGCTTCGCGACGTCCTCAGTGCCCGCTTCGAGCTCCTTGCCCGCGTACACGTCTTCGGTGTTCTCGCGGAAGATGACCATATCGATCAGTTCCGGGTGCTTCACGGGAGACGGCACGCCCGCATACCAGCGGACCGGCCGCAGACAGACATACAGGTCGAGGATCTGACGGAGGGCGACGTTGAGGCTGCGGATACCGCCGCCGACGGGCGTGGTGAGCGGACCCTTGATCCCGACGAGGTACTTCCGGAACCCTTCGATGGTCGCCTCGGGCAACCACTCGCCCGTCGCGTCGAACGCTTTCTGTCCGGCGAGCACTTCTTCCCACTGGATCTTGCGTTCACCGCCGTACGCCTTTTCCACTGCCGCGTCGAAGACGCGAACCGCGGCCGCCCAGATGTCCGGCCCGATCCCATCACCCTCGATGAACGGGATGATCGGGTCGTTCGGGACGTTGAGACCGCTCTCGGTCATCGTGATCGTTGAACCCATGTGTGTTGCACCTTTCCGTCGGCGGTACATCCGCCTCGTTTCAGTTGTTCTTTGCCTCCGCCAACGCGACCGTGTTCGACAGCAGCGTGGCGATGGTCATCGGCCCGACCCCGCCGGGCACCGGCGTAATCGCCCCGGCGATGTCGACGACCGCTTCGAAATCGACATCGCCCACGAGACCATCGTCCGTCCGGCTGATTCCGACGTCGACGACGGTCGCTCCCGGCTTCACGAAACGTTCGTCGAACATTCTCGGTCGACCGACGGCGGTCACCAGGATATCGGCTTCGCGACACACCCCGGCCAGGTCAGGTGTGCGGGAGTGCGCCTGGGTGACGGTTGCGTCGACACCCTTCGCCCCGAGCATGATCGACATGGGCCGACCGACCAGGAACGACCTGCCGGCGATCACCGCTCGCTTCCCCGCCGTCTCGATCCCGTAGTACTCGAGGATCCTCATGATCCCGGCCGGCGTTGCGGGTAACGGCCCGGGACGGGAGAGGAGAAGCCGCCCCAGATTGAACGGATGGAGCCCATCGGCATCCTTGTGCGGATCGACCAGTTCAACCGCCCGTTCCCCGTCGAGGTCTTCCGGCAAAGGGAGTTGGACGATCATGCCGTCCACACGCTCATCCGCGTTGAGTTCGGACACGAGCGCCTCCACCTCGTCCTGGGAAGCGTTCTCCGGGAGGTGATGATCGTAGGACTGCATTCCGGCCGCTACGGCCGCCCGGTGCTTGCTTGCGACGTAGATCTTCGACGCGGGATCGTCGCCGACCAGCACGGTGGCAAGACCGACCGTTTGCCCCCGTTCGCCAAGTGCGGCGACCCGTTCGGCGACCTCGGAGCGAACGACCGCTGCGACCTCCTTACCGGAGAGGATGAGTGCGCTCAATGTTTGAAATGCCTCCTGTGAGTGAACATGATCGCCATCTCGGCCTCGTTCGCAGCTTCGATCACCTCGGCGTCTCGCACCGATCCTCCCGGTTCCACGACCGCCGTGACGCCGGCCGCCGCCAGCACGTCGATGCCGTCGCGGAACGGGAAGAACCCGTCCGATGCGCACACGCTACCCGCAGCCCGATCCCCTGCTTTCGCGAGTGCCCGTTCGGCAGCACCCACGCGGGATTGGTCACCCGCTCCGATTCCGATCGCCGCACCGTCGCGGACCAGGACGATGGCGTTGGACTTCGCGTGAGCGGCGACGACCCAGGCGAATGAGAGGTCATCGATCTCCTGCAGTGTCGGCGCACGCCCTCTGCTCTCCCACTCATCGGTTGCGGCAGTGACAGCATCGTGTTTCTGAATGAGCAGACCTGCATCGATGCTCCGCACGTCGAGGTCGTCGTCTGACGGTGGGGGCGCGATCAGGATCCGAAGGTTCTTCTTCCCGTCCAGCTGCTCCCTCGCCTCGTCGGTGATCGCCGGGGCGACGATCACCTCGACGAACCGTGAGGCAATCGCCGCGGCTGTGTCGCCGTCGAGTGGTCGATTGAGCCCGACGACGCCCCCGAACGCCGCGAGCGGGTCACCCTCCCAGGCCCTGTCGAAAGCCTCGGCCGCGGTGGAACCGGTCGCTGCTCCGCACGCATTCATGTGCTTGAGGATGACGGCCGACCCCTCGGGAAGATCACTCACGAGCCTCCAGGCAGCCTCGGCATCGGCGTAGTTGTTGAACGACATCGGCTTGCCCTGCACCTGTTCGGCCCGCAGCCACCAGCCCTCTTCTCCGATCCTCGTGTACACCGCCGCGAGCTGATGGGGGTTCTCGCCGTACCGCAGATCGGATACCTTCTCCATGGGAAGCACGAGACGATCGGCACCATTGCGCTCGAACCAGTTGACGATCGCCGCGTCGTAGGCGACGGTGCGGAAGAACGCCTCACCGGCGAGATCCTCCCGCAGCGCCTGTGTCGTCCCGCCCGACTCAACTGCGGCTGCGATTTCGTCGTACCGGCCGGGTGAAACGACGATCGCGACCCATGCATGGTTCTTCGCTGCAGCGCGGATCATCGCCGGGCCGCCGATGTCGATCTGCTCTATCGCTTCGGCGGGGGAAGCGTCGCCGGCCACGGTCGCTTCGAACGGATACAGGTTCACGACCACCAGTTCGAACGGGTCGATCCGGTGCGTTTCGAGATCGGCAACATGGGAGGCGTCGCCGAGATCGGCCAGGATGCCACCGTGAACGGCCGGGTGCAGGGTCTTGACGCGACCGCCGAGCATCTCCGGCGATCCGGTGATGTCGGCGATGGGCGTCACGGGAACGCCTGCTTCCCGGAGGGCGCTCGCAGTCCCACCGGACGACACGATCTCCACGCCGGCGGCGTGGAGACGGTGCCCGAACTCGGCAAGGCCCGTCCTGTCGGAGACGGAGATCAAGGCGCGCTGAACGGGGATACGGTCCATCGCTCCGGCATGGTAGAGGCGACGCCGGGTCGCAGAACCCGAGCGACCGTCCACGATCGATAGGCTCACAGGGCCCCGGCGCTTCCTACTGCAGTGCGAAGTCGACGGCGGCCATCGCGTGGATCCGGGCCGTCGGGAAGTACGGAAGATCCACGTCGTCCGGTGTCACGAGGAGTTCGATCTCGGTGCAGCCGGCGATCACCCCTTCGGCGCCTCGCTCCTGAAGACGGGCGATGATCTCCAGATACCGCTGTTTGGACTCCTCCACGATCCGTCCCTGGACGAGCTCGTTGAAGATCACATCGTGGACGAACGTGCGGTCCCCCGCTCCGGGTACCAGGACTTCGAGACCGTGGGCGGTCAGCCGTCCCCGGTAGAAATCCTGCTCCATCGTGTATCGGGTTCCGAGGAGGGCGACCGCCTGGATGCCTTCCGCTTTCACAGCATCCGCCGTGGCGTCTGCGATGTGGATGAACGGGATCCTCGTGACGTCCTCGATCTGTCGGGCGACCTTGTGCATCGTGTTCGTAGCGAGCACGATCACATCGGCCCCGGCCTCCTCGAGGCGGGCGGCGTCGTCGGCAAGGAGCTGGCCGGCCGCCTCCCAGTTCCCCGCCGCCTGCAACGTCTCGATCTGGTCGAAGTCGTAGGAACGGATCAGCAGGTCGGCCGAGTG
Source organism: Acidimicrobiia bacterium (assembly GCA_024762335.1). Lineage (GTDB taxonomy): Bacteria > Actinomycetota > Acidimicrobiia > Spongiisociales > UBA5794 > JAHEEL01. Next base: position 29,898 of record JANTHO010000016.1, on the reverse strand, counting down.
CACACCGCCGAGTCTCTCGCGAACGGCCTCGTTGATGATCCGCTCGTATTCGATCGACGACTCCCACGACATGCCGCCAAGGATTCCGATGGTTCTCATGGTCCAGACGGTAGCCCGACTCGGCAGGCTGACCGTCCCGAGCCGGCTACCGTCTCGAAACCACGTTCCCAAACGCCTCCCCGAACACGTCGCGAGCCACGCGGTAGGAGAAGTGTTCCACCCCGATCTGGTAGTTCGTCTCGATCGCCGACTCTGCCGCGGCCGGATCGGCGAGCCACCGAGCAGCGGCCGCGACGGCGCCTTCGGTGAGTTCACCGTCGATTTCGATGCAACGAACGCCGGTCGGAGCGATGTCCCGCCGGTAGACCGGGTACCGGTTCACAAAGACCGGGCGCCGATAGAAGAACGCTTCGAGCAACGCGTTGCCGAAGCCCTCATAGAGGCTCGGGAAGCACACGAGATCCGCTCCTGCATAGGCATCTCCGAGAGCGGAGCGCTCCAACCCGGCGGGGACGAGGCGAAGATCCACATCGAGATCCGCAGCAAGACGTTGCAGTCCCTCCCAATAGGTGATGTCGACGTCGCCACCGTGGGTAATGACAACGCTCACGGTGGGATCGCTGAGGCGAGCGGCGAGCTCGATCGTGTACTCGATGCCTTTCCGCTCGATGATCCGCGTCGGCTGCAACAACACGATGTCCCGGTCGGTGAGACCGGCCCGATGTCGGAATCTGCTTCCATCTCCCGTGTTCCCCGGTCCTCGCTCGAAGTCCATGACGTTCGGAACGACGAGGGACTCGATTCCCCTCCGCCGGAAGAGATCGTCACGAGCATCGGTGTTGATCACCACGTGGGAAAGGTTCTCCAGGCTCGGGGGAAAGAACTCCTGGAGGATCCGAGGAACGGTGCAGTGGTCGAATCGGGCCCGCTCCCAGGCGAAGTCGTGATGGTGAGCAACGGCGGGAATCCCGGTCTCTGCGAGCAGTCGGGTCAATGCCACAGCCAGCGGCAACTGCATCGGAATCGCCAGAGCGTTTTCGATGAGCAGGGCTTCGACCGCGTACGACTCGACGAATCGGTCGAGAGAGACTCTCAGTCGCGCAGCCGTCGCATCGATCTCCAAGAGCGTCGTATCCGGGTCGCCACCGTGGAACGCCGCGGCCTGGATCGCCTCATTCTCTGCGGTCGCGAAGTGCGCCTCCGGCTCGACCATGCCGGGAGCGAAGCCCGACCACAGCTCTCCGGCGTACCACGCGAAGGTATGACCGGCGTCGCCGAGCGCGTCGGCAACCTTCGCCGTCTCCAATGAGACGCCATCGAGCCCGGCGAACCGGGTCGAAACCAAGCCGATGTTCATCGACTACCCCTTGACACCGCCGGCGGTGAGGCCCTCAGTCAGGAACCGCTCGGCAGCGAAGAACAGCACAATGATGGGCAGCGAGATGATCACCGACCCGGCCATCAGCATGGTCTTGGGCACTTCCTGCGTGTTGAGCTGGTTCACGCCGAGAGACAGGGTCCAAAGCTCACGCTTCTCCAGAACGAAGAGCAGTGCGTAGAGGAATTCGTTCCAGGCGATCATGAAGACATAGAGGGCGACCGCGGCGATCGCCGGCGCGGCCAGAGGGAAAGTGATCTTCCGAATGACGCCAAAACGCGAGAGACCGTCCACCATCGCAGCCTCTTCCAGCGAGACGGGAATGGACTGGAAGTAGCCTCTCAGCATGTACATCGTCACCGGAAGTGTGGAGGCGAGGTAGACGATGACGAGGCCATAGAGCGAGTCGCGGATCCCCATGCGAGAGAACATGACGAACAGGGGGATGGCCACGATCACTACGGGGAACAGATACACGAGGATCATCCCGATGCTGACCGTCTGCCGACCGAAGAAGTTCACACGAGCCACCGAATAGGCGGCCAGGATGCCGACGGCGAGGGTCAGGATCACCGTCGACACAGCGACGATCGAACTGTTCCGGATGAAGGTGACGAAGCCGAATCCTCCCTGATCGACGGGGCGGAGGACGGCCCGGTACGTCTCAAATCCCGTGATCTGTTCGAGCGTGGGCCACCATTTCCCGGGATCCAGCAACAGATCCTGGATCGGCTTGAAGGAGAGCGCCAGCATGTAGAGGAGGGGGAAGAGGGCGATGACGGCGAAGAACACGATGCTCATCCACTTCAGCGTCCCGAAGAAGCGTTCCTCGAATTCTGCGCGGGTCACGCCGTCTCCTCCTTGTAGAAGAATTTGAAGTAGAGGCCCACGACGACCAGGAGGATTGCCGCAAGAATCATCCCAAGGGCGGCCGCAGCTCCCACGTTGCCCCGTCCCAGCATCCAGTCGACGATCTTGACGGTGATCACCTCTGTACCGGAGCCTCCCCCGGTCAGCAGATAGACATCATCGAACTTGTTGAACGTCCAGATGAATCGCAACAGGAAGAGAACCGACAGAACGGGAGCGAGCGCCGGCAGCGTCACGTATCGGAACTTCTGGCTCAGCGTCGCACCGTCGACGAGCGCCGCTTCGTTGACGTCTTCCGGCATGGACTGGAGGGCGGCGAGGATGAACAAGAACGCGAACGGGAAGTAGCGCCATCCCTCGAACACGATGACGGTGGTCAACGCCAGCGGGATCGACACATGGAAGAGTCCGAAGACGCTGAGATCATACGATCGGGTTCGCAGGAAGTCGATGGCGGGAACCCCGAAACGCCCGAGCCATTCGTTCACGATTCCGAACTGGGGGTTCAACATGACCTGCCACACGAACGCGGCGGCAATCACCGGGACCACGTACGGGAAGAGCACGAGGCCTCGTACAAAGGCGCGCCCCTTGAACGCCTTCTGGAGCGAGAGGGCTGCCCAGAGACCGAGGCCGATGGAGAGGATCGATCCGGCGATCGTGTAGATGAACGTCGTCTTGAGCACCGGCCAGAAGTCATGAGCACCGACGACCGTCCTGTAGTTGTTCAGCGTCGGCGTGAAGCCCCAGATCGACACGTCCTGGATGTCGATCAGCCGCGCTTTCTGGAAACTGAGCGCCACGTTCCACAGCAGAGGGAACACGACGAGCAGCGCGACCACGAGAACGGCTGGGAGGATGAGGTTGACACCGAACCGCGACTCTCTTCGCGCCATTGGCGTCTTGCGCCGCCGCCTGTCTTTCATGTCTGGCGTCTGCGTGGCCGCCACATGAACCTCCGGGTTGGAGATCGAAGTGGGCTGTGGGGCCGGCGCGTTGCCGGCCCCACTCTGCCTTCGGCAGTTACCCCTCGTCTGCGATCAATGCCTGCTCTTCTTCGGCTCGTGCCTGCATCTCCGCGGCACCATCTTCCGCCGACATGCCGGCGAAGACCTCATCGAGCGTCTGTGGAACGATCAACGTCGAGTACACGGCCCCGACGAGTTCACCCTGTCCTTGGGTGAAACCCCACCGGGCGAAGTTGTTCGATCCGGTAATGAGATCGTTGATGACCTCTTCGCTGTAGAAGTCGCTCAACGGTGCCCGGCGATCCACGCCGGTCTCGAGCGTCCGCCAGCCATCGATGTACTCGGTCGGGTTGTCCGCCGTGCCCTGACGCATCGGGAATTTGCCCTCGGGGGCAACCGAAAGCCAGTCGACGTAGCCCTCGGAGAGCCAGTACTTGACGAACTCCTTCGCGGCATCTGTCTTGTCGGTCTTGCCGATGCCCATGTAGGACACCTGTCCATACTGGGCCGGTGCACCGCTCGGACCGGCGAACGACGGAACGAAGTCGCTGTTCTTCGCGAGGTACGCGGGATCCGACGCACACTGCTCACAGGTCGGCAGCGCAGCGTCACGCAGACCTGCCATCTCGTCGAGGATGAACGGTGACCACACGATCATCGCGGCCTGTCCGGCGAAGTACGTTGCTCGAGTCGACACGACATCCTGGAGACCCACCGGACTGTAGTTGTTCAGCAGGTTCGTGTAGAAGTCGATCGCCTCAACACAGTTGGGGCTATCCAGAGTGACGGTTCCGGAATCATCGACCAGTTGGCATCCGTTGGCCAGAGCGAAGTGTTCCCACGTCTGCTGTGTGAAGACGGCGCTCGGATCGTTCGATGCGGTGATCCCGTACATGTTGTTGCCCGGATCGTTCAGGGCTTCCGCGGCGGCCTGAATCTTCGCGAACGTGTCCGGCTTCTCGAGTCCGGCCGCGTCGAACAGGTCCTTCCGGTAGATGAGCAACTGGCCCCACCCGTCCGATGGAACGGCTGCCGGGTTCCCGTCGACGGTAACCATCGAGAGGGCTCCCTGTGAGAACGTGTCTGCACCGAGTTCATCAACGACTTCCGCGGCTGCGGCAGTGTCGAGAAGTCCGGCATTTGCCCATCCGACAGTGAAGTCGAGCGGGTGGAAGACGACATCCGGCAATGTCCCGGACGCCGCGTTCGTGAGCATGAGCTGTGGCAGAGCATCCTCGTCGGTGGCAGTCAGCTGCACATTGATGCCCGTCGCCGCCGTGAACCCGTCGATGATCGCCTGCGTCTTCTGGAGACGCGCCGGTTGGGTCTCTGTGCTCCAGAACTTGATCGTGACGGCCTCGCCGCCTCCGGTATCGGGAGCGGCCGTAGTTGTTGTCTCACCACCGGCTGCTGTGGTGGTTGTATCGTCGCTGCTGCTTGAGCACGCCGCCGCGACGAGCGCGAGGGCTACCAGCATCAGCAACATGAAACGCAGTCGTTTCATGGATCTCTCTCCTAGTCCTGACGGTCCCCGCCGGGCGGGGAATTGACTTCCAACAAGCCGGGGCGCTGCCGGCACGGACACCGACCCTCACCCCATTTGTTTCACTGTAACAACAATACTTCGGCGCGTGCAAGCGAAAATTGGTCGACATCGCTTTCTTTTCCGGCTATTTTGTTATACATGAGTGCTAAAAGAGAGCGTTTTCGGTCGGCGTCACTCCTCACCGAAATTTACGGAGCAGAGCACTCCGCCGCGCTCATGCCACGGGTCGATGCGCTTCTCAGCGAGCACCAGCCAAAACAGGGTATGCGGGGAACTCGGTGGGATGAGCGTGACGCGTGGGTGATCTCCTACCCCGACCAGATCCGCTCCGACAATCGCCCGCCACTTGCCTCCCTCCACGACTTCTTCTCCATGCACGCAGCGCCCGCATTCAACGGCATCCACGTCTTGCCGTTCTTCCCGTCGAGTTCAGACGAAGGATTCAGCATCACGGACTACTCCGCCGTGTTCGACGAGTTCGGTAGCTGGTCGGACATCGAGGCCATCGGCCGTGATGCGCGACTCATGGTCGACGCCGTCATCAACCACTGCTCGGCTCAGTCGGACTGCTTCGCCCGTTGGAGGGACGGCGACCCGGCCTTCCGCGACTTCTTTCGCACGGCATCCCCCGACGCCGACCTGTCCGCGACCGTTCGCGCCAGAGAGCATCCGCTGCTCACACCGTTTACAACGGTACGCGGCGATGAATGGGTCTGGACGACGTTCTCCGCCGATCAGGCCGACCTGGACTATCGGAATCCCGAGGTCCTCCTGTACGTTCTCTCGGTCCTCCTTACGTACGCCCGGCGCGGTGCCGCAGCGATCCGCCTCGACGCAGCGTGCTTCTTGTGGAAAGAAGAGGGGACACCGTCCATCCACATGCCGCAGACCCATGCGATCATCCAGTTCCTCCGGTCCTGTCTCGACGACACCTACCCGAATGTCATTCTGGTGAGTGAGACGAACGTCCCCCACGATGAGAACATCAGCTACCTCGGGGACGGATCCGTGCCAGAAGCCGATATGGTCTATCGCTTCACGCTGCCTCCTCTCACCCTCCATGCCTTCGTCACGGGCCAGACAGAGGATCTGGAACGGTGGCTCGAATCGGCAAACGGCATTCCACCCGGGACCACCTATCTCAACTTCCTTGCATCTCATGACGGTGTCGGTGTCCGACCGCTCGAAGGTCTCGTCGACCCGACCGACGTCGAGCGTCTCGTCGCCGAAGCAGAACGACACGGTGGCCGGGCGAACCGCAGGCGCAACCCCGACGGAACATCATCGCCGTATGAGCTGAACGCCACCTGGTACGACCTCATCCGCGGATCCACCATGGGAGACGATGCGTTGGCACGACACCTTGCGTCCCACGCCATCATGTTTGCCACAAGCGGCATCCCGGCCGTCTACATCCACTCGCTGTTGGCGAGTCCGAACGATATCCAGTTGATGGAGCAGACCGGCTCCGCTCGATCGATCAACCGGGGTCGCTTCCGCGCGGATCGCCTGGGCCACACGCTGGCCGACACGAGCACGCGTGCATCTCGTTCGCTCCGGGCTATCGAAGAGATGCTGCTCTGGCGCCGTTCCACTCCTGCGTTTCACCCCGACGCCGACCAGCGGGTGCTCCCGACGCCTTCCGGTGTCATCGGCATCGAGCGACAGGCGCCGAGCGGTGAACGCGGCCGAGTCTTTGTGAACGTCTCCGACTCTGCCGTTGAGATCGACGCCCGGGATGGGGAGAACCCGCGCGGTTACCGCTTCCGCACCGCGGGGGACGGGTACGCTCTCGGTCCATGGGGAATGCTTTGGCTCATCGACTCAAGCCGATAGACGGCAGCGACCGGGGGAGCCCCGAATGACCGGCATCCTCGACGCGGACTCGGCAGTCCCCCTCTATCACCAGCTCAAACTGCTGCTCCTCTCCGAAATCGAAGCGGGACGGTACGCGCCCGGCGATCGCCTCCCGACGGAGGCTGAAATCTGCGACCTCTACTCGATCAGCCGAACCCCCGTCCACCGCGCTCTCTCGGAACTTGCCGAGGAAGGGGTGATCGTGAGAATGCGTCGGAGAGGCACATTCGTCAACCCGGAGTGGCGATCGGACGATCGCAACCGGCCGCCGCTTCGAATCGTCGTCTCCGACGCAATCCGGGCAGAGCGCATTTCCGGAGCCGCCCCGCCACACACCGATGTGACGGTGGTCGACTACACGGAACTTCCTGAATGCTTGATGCGGGCGGTTGCAGAAGGCACGGCACCCGACATCGCCCTCATCGACGAGGTGTGGATTGCCGAGCTCGCCGATGCTCACGTCATTCATGCGCTCGACGATCTCGATCCCCGTTGGATCGAATCCGAGTACCGCGCCGACTTCGATCCAACGTTCGTGGACGGCATGCGTTTCGATCGGCACGTGCATGCCGTGCCGGAGGAGATCAACGTCGCCGGTGTCTGGTACGACCGTGCCCAGATCGATCGTGTTGGTGCGACCATTCCTTCGACGTGGGGCGAACTCCGATCCCTCGCTCAATCCATCCAACCCCTGATGCCGAACGGCAACCATGCGATCGTCATGCCGGGCGGACTCGCTGCGGCCGAGACGACGACGTACTGCCTCACTGCCCTGCTCGGATCCAACGGTGTCCGGATCATCGGCGACGGCGTCGGAATCGACAACGCAGAGACCGTCGAAACCCTGCGCCTTCTCCGTCAGTTCATCGAAGACGGCACGATGAGCGGCGATGTCGTCAATCACGGCTGGCTGACGGCCCCGAGACACCTTGGAACCGGTAGGGCAGCCATCGGCATCGGAGGGAGCTACGAGGCCGAGGTGATCGCGGATGCGGCGGACCTCACCCTCGAGACTGTGTGGGACCGCTTCGTATTCGCTCCGTTCCCAAGCGGACCCCACGGTGCTCCTGCTACGGCCGCGGGTGCCATGGCCTACGTGATACTCCGTCAGTCACGCCACCCCGTTGCCGCCATGGCGCTACTCGAACAGTTGACCACGCCGGCCCAACTCGCAGCACGCACGGCGGGCCGGCCGATGATCCCGGCACGACGGTCCTCCCTCGATCTAGTCGAACAGGCACGGCCGTTTGTCCTCGAGACGGCCCGGCTCTTCTCAACGGCGGTCAACCGCCCACACATTGTCGGATATCCACTGATCTCGATCCAACTCCAACAGATGGTGGAGGCGGTCATCACCGGCACGTTGCGACCTGCTGCAGCGGTGGAACGAGCAGCCGACATCATCGGTGCGATCACCGGCCTCCCGGTGCTCCACTAGGAGTAGACGGTAGAAAGTAGAAAGTAGAAAGTAGAGAGACCCGGGCGCGAAGCCCGGGTCTCTTGACTCTTGACTCTCGGCTCTTGACTCTCGGCTCTTGACTCTCGGTTCTTGGCTCTCGGCTCTACTTCGCCATCGCCTCCATCATGGCGGTGCCCATGTCCGTCGGTGTCGGAGCCATCACAACACCCGCTGCCTCGAGTGCCTCGATCTTCGCAGCAGCAGTGCCCTTGCCGCCGGAGATGATGGCGCCGGCGTGCCCCATCCGCTTGCCCGCGGGAGCGGTGGTCCCGGCGATGAACGCAGCCACCGGCTTCGTCATGTTCGCCGTGATCCACGCCGCAGCATCCTCTTCGGCGGTACCGCCGATCTCGCCGATCATCAGCACACCTTCGGTGGCGGGATCGTCGTTGAACGCCGTGAGGGCGTCGACGAAGTTCGTCCCGTTCACCGGGTCTCCACCGATGCCGATCGCCGTCGTCTGGCCGAGCCCGTTGAGCGTCAGCTGGTGAACGGCTTCGTAGGTGAGCGTGCCGGAGCGACTCACGACACCGATCTTGCCGGGGGTGTGGATGTAGCCGGGCATGATGCCGATCTTGCATTGCTTCGGCGTGATCACTCCCGGGCAGTTCGGGCCAACGAGTCGGACGTTCTTGTCTTCAAGGTACCGCTTCGCCTTCACCATGTCTGCGATCGGAATGCCTTCCGTCACACAGATGATGAGCGGAACGCCGGCGTCGGCCGCCTCCATGATCGCGTCGGCAGCGAACGGCGGCGGCACGTAGACCACTGAGGCGTCGGCGCCGGTCGCTGCGACGGCCTCCTCAACCGTACGGAAGATCGGAACCTCGACGCGGTAGGTGTCTTCACGACCGTCGACGCCCGAGTGATCGGTCTCACCTTCGAACACCTCGACCTGCCCTGCACGACTCGGGTGCACGGCACCGACCATGTTCGTTCCGTAGGCAATCGCCTTGTCGGTGTGAAACCGGCCGGTCTTTCCCATCCCCTGAACGAGGACCTTCGTGTCTTTCCCTACGAGCACACTCATCGCGTCAACTCCAAGATCTTCTGGGCGCCGTCTTTCATGTCGGTGGCACTGACGAGGTCGAGGCCCGACTCGTCGAGTAGCTGTTTGCCGAGCTCGACATTCGTCCCTTCGAGTCGGACGACGAGCGGAACCGAGAGGCCGACTTCTTCGACGGCTGCGATCACGCCCTCCGCGATGATGTCGCATCGCATGATGCCGCCGAAGATGTTCACGAAGATCCCTTTGACGTTCGGGTCCTTGGTGATGATCTTGAACGCTGCGGCGATCTGCTCCTTCTCGGCACCCCCGCCGACGTCGAGGAAGTTGGCGGGTTCCCCGCCGACGGTCTTGATGATGTCCATCGTCGCCATGGCGAGACCGGCGCCGTTCACCATGCACCCGATCTCACCGTCGAGCTTGATGAACGAAAGATCGAACTCCTTCGCCTCGAGTTCCGCCGCGTCCTCTTCGGTGACGTCCCGCAGCGCGGCGACATCGGGGTGGCGGAACAGGGCGTTCGCATCGAAAGCCATCTTCCCGTCGAGCGCCATCACATCCCCGTCGGTCGTGATGACGAGCGGGTTGATCTCAACGAGATCGGTGTCGAGTTCGACGGCCGCTTTGGTGAGCGCGTCAAGGAACTTGACTCCGTTCTTGAATGCCGCTCCCTCGAACCCGAGGTCGTAGGCGATCCGTCGCGCCTGGAATGGCAGAAGCCCGAAGGCGGGGTCGATCTCGACCTTCAGGATCTTCTCCGGAGTTTCGGCGGCAACGACTTCGATCTCGGTACCGCCCTCGGTCGACGCCATCACGATGTTGCGCGACGTGGCGCGGTCGAGGAGAACGGAGAGGTACAGCTCGGTGGCGATGTCAATGCCCTGCTCGATGTAGAGGCGGTTGACCTCCTTGCCCTCTTCGCCGGTCTGAATCGTGACGAGTGTCGATCCGAGCATCTTCGTGGCGAGTTCGCGAACGCGTTCTTCCGCCGCCTCGATGCCGCCGGAGATCCCGTCCGTTACGACGTTGACGCCTCCGACGTCTGGATGCTCCTTGAAGCGGCCCTTTCCGCGCCCGCCGGCGTGAATCTGCGATTTGACGACGACGACGGGGTTGCCGCTGTCCTCGATGAGTGGGCGGACGGCTGCGACCGCCTCGTCCACCGTCATGGCGACGCGACCCTTGGGGACCGCAATGCCGCGGTCGGCCATGAGGGCTTTCGCCTGGTACTCGTGGATCTTCAAGAGGATCCTCCTCCGTTCATCGGTTTCGTTTCAATGATCTGACAGGTGATCTTCGACCCATGCCTCGATGTCTTCGAGCGGGGCGCCCGGTGTGAACACGGCGCTGATCCCGGCCTCGTGGAGAGCGGGGATGTCCTCGTCCGGGATGATGCCGCCGCCGAACACGACGATGTCTCCCGCTCCGCGTTCGCGCAACGCCTCAACGACGCGCGGGAACAGGGTCATGTGGGCTCCGGAGAGCGTGGAGAGGCCCACGCCGTCGACATCCTCATCGATGGCCGCCTGTGCGATCTGGTCGGGAGTCTGATGGAGACCCGTGTAGATGACCTCACAGCCGGCATCGCGCAATGCGCGGGCCACGACCTTCGCTCCGCGATCGTGGCCGTCGAGGCCCGGTTTGGCGATCAGAATGCGTGGCGGCATGACCTGCAAGGCTAGTGCCCGTCCCGCCCCCACGATTCGCCCTCCCCACTGTTCACGCAGGAGCGGTCACGGGTCAGGGGGCTGGAAGGAGGTAGTTGATCACGTCGAGGGCCCGGTATGTCGTTCGTCCTTCGGGGACGAACCGGGCCACGTCGGCGACGTCGTCACCCGACGTGATGAGGGTGCCCTCGACGTATCCGTTTCGTTGCACCTGTGGGAGGCCGATGTTCGCAATGAGGGCGTTGCAGAGACACTTGCGCCCCACCGTGTCGGCTTCGTCCCCGCCCTTGCGCACGTAGTCGTCAACCGGCTCCGACGGACATCGCCACCCGACGGTCGCGTCGTCGCGCCGATATGCCGTCCGCAGGTACCCGAGGTCGCAGATGCGAGGCCGTTGTTCGTACACGGCCGCATCTGAGAGGCTGTCGTCGAGTTCGACGACCTTGAACGGGAAACCGGTCGGCGACGCGACGGGATCGGTGAAGATCCTGGCGTGTCCGGCACGGCTGAGCTCGACGACCTCTCGTTTGGTGTCTTTGGTGAACCCGGATTCCTCGCAGTAGGCGAATGCCGTCCCGACCTGCACGCCGGCGGCCCCCAACTCGAGCGCATGAGCGACCTGCCCCGGTTCCCCGTAGCCTCCTGCGAGCCAGAAAGGACGTTCGAGTTTCCGGAACACCTCGAGGTCGGGGATGTCTCGATCCCCATAGATCGGTTCACCGGCCTGGTTCAGCTGCAGCTTGCCTCTCGGTGGGGCGTTGTGTCCACCGGCCGTCGGATACTCGATGATGAAACCATCGACGCGTCCGCTCGCCTTGCGAATCAGGGCGGTGGCGAGGACGTGCGACGAGACGATCGCAAGGAACTGGGATCTCGGTGCATCGGGCAGCACTCCATCACCGAATGCAACCGGATCGAACGTCATCGAGAACGTCTCTCCTCGCTCTGCCCCCTTGACGTCCAACCGGTATTCGACGGGTAGCCCTTCGCTCAGTCGATCCAACACACCGGGAATCGCCATGGGGATTCCCGCCCCCATGATGACGTAATCGACTCCCGCCAGCATCGACCCGTAGATCGAAGGAAGATGGGGAGTCTGGATCTTCTCCAGGAAGTTGATGCCGACGATGCCCTCGTGGCCCTCCTTCGCGAGGTACACCTCGACGAAGTTCCCGGCGACGAGCAGGTCGAGCGACTTCCTGGAGGGTTCGACCCTCGGCATCGGCTTCGATCGGTATCGGGAGCCGGGCTCCTTTCCCCCCTCGATGAAATACTCGGCGAGTATCCGTTGGGCAACTCCCGGAATCGGGAAAGCCGCAAGCGCCCGGCGCACATGCCCGCCGGTGTCGCCATCCTGAAGACGCCTGACGAGGATCGCATCGAGGCCGGTGCCGGAAACGACACCGAGGTGTCCTGCTGCTGCGACGGCCCGGGCGAGTCGCCAGTCGGACACGCCGGCGCCCATGCCGCCTTGAATGAGCACGGGTGGGTCGTTGAGCACGCATGCATGGTACGACGATGGACGACGTTTCGGTCGGAGTGCTTCGGGAGCCGCCACGATGTCGGCCGGTTCGGTCCGCTTCCGACCGTCGCGACCGATCACATGGGTGGCGGGAATCGGAATCTCCCGCGATGCTGCGCCGTTCGCCGCACCGATGTCGATTCCCACACGCCGACAGGCACCGTCCTGGTTCCGCCTACGGATACATCGCGGCGAGGCTCTCGGCGTCGCGCACACCCCAGGAGTCGCCGATGCGCGGGACCAGCTCCGCCGTCTCCGCTCCAGAGAAGTCGACCCGGACGACGAGACCCTCCGACATGTCGCACGCCGCCCACTGCTGGAGCACCATCTCGGAACCGTCGATCTCGAGGAAGCGCCCGTTGGCGAGGAAGGGCGACGTGACGGATCCATCGGCGGCAACCTCGCGAACACCCGCCGAACCACAGTCCCCCCACCACTGGGCGATCGTGTGGCCGGGTACCTCCCACGCATCCGAGTGTCCGAAGTCGACGACGGCGATCGGCCCGGGAGGGATCGTCGTCAAGGGACTGCCTGCGGTCCCATCGGTCTCCAGGAGCCAGACCTGGGAATAGTCGTCGGGGAAAGCCGGACCTTCTCCGATGCAGGCGGCGACGAACGTGTCGGCGTCCCACCACCGGACCGGTGAGCAGCGGTGTGCCATGGGGGTCCAAAGATCGCGCACGAAGGTGCCGTCGTTGGCCACGTACTCGATGCCACCGGCGTGCCGGATGAGCGCGAACGTCCCGTCGTAGCCGTAGAGCCAGCCGAGACTGTCGCGCACGTCGGAGGGACTCGCCTGCTCACCGAGAACTGCCAGCACGGCACCGGATCGGTCGCGTCGTTCGACGCGTTGCGTCGTGCCGTCATCGGTGAGGACGACAACGTTCATTCCGGTTGGCGACGTGAAGGAAGCCGGGTCCGAATACCAGTCGGGCGGCAGCGCGATCGTCGACGTCTCGACCCCGGTGCGGAGATCGACGATGGCCGCCACACCTCCGTTGTGCAGCACCATGGCGGCATCCCCGGTGCCTGCCCAGTCGAGGATGTCGTACGGACCTGAGGCCCAGGTAGCGACCTCGTAGCGGTCTCCTGAAGGCGAGACGAGGTAGAGAACGGTCGGCCCGGGGGTCGCCGCGACCATGTCCATCGTGTCGTAGAGAACGAGGAACCATCCGGGGCCGACGGCATCCCAATCGACGAGGTGCCCACCGAGCGCGGAAGGGAGGTTCGGATGCTCAGTCACCGGTCGCTCTGCAACCGTGGTGGTCGTGGTCGTCGGCGCACTCGTCGTCGTCGCCCCCGTGGTCGTGGTCTCAGCGGTCGTCGTCGTGGGCACAGTGGTCGTGCTCGCGGGAGCGACCGACGTGGCCGTCGATGAAGACGAGGCCGGCGTCGAACCGGGATCGGTCGACGTCGCCGGCTCATCGGCAGACCCGCTGCAAGCGACCAGCAACACACCGAGAACAAAGAGCACCATCAAGCGTCGCACATCATCCTCCTGTTGGGGATAGCGTCGCGCATATGACGGGGACCGACCAGGGTCGATCGCCCATTCGAGGTTGTCGGCTACGCGAGCTCGAGCGGGGCCCAGGCGAGCAGCAGCCGCTTCTCGCCCTTGTCGTCGAACGCGACCACGGCCTCTGCCCCGTCGCCGCTGCCGACGACCTGGACGACCGTCCCCTCACCCCAGGCGCTGTGGCGAACCCGGTCGCCCGCAGCGACCTCGACACCGCTCCCCGTCGCCTCCGGCCGGCCGGCCGCGGTCCGAGTCGGAGTGGTCTTCCGCTTCACGCCGTCCTTCAGATGGTCCGGGATCTCACCGAGGAACCGGCTCGGACCGTTGTACTGGGATTGACCCCACAGGTTGCGGCTCCACGCCCGGGTGAGGAAGAGTCGCTCCTCCGCTCTCGTGATCCCCACGTAGCAAAGGCGTCGCTCTTCCTCGAGTTCCTTGGGGCTGCCCAGCGACCGGAAGTGGGGGAAAATCCCTTCCTCCATCCCGGTGATGAACACGATCGGAAACTCGAGTCCTTTGGCGTTGTGGAGCGTCATCAACGTCACCTGGTCCCGGTCCTCATAGGCGTCGATGTCAGCGACGAGGCTGATCGACTCGAGGAAGAGACCGAGTTTCGTCGTGGCATCCAGTTCCGCCCATTCGTCCGGTCCCATCGATTCGGGACCGAGCTCCTCGAATTCTGCGACGGCGGAGGCGAGTTCCTTGAGGTTCTCCTCCCGCCCCATCGCCTCGATCGATCGGTCGGAACGGATCATGTCGAGGTATCCGGTCGCGTCGAGTACTGCATCGATCGCCGCCGCCGGGCCCTCCCCCGCCTTTTCGGTCAAGAAATCCATCAACTCGACGAACTCTGCGATCGAGCGTTGGGCCCGTGCCGTCAGCCGCGAGTTCTCATCGATCCGCCGCAGGGCAGCCATGAATCCGATCCCTTGCGACTCGGCGAACCGGTCGACGTGGGCGACGCTCGTATTTCCGATTGCTCGCTTCGGCACATTGATGATGCGCTTCAACGCCACCTGATCGTCCGGGTTGACGACGGCCCGCAGATACGCGAGCGCGTCCTTGACCTCCTTGCGGTCGTAGTACTTCAACCCGCCGACGACCTGATACGGGATGCCGTACCGGACGAACACTTCTTCGACGACGCGGCTCTGAGCGTTCGTGCGGTAGAACACGGCGATGTCCGACAACGCCGTTCCGTCCCGTTCGAGGTCCCGGATCCGGTCGGCGATGAACATGGCCTCGTCCTGCTCGTCCTTCGCCTCGAATGTGACGATCTCCGTGCCGGGGCCCTCGTCGGTCCAGAGACGTTTCGGCCGATGCGATTCGTTGTTCGAGATGACCGCGTTCGCCGCATCGAGGATGCTCTGAGTCGACCGGTAGTTCTGCTCGAGAAGGATCACGGTTGCATCGTCGTAATCCTTCTCGAAATCCAGGATGTTGCGCATGTCGGCGCCCCGAAAGGCGTACACCGATTGGTCGGCGTCACCAACGACGAACACGTTCCGGTGCGCGCCTGAGAGCATCTTCACCAGCATGTACTGGGCGTGGTTCGTGTCCTGGTATTCATCGACCATCACGTACTGGAACTGCTGCTGGTACTGGATGAGCACGTCCGGGAACGCCTGGAAGATCTCGACCGTCAGATTGAGGATGTCGTCGAAGTCCACGGCCGACGCTTCGACGAGACGCTGCTGGTAGAGGCGGTACACGTCCGAGACCTTCTCGTGATAGAACCCCTCTCCATTCTGCGCATACGTCTCGTAGTCGATCAGTTCGTTCTTCGCGTTGGAGATCGAAGCCCGAATGGCTTTCGGCGGGAACTGTTTCGGGTCGAGATCGAGATCCCGGACGCACATGGTGACGAGACGGACCGAATCGGCATCGTCGTAGATCGAGAACGACGACCGGTACCCAAGACGCGGAGCCTCCCGACGGAGGATCCGTACGCATGCGCTGTGGAACGTCGAGACCCACATGCCGGCGGTGACGCCTCCGACGAGGTTCGCTACGCGCTCACGCATCTCGGATGCCGCCTTGTTCGTGAACGTGATCGCCAGTATCGAGTAGGGCGAGACGCCCAGGTCGCGAATGAGGTGTGCGATGCGGTGTGTGAGAACCCGTGTCTTGCCCGAACCGGCCCCGGCTACGACGAGCACGGGCCCCTCGGTTGCGGCGACCGCGTGACGCTGTGACGGATTGAGACCTTCGAAGAGGGGGGAGTCGGGCATGAACGCCGAGTGTAGGGACCCCTGCGAACCGAACTACAACAGCACCAATTGCCACCCGTCCGGGCGATGGCGAGCCTTCTGTGGGCCGTGGAGACACCTATGCGCGCGTACGAACCCAGGGTTCGCAGGGCACTTGCAGCCGGGTCTCGGCGGCTCGGTCAGGCCGTGCGCTCTCGGGCGCGTCGAGCACTGATCAGCTCTCTGAGTTTCTCGGCGAGACCGCCCTCACGGAAGTCGTCCTTGCCGAAGAACGCGTCGACCCCGGCTTCTCGGGCCCGGTCGATGTCCTCGCCCTCGGCGACACCGGAGAGCATCACTATCGGTAGATCTCCGTGACGTTGACGAACCATGTGGGCAAGGGCAACGCCGTCCGCGCGCGGCATCGAGAAGTCGACGACGAGTCCGTCGAACGATCCCGAGTGGAGCGCGCCGAGTGCCTCGGCGACGCTGGCTGCGACCGAAGTGTTGAAACCGCTGGTCGCAAGCGCTGAGGACACGACCTGTTGAACTCCGCGAGAGTCGTCAACGATGAGAACCTTTGCGGGTGCGAACACGGGGCCTTCGGATGCGGCGTCGCGTTGACGCTCGGCGAGTTCCGTCGTGTCGACGAGCAGCACGACCTCTTCTCCGCCGAGGAGCGCGGCACCGGTGATGGCATCGGCGTCGGCAAGCACCGGCCCGATCTCCTTTGGGGCAACCCGACGCGTGCCCACCACGTTCTCGACACCGAGCGCCACCTGGCCGACCGCGCTCTCAACGACGACGACGAACGCCGGGACGCCGTCGGATGCCAGCCCCATCAAGCTCCCGAATGAGGCGAACGCAACGTTGCCTTCGATCCGCTCGAGGACCGTTTCGTTGTCGGTGACGGCGATCACAGCCGATCTCATCTCGACGATGTCGCATACGGCCGTCTCCGGGATCCCCCAGACGATCCCTCCCTCTTCGACGAGAAGTGCCTTCTGCATCGCCTGGTGTGTGGGCACGACCAGCGATACTGTCGTCCTCTCCCCGGGAATGCTCTGCAGCGTCATCGACCCGTTCACCGCGTCGACCGCATCTCGTACGATCGCCAGCCCTTCGCCGTCACCGGCCAATTCGTCTTCATTGTCCCGAGTCGAGAACCCCGAACGGTAGAGGAGCGACCGCAGGGCCTCAGGAGAGAGTTCGGAATCGGCGTCGAGGAGACCCAGCGTCGACCCCCTGTCGGCCACGGACTGCCAGTGGATCCCGCGACCGTCGTCGCTGACCGTCACTTCGAGATTCACATCTGCTTGGTTCGCCTCGATGCGGATCGTCCCAGTCCCCGGCTTCCCGGCCCCCAGCCTCGTGTCCATGTCCTCGATGCCGTGCACGGCGGCGTTCACGACGAGCTGGCGGATCGCATCGCCGAGCAGTTCGAGAACCTTCCGGTCGACGAGAACGTCGTCGCCGACCAGTTCGACGCGAAGTTCCTTTCCGGTCTTTCGGCTCAGATACCGGCCGAGTTGCGGCAACGTATTCGTGACGCGTCGGAGCGGCTCCGCGGCAAGCCCCAATGACCGGGCTTCGATCTCTTCCGAAGCCTTGAGGATCGGAGCGATCCCATCGGCGATGGCCGCAATCCGCTCGGCGAAGAACGGATCCGCTGCAGCCACCTGTGCGAGTTCGACGAGTTGGTCCCGAACGGCGTCGACATCCATCCGGAGTGACACGATGTGATCGACCAGCCCGTAGAGGCGCCCTGCGTTGACGGAGATTGCCTCCTCGGCGGCCCACGACTGGACCGCACCGATGAGCCCGCCGAGATCACCCGCTTCAGACTCGGACGGGGTCCGGCGCTTCTTCTTCGATGGCAGAACCACGACATCGGCACGATCGACAGATGTATGGCCTTCGCTCTCAGAGCTTTGCGGTGACGGAGCCGCTTCAACGGTTCCGTCGGAGTGGGGAAACGCGATGACGGAACCGGCTCCTCCATCAACGATCGGCGGAGGCATCGCCGGTTGCTGCGGCGAGACCGGAGACTCTGACGGCTCGGTCGTGGGCGCCTGACGCCCGAACGTGACGACATCATCCACGATGACGTTGGGTTGCGTCGGCACGCCGGGTTTCGGAATCGACAAGTCGTCGGCCATCGATCGACGAAGATCTGCGAACGCTTCCTGGGAAGATACGGCGGTCTGGTCCGCCGGCCCGGCCGCGGCGGCGACACCGGCAGTGTCGACCGTGGTCGGCTCGATCGGCGTCCCTCGGGGCTGGACGGCTTCTGACTCTGAATTCTCGTATGCCGCGGGCATGGGTTCCGACCGAGCCGCGGGAGGCGGCGGGAGCTCCTCGGGAAGGGACTGATCTTCGAAGAACTCGTGGACTGCCGACATCGCTTCGATGAGTTCCGCGGGGTCCTCCAGGGCACGGGGAATCGCCGCCCCGAGGCCCTCGAGCAGCCTGCCGAAGAGCGGAGCCGGTTCGATGTCTCCGTGCTGGATCCATCGCCAGAGCATCTCGAGCATGAGTCCCGCCGATGCGACATCGTCGTATCCCATGACCCGGCCCGTTCCCTTGATGGTGTGACCTTCGCGCATGAGATCACCGGCTTCTTGCGATGTCAGCGTTCCGGCCCGGAGCGAACGACCGCCGTCGACGAGCCTCGCGGATCGCTCGGACACCTCGTCGACGAACATTTTCTGCAGCTCTGGATCATCGTTCCAGTTCACGGAAGTACCTCGAAGTCCACATCAGACCGTGATGCAGATATCGACCGTCCCCTCCCCCTCCTTGAGCGCTACCCGACACGAACCCAGGGTTCTCTGCGCCCTATTTGGCGTCCCGGGCCCGCGGAATGGAAGGGCCCTGCGAACCGCGGGCTCACAACGTCACATACAAAGCAGAGAACCCTGGGTTCGTGTCGGGTTACTCCCACTCGATGGTGGCCGGGGGTTTCGGCGAGACGTCGTACGCGACCCGGTTGATGCCGGGCACCTCGTTGATCACACGGGACGAGATGGATGCGAGGACGTCGTGGGGGAGCCGAGCCCAGTCGGCGGTCATGGCGTCGTCGGACGTCACCGCACGCACGATCAGCGGATAGGCGTACGTCCGGCCGTCGCCCTGGACACCGACGGTGCGGATCGCCGGCAGTACACCGAACGTCTGCCACAGCTCCCCGTACAGGCCGGCCCGGTGAACCTCGTCGAGGATGATCGCGTCCGCTTCCCGAAGGATGTCGAGTCGCTCTTCGGTGATGTCGCCGATGATGCGCACCGCGAGACCGGGACCGGGGAACGGTTGGCGCCACACGATCTCCTCGGGGAGACCCAACTCCTCTCCGACGGCCCGGACCTCGTCCTTGAACAGGTCCCTCAACGGCTCGATGAGTGACAGGGTCATGTCCTCCGGGAGACCCCCCACGTTGTGGTGGCTCTTGATCTTCGCTGCGTCCTTTGTACCGGACTCGATCACGTCCGGATACAGGGTTCCCTGGACCAGATACGCCGCGTCGGAGACCTCGGCAGCAACCTCCTCGAACACCCGGATGAACATCTCCCCGATGATCTTGCGCTTCCGCTCCGGATCGGTGACCCCCTCGAGCGCTTCCAGGAACCGATCCTGCGCTTGGACATGGATCAGGTTCATCGCGAACGTGCGACGGAACGTTTTCTCGACCTGTTCGGCTTCACCTTTGCGGAGCAGACCGTGATCGACGAACACGCAGACGAGCTGGTCGCCGATCGCCTTGTGCACCAAAGCGGCGGCCACCGAAGAATCGACTCCTCCAGAAAGACCGCAGATGACGGTGCCGCTGCCGACCTCCTCGCGGACGGCAGCGACGGACTGCTCGATAATCCCGGCGTGTGTCCACGTCGGTCGTGCCCGGCAGGCATCGAAGAGGAATCGCTTGAGCAACTCCTGGCCCCGCGGGGTGTGCACCACCTCGGGGTGGAACTGCACACCGAAGAGGCCCCTGGCCGCATCCTCCATCGCGGCGACGGGAGAGTCGGCTGTCGACGCGGTCACCGTGAAACCGGCTGGGGGTTCGGTGACCGCGTCGCGATGGCTCATCCAGACGGGCTGCTCGTCGGGCAATCCCGAGAACATCAGCGAGTCGCCCACAACGGTCAGTTCCGCCGGTCCGTACTCCGCGATGTCGTTCCGCTCGACCGTCCCTCCGAGTTCACTTGCGATCACCTGGTGGCCGTAGCAGATGCCGAGGACGGGGATTCCGAGATCGAAGATCGCTTCGTCGATTCCGTAGGCGCCGGTCTCATGCACCGATGCCGGTCCGCCGGACAGGATGATCCCGACCGGTGATCTGTCGGCGACCGCCTCCGCGGAGATATCTCGCGGCACGATCTCTGAAAAGACATGGGCTTCCCGGACACGGCGTGCGATCAGCTGGGCGTACTGGGCGCCGAAATCGACGACGAGCACGCGGTCGAAATCACCTTCGGAAGCGTGCCCGGTGGCGGTTGCCGCCATCGTCAGCCCATCCCCACGCCTTGTGACCGCTGCAGCCGCTTCCCCTCCGTCTGGAGCGCCGGCGCAACCATTACCTCAGCCTTCTGGAATTCTTTCACGTTGGCGTAGCCGGTGGTCGCCATCGAAGTCCGCAGCGCACCGAAGAGGTTCCTTCTTCCGTCGTTCTCGTGTGCGGGACCGACGAGCAACTCCTCGATCGTCCCGATCTCCCCGGCGCGGACCCGCGAGCCGCGAGGCAGCGTCGGATGGAACGTCGCCATCCCCCAGTGCATCCCTCTCCCCGGCGCCTCCGTGGTTGCAGCGAATGGTGAACCGAGCATGACGGCATCGGCCCCCATGGCGATGGCTTTGGCGATGTCGCCACCGGTCCGCATGCCACCGTCGGCGATGACGTGAACGTACCGACCGGTCTCCTCGAGATATCGCGTTCTCGCCCCCGCAGCATCAGCGATCGCGGTCGCCTGGGGCACACCGATTCCGAGAACCGCACGCGTCGTGCATGCGGCGCCGGGCCCGACACCCACGAGGACCGCAACGGCACCGGTTCGCATCAGGTGGAGGGCGCCGGAGTAGGAGGCGACGCCGCCGACGATGACGGGCATCTCGACCTCGCGAATGAACTTGAACAGGTCGAGCGGCTCGGTCGTCGACGACACGTGCTCTGCGGACACGACGGTTCCCTGCACGACGAGCACGTCGAGTCCCCCGGCTTTCGCCGCATCGATGTGACGTGTGACGTTCTGCGGGGTGAGGCTCGCTGCGGCGATGATCCCCGCGCTCTTCATCTCAGCGACCCGCTGCGTGATCAGATCCGGGTCGACGGGCGCGGCGTACAGTTCCTGCATTCGTCTCGTGGCGCGATCGTCCGGGAGCGAGGCGATCTCTTCGTACACCGGCCCGGGATCGGCATATTTCGTCCATAGTCCTTCGAGGTTGAGCACCGCCAGGCCGCCCAATCGGGCAATCTCGATCGCCGTCTGCGGGCCGACCGCCGAATCCATCGCCGCCGCCAGGAGTGGGAGATCGAAGGTGAACGCGTCCACTTCCCAGGTCAGATCGATGTCCTCGGGGTCCCGAGTCCGCCTGGAGGGGACGATGGCGATGTCGTCGAACCCGTAGGCCCGCCGACCCGACTTTGCGATGCCGATGTCGATCTCCATTGGGACATGCCTTCCGTTCGAATGTTGGGGCCGTTACCCGGCAGGGTACTCAGTGCACGGCGCTCAGATTCGGCGGAGCGAAGGCCGCTACTCGATCCTGCCGAGACCGACGGCGTCCCGGACCTGCTGCTGGAACCGCTCGGCGGAGGTCCTGGCATCCAGCGCGCCCTTCTGAAGAATGCGAGCGACTTCAGCGTCGTCGAGATCCTCGAGCTTCATCCGGACGGGCGCCAACTCCGCGACGATCGCTTCCGCCACCGCTTCCTTGAACCGTCCGTACCCACCCGTTCCGAACTCGTCGGAGAGGCTCTCGATCGAACGACCGGTCGTCGCCGACATGATCTCGAGCAGGTTTGAGATCCCGGGCTTCGTCTCGATGTCGTAGCGAACGACCGGATCGGAGTCGGTCACGGCCGACTTGATCTTCTTGCGGATGACATCCGGCGTGTCGTCGAGATTGATCCGGTTCTTGGGGTTGGGGTCGCTCTTGGACATCTTCGAAGTCGGATCGGCAAGCGACATCACGCGAGCCGACGTCTCCGGAATCAACGGCTCCGGGATCGGGAAGACTTCGGCGAACCGGTTGTTGAACCGGGCCGCGAGATCGCGCGACATCTCGAGATGCTGCTTCTGATCGTCACCCACCGGAACGAGATCGGCATGGAACAGCAGGATGTCGGCCGCCATCAGAACCGGGTATGAGTAGAGGCCCAGGCTGGAGGGGATGCCCTTTTCGACCTTGTCTTTGTACTGCGTCATCCGGTTGAGAACACCGGTCGGTGTGAGCGTGCCGAGGATCCACGCCAGTTCAGCGTGTTGGGGGACCTGGCTCTGCATGTACAACAGCGACTTGTCCGCGTCGATGCCGAGAGCGAGAACCATCTTCGCCGTTTCGAGTCGCCGGCGGCTGAACTCGTGGGGATCGTATGGAACCGTCATCGCATGGAGATCGACGATGCAGTAGATGACGTCGTACGCGTCGTCTTCCTGGAGTGCAACCCAGTTTCGGAACGCCCCCAGATAGCCCCCGTAGTGCATCGCACCGGTCGGTTGGACACCGGAGAACACCGTCTTCTTCTGCTCTGTCACCGTTCCTCCTCATGAAAGAACGCCGGGCCTCGGGGCTCCGGCGTCGGAATCGTCCTGGCACGCTCGAACCCTATGTACGCTCGAACCGCCAGACGCACCGTTTCTGCATGACGGCCAGGATAGGTGTACCAGTCCGACCGGGCAACAGGTGCCTCAGCAACCCGAGGCCGTCATCGTTCGCGCGGAAGCTGTGTACACGACCGTTGACGTACGTACCCCGATCGACCATACTCACCGACCCATGACCGACGCACGCAACTTCGCGATCATCATCACCTAGGCGCACACGAACCCGTGTGCGCCCGCAACCCTCCGCTCGCCGGGGGGTTTTCTCTATCCGGAGCACAACACACCATGACCACGATCGAGATCTACGACACGACCCTGAGAGACGGAACCCAGCAGGAGGGCATCTCACTCACCGCCGGCGACAAACTGGCCATCAGCCGGCTCCTCGACGACCTCGGTGTGGCCTACATCGAGGGTGGTTGGCCGGGAGCGAACCCGAAGGACGACGAGTTCTTCCGTCGGGCCAAGACCGAACTCGATCTCGAGACGGCGACGCTCGTCGCTTTCGGTTCGACGAGGCACGCCGGCGCCGATGCCGCCGATGATGCCCAACTCGCGGCTCTGGTCGCCGCCGACACGGACGTCGTGTGCCTGGTCGGCAAGTCCTGGGATTACCACGTCGAACATGCGCTCCGCACGACGCTCGACGAGGCGATCGAGATGATCGCCGACTCGGTCCGGTATCTTCGCTCGGTCGGGAAACGGGTGTTCTTCGATGCGGAACACTTCTTCGATGGTTACCGGTCGAATCCGGACTTCGCTCTCGCCACGGTCCGGGCGGCACATGAAGCGGGTGCCGAGCGGGTCGTTCTCTGCGACACGAATGGAGGGACGCTGCCCTTCGATGCCGGGCGCATCGTCGGCGAGGTCGGTGCGGCCGTTCCCGAAGCCGCGCTCGGATGTCATTTCCACAACGATTCGGGAACAGCGGTTGCGAACAGTCTTGCCGCCGTCCGCGCCGGCGTCGTGCAGGTGCAGGGATGCATGAACGGCTACGGCGAGCGCACGGGGAATGCCGACCTCTGCTCCGTGATCCCGAACCTGTCGCTGAAAATGGGGTTGGAGTCGATCCCCACCAACCGACTGCCTCACCTAACGACCGCATCGCATCACATCGCGGAGTACATCAACCTGACGCTCGACGCCCACACGCCGTTCGTCGGCACGTCGGCATTCACACACAAAGCCGGCCTGCACACATCGGCGCTTGCCCGACGCCCCGATGCCTACGAGCATCTCTCTCCCTCGGCGGTCGGCAACACGACGCGTATGGTCGTGTCCGAACTCGCCGGGCGGTCCACGATCCTCGCCAAAGCACGCGACACCGGTGTCGACCTGTCTCCTGAGGAGGCGCAGACCGTCGTGGACCGGGTCAAGGATCTCGAACACGACGGCTACCACTTCGAGGCTGCAGACGGTTCGTTCCAGCTTCTCGTCCGCGACGTGCAGGGGTGGATTCAGCCGTTCTTCGATCTGGAGTCCTACCGGGTCTTCGTCGAGCATCGGTCCGGCGAAGTGACCGCCGAGGCAACGGTGAAGGTCACGGTGAACGGCGAGCGGATCGTGACGACGAGGGAGGGCGATGGTCCCGTCGCGGCGATCGACGGGGCGTTGCGTGCGGCACTCTGTGACGCCTACCCGCATCTGGCCGGGGTTCGCCTCACCGACTATCGCGTTCGCGACCTCGATTCGTCCGACGGATCGGCGGCCCGTGTGCGGGTGCTCTGCCGGCACAGCGACGGCGAGGGGTCCTGGGGGACGATCGGCGTGCATCAGAACATCATCGACGCATCCTGGCAGGCAGTGTGCGAAGGCCTGGTTATCGGTTTGCTGCGTCACCAGGAGCAAACGGCACCCCTCGTCGGCGCCCCGATCGCTTGACGCGACCGACCCCCCGTTCGGTACACTGATAGAGTCTTCGGACCCTGCGCGTCGATACGGCACGCGATGGGACGATGTCGGGTACGGTGCAGATCGGCTGGGCCGCCCGTGCGGGGGACGATACAGAACCATGAAAGGTGAAACGATGAAGACCAGAAAATGGGTGATGCTTCTGGCTGCACTTGCCCTCGGGGCCGCTGCGTGCGGCTACTCGGATGTGAGCACCCCGACGACCACGACGACGGTCGCGACCGGCGGCGATGTCGGTGGTGCCGCCAACGGGCAAGCAGTCTTCAAGACGACCTGCTCCGCCTGCCACGGGCAGAATGCCGAAGGCGTCGACGGTCTCGGGCCCGACATGCGCAACAATGAATTCATCCAGTCCCAATCGAACGCGGACCTCATATTGTTCATCGTCGCCGGACGGTCCACGACCGACCCCGCCAACACGACCGGTGTCGACATGCCGGCGAAGGGCGGAAACCCATCCTTGACCAACGAAGAGATCGCTGATGTTGTCGACTATCTCAGGACACTCCAGTAGGCACAACAGAATTCGGTTGGTATGAGAGGCGGCTGCTCCCCCGAGCGGCCGCCTCTCACATGTGCGAGAGTCAACATCTGGTAGAGTCTTTCGACCCTGCTATTTGGGTAACGTCGACCACGGCAATTAGGGTTTAGTCATGTCCACAGACAACGTTTCGTCCACATCCTCATCTTCGGAAACCGACGGCTCTTCGCTCGTTGCCATGCTCGGACCGCTCGGAGCCAAACGCGGTGAGGACGGCACCTTTACCAGGCCCCAGGTGTGGCTGAAAGTGGCGGTCATCGTCCTCTACATCGTGATCGCCACGGTCTGGTTCCCGTCGTATCTCATGGAACCGAACTCCCTAGCCGTGATCCGCGACCTCTACTCTGGTCTGATGTCGCCTTCCACGTGGGACACGATCCTCGGGCTCATTGCGTCCGGGGTCTGGTTCGTCGCTCTCGCAGTGGCTTTCGTCGGAATGCGCCTTGCGCAGAAGGAACGCCTCATCTGATGCAGCCGCTGAGCTTCTACGACGAGAACATCCCCTGTCTCGCAGCCTGTCCCGTCCACACGAACGCCGGCGCGTATGTGGCAGCAATCGCCGACGGCGACGACGAATTCGCCTACCTGACGGCACGACTCCCGAACCCGTTCGCCTCGGTGTGTGGCCGCGTGTGTGCCGCTCCCTGTGAAGACGCGTGCCGGAGGGGAGAGATCGATCAACCCATCGCCATCCGAGCCCTGAAACGCTTCGTCACGGAGAAGTATGGTGTCGAAGCGGGGAGCGACACCTGGAAGACCGTCGCTTCGCACAAGGGCCCCGACCGCACCGAGAGTGTCGGCATCATCGGCGGCGGCCCCGCCGGCATGTCGTGTGCCCACGACCTGCGCCGGCACGGATATCGGGTGACGGTCTACGAGGCTACGGCGCAACTCGGTGGAATGATGGTGCTCGGCATCCCCGAATACCGCCTGGATCGGGAGCTTCTTCAGTCTGAACTCGACGCGATCGTCGGCCTCGGAGTCGACGTGCACCTCAATACCCGACTCGGTGAAGACGTCACATTCGACCAACTCCGTGAACGCCACGATGCCCTGTTCCTCGCCTACGGCGCATCCCTCGGGCGGGGTCTCGACATGGAAGGGCACGACGCCGACGGCGTGCTCAAGGCCATCGAGTTCCTCATCAATGTCAATCAGGGCTACCACGTGGACGTCGGCGAGCGGGTGATCGTCATCGGCGGCGGCGACGTCGCCATGGACGCCGCCCGCTCCGCGCTTCGACGCGAGGACTACGCCGCGGAAGCCCGTTTGCCGGAGACCGGAGACGAGGACCCGGAGATGATGACCGAAGCGCTCGACGTCGCACGAACGGCCGCACGGGAGGGCGCGACGAGCGTGACCGTGTTCTCCCTCGAATCCGAAGAGGAGATGCCCGCATCTCCGTTCGAACTGGAGGAAGCGGCGGCAGAAGACATCACCTTCATCCACCGGCGCGGTCCCGCACGGATCCTCACGGAAGACGGCAAAGTGACGGGCCTCGAGACGATCGGCGTCGTCTCCGTCTTCAATGAGGAGGGCCGTTTCGCTCCCGTCTTCGACCCCGACGATGTCAAATCTTTCGAAGCCGACACCGTCATCCTCGCCATCGGCCAGGCCATCGACATCGATGCGCTCGGACCGTCGGGCCCGGCCATTTCACCCCGAAGGACGATCGAGATCGACGACACGACACTGCGCACCTCTATCGACAACGTCTGGGCAGGTGGGGACGCCGCCCGAGGGCCGCGTACGCTCATCGAGGCGATCGCCGACGGGCGGAAGGTCGCCGCCGACATCCACACGGCATTCACTGGGGAGCAAGAGCCCGAGGTCAAGGGTCAACTGGTCGAACTCGCCCAGTTCCATCGACTCACGGACCCGTACGATCGGGAGCAGCGGATCTCCGTCCCGGTCCTCGCGACGGATCGTCGGATGGGCCTCGCCGAAGTCGAACTCGGCTTCACCGAGCAGCAAGCCCGTTGCGAAGCAGCCCGCTGCCTGCGCTGTTTCGCGAATATCGAACTCGATGTCGACGCCTGTGTGCTTTGCGCCCTCTGCGCCGACGTCTGTCCGCTCGATCTCATCTCACTGGTGCCGTCTGAGGAGATCAACGACCCGGAAGGCGGCACCGCGTTGCTGCTCGACGAGTCGGCCTGCATCCGTTGCGGCCTGTGCATCGAACGTTGCCCCCCGAATGCGCTGTCCATGGCAGTGTGGGAAGGGGTTGGAGTGCCCAAGCTAGGAGTACCCGTGTGAAAACCATCGAACGAGTGAGGAACTCGACCATCGGGCGATCGTTCTTCCGCACCCCGAACAGGGTGACGGAGCGTGATCGCGCCGCCGGGCACTGGTCCAACTTCCTGTTGCACCTGTACCCGGTGAAGGTCCGCAAGATCGAGCTGACGTTCAAGTACACGGCTTTTCTGGGTGTGGCGTCGATCGCCCTCTTCGGCTCACTTCTCGTCAGCGGCATCTTCCTCATGTTCTTCTACGTCCCCTCCCCGGCGAATGCCTACGGTGACATTCAGGCGATACAGACGGAAGTCATCTTCGGCCAGTACCTCCGCAACGTCCACCGCTGGTCTGCACATCTGATGGTCCTTGCGGTCGCGGCCCACATGGCCCGCGTCTTCTACCGGGGGGCATACAAGCCGCCCAAGGAAGTCAACTGGGTCATCGGAGTCGTGCTCCTGGTCCTCACCCTGTTGCTCTCATTCACCGGCTATCTGCTCCCGTGGGACCAGCTGGCCTACTGGGCGGTAACCGTCGGAACTGCGATGGCGGCCTACGTCCCGCTCATCGGTGACCAGGTCCAGCAGCTTCTCCTCGGCGGGTCGACGGTGGGCTCGGCCACCCTGCTGCGGTTCTACGTGCTGCACGTGGCGGTCCTTCCGGTCGCCTTGATCGCCGTGGTGACCGCCCACATCTGGCGCTGGCGCAAGGACTCGATGCTGACGATGGATGCCGATCCGGGAGGCGCTGATGCTTGACAACAACCCCAGGATCATCGGAGATCAGCGACTCCTCGGAGTCGTTCCCGGCAAGCCGGGAGTAGGAGACAGACAGGAACCAGCGGCGGAAGACAAGGTCATGGTGTTCCCGCACCTGCTGATCCGTCACGCGGTCGCGGTGCTCTTCGTCCTCCTCGTGGTGATGCTGATCGCACTGTTCTTCAACGCTCCCCTGCGTGAACTCGCGAACCCGATGGTCACTCCGAACCCGGAGAAGGCCCCCTGGTACTTCGCCGCACTCCAGGAACTCTTGGCGCACTTCCATCCGCTGGTGGCCGGCGTCCTCGTCCCCGGGGCCATCATCATGGGTCTCGTGGCGCTTCCCTACGTCGATCGAAATCCTTCTCTCGATCCCAGGAAGAGACAGATCGCGCGAGCCGCATTCACCGTGTTCATGGTGCTGTGGATCGCATTGACCCTGATCGGCTTCATGTTCAGAGGAGAGAACTGGTCGTGGGTGTGGCCCTGGGAGGAATGGCATGGTGAGCTATGAGTGAGATATCCAGGCGTTCGTTCCTGTCGGCGGCGTGGAAGGTCGGATTCGGCCTCATGGCCGCCGCAGGAGCCGTCACGACGTTGGGACTGCTCAAGCCCCAGCTCGCGGCGGGGTTCGCGGCGATCGTTCGCACGATCGCACCGAACGAGGTCCCGGAAGCCGGCGTCCTCGAGGTGCCCGAGGCACGGGGCTACCTCGTCAACGTCGACGGAGAAGAGGTCCTCGCGCTCTCCGAAACGTGCCCCCACCTCGGATGCCGCGTCCCGTTCATCGACGAGAACAACCGCTTCGAGTGTCCCTGCCATGGTTCCAAGTTCACCCGTGAAGGCGACTACGTCGAAGGTCCGGCACCCCGCGGAATGGACGCGTATGCCACTGAGATCGTCGACGGCGTCATCGAGATCCACACAACCGAAGTCACTCCCGGACCGCCGCCCGGAACGGAGCGCACCTGATGTCATACCACTCGTACGACGAGAACCTCGAAGAGTCGACGAACAAGTGGATGATCTGGGGGCTCGTCTTCATGGCGATCATGATCCTGATCTTCCCGCTCTACCTGTGGTTGGAGCCAACGACGAGGGCCGATGCTCTGGCAACCCAGAACGAGAACCTCGCAGCGGAAGGCAGCGACCTCTTCACCCAGAACTGCACGTCCTGCCACGGCCCCAACGGTGAGGGCGGGGTCGGACCTGCCTTGAACTCCCAGCAGTTCCTCGCAACGACGAAGGACGCCCAGATCAGCTCGCTGATCTCCGTCGGCATCCCCGGCTCATTGATGGCTGCGTACTCGGTCGACTACGGCGGCCCGTTGACGTCGGAACAGATCCGTGCCATAACGGCGCATCTGCGGCTCTGGGAAGAGGACGCCCCCGACAACCCCGACTGGCGGTCCTGCTGCGGCTAGCGGCGCCCGGACCCCGGTTTCTCTGGGGCACCGGACCGACTCCCATTCTCCCCCACCGCCGAGGTGGGGGAGATGCCCGGAGGGCAGAGGGGGATGCTCGGAGGCAGCAAAGCCCTACGGAGACCGGATGCTCCTACGGGTCCTCGGGATGCCCCCTCTGCGATCGAGCAACAGCTCGATCGCGTCTCCCCCACTGGCGTGGTGGAGACGAAGAACCGTCCACCCCCTCACCTTTC
>JANTHO010000015.1 GCA_024762335.1 Acidimicrobiia bacterium | reverse complement strand
CCAGTAGAAAGTAGAAAGACCGGATCAGCCCTTCTTTCTACTTTCTACTTTCTACTTTGCACTTTCTACTTTCTACTCCTCTCATACACGACCTCGCCCAGGACCATCGTCATGTCCACGCTCGCGGCGAAGGCGTCTTCGGCCGTTTCGATGGGTCGGTCGACGACGGCGAGGTCGGCGTCGAAACCCACTTTGATGCGGCCCGTGTGTGTCTCCCTGTGGCCGATCCACGCGGAGCCGACCGTGTAGGCGGCGATCGCTTCCGCCATCGTGATCCGCTGTTCCGGGAGGAAGGGATCCGGCCTGGCGCCCGGGCGGGTGCGGGAGACGGCCGTACCGATACCGAGCAGCGGGTCCGGGGACGAGACCGGCCAGTCCGAACCGAACCCGAGCGGCGCTCCCGCGTCCAGAAGGGAACGCCACGGGTACTGCCGGCCGGCGGCATCCGGGTTGAGGAACGGGATGGTCAACACATCCATCTGGTCCTCGTGGCGAGCCCAGAGCGGCTGGGCGTTCGCACCGGCGCCGAGAGCCGCGAAACGGGGCATGTCTGAAGGGTCGACGACCTGGAGATGAGCCAGGTGGTGGCGCAGGTCATGCTGTCCGTTGGCGGAGATCGCGGCTTCGATGGCGTCGAGGCCGTTGCGCACCGCCCGGTCACCGAGCGCATGGAAATGGCACTGGAAGCCCGCCGCGTCGAGCAGCGTGACATAGCGCTTCAGGTCGTCCGGGTCGATGAAGTCGATCCCGTGATTCCCCGTCGGAGTGCCCTTGCCATCGAGATACGAAGTGAGCATCGACGCCGTGTAGTTCTCGGCAACACCGTCGAGCATGATCTTGACGGCGGTGGCCCGATACCGGCCGGTCGGTGTTGCATCACGACGGGCGACGAACTCTCCGACCTGTTCTTCCCCGCCGTCTCGTTCCCACCACAAACCACCGATGACGGCGCCGATCAACCCGCCCCTTCCATCGAGGGTCACATAGGCGTCGTGGGTTGCCGGATCCACGTAGGCGTCGTGCCAGGCCGTGATGCCGAGGGCGAGGTCGTAGGCCTGGCCGGCGAGGATCCCTTCGATTCGTTCCTCCGCGCTGAGTTTGGGGATGTGACGGTCGACGAGGTCCGCGGCGCCTTCCTGAAGCGACCCGATCGGGTTCCCGCGCTCGTCCCGGTCGATCCTGCCATCCTCGGGATCGGGTGTATCGGCGGTGATCCCGGCGATCTCGAGAGCCTTCGTATTCACCCAGACGCCGTGGTGATCGGCATTCCACAGCATGACCGGTCGGTCGGAGACGACGGCATCGAGCGCGGCCGCAGTCGGGATACCCCGATCGAAGGCTTCCATCGACCATCCGGCGCCCGTGATCCAAGGCTTGTCCGACCGGGCGGCGTATTCGGCGACCACCGCGAGATAAGCGGCCTCGTCGGAATCGGTCTCGGCGAGGTAGCAGGACACCAACTCGAGACCTGCCATCGACGGATGGGCGTGGGAGTCCTGAAACCCGGGGAAGAGAGGCCGTCCGGCGAGGTCGATCACCTCGTCGGCGCCGGACGCAACGTCGTCGGCACCGACGTTGGCGATCCTCCCCTCAGAGACGAGGACGGCCGAAGCGTT
Organism: Acidimicrobiia bacterium; assembly: GCA_024762335.1. Classification (GTDB taxonomy): domain Bacteria; phylum Actinomycetota; class Acidimicrobiia; order Spongiisociales; family UBA5794; genus JAHEEL01. Next base: position 46,412 of record JANTHO010000015.1, on the reverse strand, counting down.
TGGGTGTCCGTGAATGGTCCCGTTGGCGAATGCGATGCTCATAACGGAGATGGTAGAAGAGAGTCCCCAGTCGCCGGTCGCCGGCATGCGCCTTGGTTCTTGGTTCTTGGCTCCTGGTTCCTGGTTCTTGGCTCTTGGCTCCTGGCTCTGACATCAAAGAGGGGCGGCCGGAGCCGCCCCTCCCTCATCGACGTTGTTCTGATCAGCCCTTCGCCGCAGCGAACGCGTCGGAGTACTGGAGCGAGAAGTCGCCGACGTCGGCGATGAACTCGAGTTTCGACATCGTCTCCTCAGAGGGGAAGACCATCTCGTCACCGAGGATCTCGGGATCGATGTACTCGTAGGCGGCCAGGTTCGGGCTCATGTAGTACGTGTAGTTCGTGAGTTCTCCACCGTTCTCTGCATCGAGGATGAAATTCATGAACGTGAGCGCCGTGCACGGGTGCTCGGCCGTGACCGGGATCGCCATGAGGTCGACCCACACGATGCCGCCCTCATTGGGGACCGCGTAGCCGTAGTACTCGTAGGCGTCGTAGTCGTCGGTGGACGCCTGGTCGAATGAACCGAGGAATCCTCCATTCCAACCGTGAGCGACGACGGTCTCGCCGGACATGAGGAGATCATCGAAGGCAGCCGAGTCGTATGCAGCGATCCGGCTATTCGCGTCCTTCAGGATCGCCGTTGCCTCATCGAGCTCCTCCTGGCTCGTGGTATTCACCGAGTACCCGAGATACTTCAGCGCCGCACCGAGGGTCTCCCGCTCATCGTTGAGCATCGAGATCTTGCCGGTGAATGGCGCACTCATCTCGGGATCGAAGATGAGACCCCAGGAGATGCCGTTCTCGTAGTCGACTCCTGCGGCGTCGAGGGCTTCGAACGAGAATCCGATGCCGCTCGTGCCGGCCTGGTATGGGACCGAGTAGTCCCCGTTCGGGTCGAATGGGAGATTCGTGAACAGCGGATCGAGATTCTTCAGGTTCGGGATGGCATCCTTGTTGACCTTAACGAGCAGATTGACCTCCGGATCGGCCATCGTCGAGACCATGTAGTCGGATGGCACGATGAGGTCGTACGGTGCGCCGCCGGCCTCGATCTGGGCGAGCATCGTCTCATTGTCTTCGTAGAAGGTCTGGACGATCTTCACGCCGGTCTCTTCTTCGAACTTCGCGACGAGGTCGGTGACCTCGAAGTCCTCGGCGGCCGAGCCGTACGGGATGTACTCGGTCCAGTTGTACAGGTTCAGATCGCCGTCGGTCTCACCGGGCTGGCAAGCGTTTACCTTCGCCTGGAGATCACTCTCGGCGGGGGCAGCGGTCGTTGTCGATTCGTCCGTCCCTCCGGCGGCGGTGGTGGTCGTCTCATCGCTCGAGCTGCTACATGCGGCGGCGAGCATCGCCACCACAGCGAGCAGGATCAGTAGTCGTCTCATTTGCTATTCCTCCTTGTTGCTTCCGCTCGCGTTCGCTCTCGCCTGGAATGCCAGGGAGACGAACACGAGCACCATCGAGATTCCGAGCATCAGCGTTGAAACGGCATTGATCTCGGGTGTGACTTGCCGTTTGATGAGACCGAACACGTAGACCGGCAGGAGCGAGGCGCCGGGCCCTTGTACGAACTCGGTGATGATCACATCATCGAGCGAGAGCGTGAGAGCCAGCAGTGCCCCACCCAGAACCCCGGGAATGATGAGCGGAAGTGTGATCCGTCTGAACGTGGTCCACCGGTTCGCGTAGAGATCCATTGCCGCTTCCTCGAGGGAGTCGTCGAGGTTCGCAAGACGAGCTCGGACGATGATCGCCACGAAGGACGCGCTGAACGCGATATGCCCGAGGATGATCGTCCAGATGCTGAGGTTGATCGGGAGCACCTGTGTGAACCAGATGAGCAGCATGGCACCCATCGTCACCTCGGGGATGATCACCGGCAGGTACATGATCACGTCGAAGGCGCCCTTGCCCAGCCACTTCCTGTACCGATCGAGTGCGAGCGCGGCCATCGTGCCGAGGACGGTCGAGACGACGGTCGAGACGATCGCGACCTTGGCCGAGTTCGCCAACGCCCCCATCATCTCGGGATTCGTGAGCATCCGGCCGTACCACTTCCACGTGAATCCGCCCCAGATTCCGACGACCTTGCTGTCGGAGAACGAGTAGATCACGAGGATGAGGATGGGGAGGTAGAGGAATCCGAAGATGATCCAGCCGTTGATGCTGAGAATGCGATCGACCCAGGGCCGGTGGGCGGTGCCTTGTTGAACGCTCACAGTGTCTTCCCTCCCTTCTTGAAGTAGATGACGGTGGCGATCATCATGATGACGAGGATGGTCACGGAGAGGGCGGCACCGAACGGCCAGTTTCTCCCCGACTTGAACTGTGTGACGATGTAGTTGCCGAGCAGCGTCGTCTTCGATCCGCCGAGGAGATCCGGGGTGACGTAGGCGCCGAGGCTGGGAATGAACACGAGAATGGAACCGGCGATGATGCCGGGCATCGACAGGGGGAGGGTGACCTTCCGGAACGCTTTCCATGCGCCCGCATAGAGATCTCTGGCGGCTTCGACGAGATTCCAGTCGAGGTGCTCGATTGCCGCATAGAGGGGTAGGACCATGAAGGGCAAGTAGCCGTAGAGGAGGCCGAGAAAGACGGCCGGTTCGGTGAAGAGCATCTTGCCCCACAGCCCTGTGGCCTCTCCGATCTTCGTGATCATTCCGTTCGAATCGAGGAGCGTCCGCCACGCGTACGTGCGCACGAGGAAGTTGGACCAGAACGGGATGAGGACGAGAACGAGGAGGAAGTTGCGGGTCATCGCCTTCTTCCTCGTAGCGATCCAGTAGGCGAACGGATAGCCGAGAAGGAGGGAGAACGCCGTATTGAGGAAGGCGAGCCAGATACTGCGGAACGTGACGGATCGAACAAGCGGATCTCCGAGCTTGATCCACCACTCGAGCGTCCATTCGCCCAGGATGGGCTTTCCGGTCCGGCTGCGCTCGGCGAAGGAGATCACAGCGATGATGATGAGCGGCAGGACGAAGAACAGGACGAGGAAGACGTATGTGGGAAGCGCAACGAAGAAGCCGCGCCAACTCTCCGCGCGTTCTGCCTTCTTCTCGAGTTCGGGGTTGGCTTCTTCCGACGTTCGATCGTCGAGCAGCGTCATGACAGCAGTGCCTCGCCCGCATCGCGATGGAAGCTGATGATCACCTCGTCCCCGACATCCCAGCGTCGCAGAGAGGGAATGTTCTCATGCCGGACGTCCAGCAACGTTCCATCCGAGATGGCGACCTCGTAGTAGATCGACTCTCCGTAGTAGAGCCGGCGGGTGACGGTTGAGGGGAGTTGGTTCCGAGCAGGATTGATGTCGTCGGCGTCGAGTGCGTGGATTCGCAGCTTCTCCGGCCGCAGGGTGATGGTGACATCCGCCCCCGACGGAGCATCGGTGCGGACATGAACGACGGAGCCGTTCGTCAGTCGAATAGCCCCGTCGTCTGTGACCGTGCCCTTGATGAAGTTTGTCTCCCCGATGAAGTCCGCGACGAAGCGATTCACGGGACGCTCGTAGATCTCCTCGGGCGTGCCGACCTGCAACAGGTTCCCGAAGTTCATGACGCCGATCCGGTTCGACATCGTGAGCGCTTCTTCTTGGTCGTGTGTCACGTAGATGAACGTGATACCGACTTCGGATTGGATGTCCTTCAGCTCCATCTGCATCGCCTGGCGCAGCTTGAGATCGAGGGCGCCGAGGGGTTCGTCGAGAAGCAGCACCTTCGGGCGGTTGACGAGCGCCCTGGCGAGGGCAACACGTTGCTGCTGGCCACCAGAGAGCTGGCTTGGCTTCCGCTTCTCCATACCCTTGAGGTGAACCGCTTCGATCGCCTCGGCGACGCGTTCGCCAATCTCGGCCTTGTCGACCTTGCGCATCTCGAGGCCGAATGACACGTTCTTTTCCACGTTCATATGAGGGAAGAGCGCATAGGACTGGAAGACGGTGTTGACCGGGCGCTTGTTCGGGGGGCGCAGCGCCAATTCCTCACCGAAGATCTGGATGCTCCCCTCCGTCGGGAATTCGAGACCGGCGATCATCCGCAGCATCGTCGTCTTTCCGCATCCGGACGGCCCGAGAAGGGAGAAGAATTCGCCGTCGACGATATCGAGAGTGACGTTGCTTACCGCCGTGACGTCCGTACCGAATCGTTTCGTCACACCCCTGATGCTGACCGCTGCTGCCATGACGTCTTCTCTTCGTTCTTGGGCTGCTACACCACGGAATAGCCAACCTGTCGATCTGCGCCGGGACTCTAGCGCGTGCGGTCCGACCCGGTCTCTCCGGGGGCCGATTCGCCGCCGACAACCCCGGACAGCAAGCATGCGGGTGCGCTTCGGTATCATCGCGGCGGATCACCGCCGGCCGACAAGCAGCGGCCGGCTCCCGACAAGAGGTGAGAGAGATGAGTTTGCAGGGCCCCAAGACGGCCGAATGGTTCGGCCGAGGCAAGAAGGCGCTGGTCAACGGCGTGTCGAGCGGATTCCGCTACTGGGGCGATGACGACACGCTCGTCATCGACCGTGGTGAAGGCGCCTACGTCTACGACATGGATGGCAAACGCTACATCGACTACCAGCTCGGGTTCGGTCCGATCATCCTGGGACACGGATACAAGCCCGTGGCGGACGCCGTGGCGGAAGCGGCCGCCCGTGGAACGGTGTTCGCCATGACGACCGCGCTCGAGGTTGAAGCGGCCGAGGCGATGCGCGATGCCATCCCGTGGCTCGACGAGTTGCGCTTCACGAACACCGGGACCGAAGCGACGATGCACGCCATCCGGCTCGCAAGGGCGGTAACGGGCCGTGACCTGATCGTCAAGTTCGAAGGCGCCTATCACGGTGCCCACGACTACGTCGGGTACTCGACCGCGGGTGCCCCGATCGGTCACCTCGGCAACAAGCGCTCCCCGGTGCCGTACGAAGTGTCGTCCGGCGTTCCGTCCACGATCCGCGACTACATCCGGATTGCCCACTTCAACGACCTCGACTTCATGGAGAAGCTCTTCAAGAGCGATGGCCATCGCATCGCCGCCATCATCGTTGAACCGGCTCTCGGGAATGTGTTCGGGCTCATGCCGGAAGACGGGTACCTCGAGGGGCTTCGCGCCATCACCGAAGAGTGGGGCTCGATGCTCATCTTCGACGAGGTGAAGACCGGGTTCCGTCTCGGCTTGGGCGGTGCCGCCGAGTACTTCAACATCGTTCCGGACATCGGTACGTACGCGAAGTCGATGGGGAATGGGTTCCCGATCGCAGCGATCGGTGGTCGTGCCGAGATCATGTCGGCCTGGGCTGAAGGCGGCGTCATGCAGGCAGGGACCTACTCCGGCAACTCGATCGGTGCCGCGGCGACGAAGGTCACCGTTGCGGAACTCGCGACCGGTGTCCCGTACGAGAAGATCACGAAGACCGGCGAGGCGCTCATGGCCGGTATCGAGAAGATCTGCGAGGCTCACTCCGAGCCGGCGAAGATCATCGGCCACCCGTCGATGTTCTCCATCTTCTTCGGTGAGGGCGAGTTGAAGAACTTCCGAGACACGGCAGGCCACGACGAAGAACTGTACGGGTCCGTGATCTTCGGAATGATCAACCGCGGCGTGATGCCCGTGGACGATGCCAAAGAACCGTGGTTCATCTCCTCCGCTCACAGCGATGAGGACGTGGCCGAGACGCTCACCGCTTTCGAAGAGGCACTCGTCGAAGCACGAAGCTGAGCACAGCGGGAATCGACAACACGAGAGGCCGGGCGCCGACTACAGGCGCTCGGCCTTCCTCGTGGGCTTGAACAGCATCAGGACCAGCGGCAGGCCACCGAACATGGCGATGGCGGCGACCACCATCGCCGTCGAAAGACCCACCGCATCGGCGACCGCTCCGTATGCGATCGCGGCCATGGAGCGGATGGCGAAGCTGATCGACAGGTAGACGCCGTTGGCGAGCGCCCTCGTATCGGGATACCGCTCCTGGACCATGGCCATCAACACCGGGGGAATCGAGAGGAGCGAGAGGCCGATCAGCGGGAGGATGGCGATGCGCACCCATCCATCGGAGAAGAGGAAGAGCAGCAGCGTGATCGGGGCCACGATGTGGCCGAAAATGAGGATCGCCCTTCGCCCTACCTGATCGCTGAGCCACCCTCCGGCGAATGCCCCGGCGATCCCGGCAGCCTCGATGATGGAGAGTGCGGCGCCGGCGAGCCAGGCGTTTGTTCCGCTCTCGACGAGGAAGAGGGGAAGGAAGATCGTCGTCGCCATCACCATCAGGCTCCGGAGAGCGACGAGCCCGGCGAGCAGCAGCATGAAGCCCTTCATCGCCCTCACCGCCGGACGCCAGTGCATCTGCTCACCGTCGTCACGGGTACGCAGTGGCACGTCCCGGAGTCGGAAATACAGGATTGCCGAGGTGGCGATGCCGGCGAGGGAGAGGAACGCGAGGGAACGCAGCGACATCACCGCAAGGGCGGTCACCACGATGATCGGACCGAGCGTGCGGCCCAGTTCCCCACCGACCATCCAGAATCCCATCCCCCGTCCGAGGCGGTTCCCGGAGAGGTAGCCGGCGGCAACCGGCGCCGTGGCATGGAACGCTGCAACGCTCAGACCCGTGGCGAGCAGCATCAGCGCGAGCGCCCAGTATCCCGGTGCCCACCCGAGGAAGCTCATCAGCGTTGCCGTCACGCCCGGTCCGAGGATGACGATCCATCGCAGCGTCGTCTTGTCTGCGAGATGGCCGATCACCGGCTGGAGCAGCGACGGGATCTGCAAGAAGGATGACAGGGAGCCGGCCGCTGTGTTCGATAGCGACAGCGTCTCAACGAACTGCGGGAGGAGCGGCGGGAGGAAAGCCGTGAACGTGTCGTGGACGGCGTGGCCGCCGGCGATCGTGGCGACCCGGCCGGTCTGAAAGCCGTCGTCGTTCTGCTCCTGTGCCGGGACAACCGGATCGCTATCGGTCATACGTCCATGATGTCACACGCGTGACCGCCAAAATCGCACCGCTCCCAACACGCGTACGAACCCAGGGCTCGCCGGTGCGATTGAGTGCTTCTGCGGCGCACGGTTCAGAAACGTCGCCTGAACGCTGGGCTGTAGAAGCACCTATACGCGCGTACGAGCCCTGGGTTCGCAGGGCACTTAGGCGGTGGCGGCAGCGATCGACTGTTCGAGGCTGTCGAGGCCCTCGTCGAGAAGTTCGTTCGACGTCGTCAACGGGGCGAGGAACCGGACCACGTTGCCGTACGTGCCGCACGACAGGAGGATCAGTCCCCGCTCTGCCGCCGCAGCAGTGATCGCCTTCGTCAACTCGGGGGCCGGCTCCTTCGTTTCGGGATCCTTCACCATCTCCATGGCGACCATGGCGCCCGGACCGCGAATGTCGCCGATTTCGGGGTGCTTCTCCGCCAGTGCGGCGAGCCGGTCCTTGATCCGCCGTCCGATCTCATTCGCTCGTGCGACGAGACCCTCTTCCTCGATCACGTCGAGGACGGCGAGACCCGCCGCGCAGGACACCGGGTTGCCGCCGTACGTGCCGCCGATGGCGCCGGGGTGCGGCGTATCCATGATCTCGGCCTTGCCGACGACGGCGGAGAGTGGGAAGCCTCCCGCAAGCGACTTCGCCAGCGTCATCAGATCCGGCTCGATCCCGAAGGACTCGGTGGCGAACAGGCGGCCCGTGCGGGCGAAACCCGTCTGGACTTCGTCGGAGATGAGAACGATGCCGTGTTCGTCGCACAGGTCCCGGAGCCGCTGGAAGAGCTCGGCCGGGGCGGGTACGAAGCCACCCTCCCCGAGGACGGGCTCGGCGATGATCGCGGCGATCTGATCCGGGCCGGCGTCCTCTTTGAAGATGTGAGCGATCGCATCGAGCGAGTTGTCGACCGTGATGCCCCGGTAGGCATCCGGATACGGGACGTGGAAGACGGGCTCCGGCATCGGACCGAACCCCTGCTTGTACGGGGCGACCTTCCCCGTCAACGCAAGCGTCATCATCGTGCGGCCGTGGAAGCCGCCGGAGAACGCGATGACGCCCGGCCGACCCGTGTGATAGCGGGCGATCTTTACGGCGTTCTCAACGGCTTCGGCGCCCGAGTTGATGAAGAGCGTCTTCTTCGGCGTATCGCCCGGGACGAGGTGGTTGAGGCGTTCGGCGAGCGCCACCGCCGGTTCGTACGGGGTGATCATGAAACACGTGTGGCTGACGTGATCGATTTGCTCGACGACCGCTGCTTTCACCTTCGGATGGAGATGGCCGGTGTTGACCACGGCGATCCCCGCTGCAAAGTCGATGAAGCGGTTGCCGTCGACATCGAAGACCTCTGAGCCGGCGGCGCGATCCACGTAGATCGGATACATCGAACCCCATCCTCGGGGCACCGCGTTGAGGCGTCGTTCGTGAATGGATTCGTTCGAGGCCATGGCTTGCTCCTTGGTGATATGCCAATGCGGGAACGGTACTCCATGCGTGGAGGTGCACGATCGTTGAAGACGGAAGCGATCAACGCCGCCGGCGATATCATCGCGCCGACTCCATCACCGAGAGGGACCACCGTGGAACGCTTCCATCATTTGATTAACGGCGTCACCGTCGAGAGCACGTCGGGCCGCCACGGACCCGTGTTCAACCCGGCCACCGGGGAGCAGACCGGTGAGGTCGACATGGCCACCGTCGAGGAGACCGACGCCGCCGTTGCAGCCGCGGCCGCGGCATTTCCGGCATGGCGCGCCACGTCGCTCGCTGTGCGGTCCCGGCTGATGTACCGGTTCCGTGAACTCGTCGACGCCAACCGTGCCGAGATCGCACGTCTGGTATCGGCACAGCACGGCAAGACCCTCCCGGACGCAGACGGCGAAGTCGCCCGCGGCCTCGAGAACATCGAATTCGCTGCGGGCGTCGCCACCGCGACCGCCGGCCGGTTCACCGAACAGGCCTCGACGGGTGTCGATGTGTACGAGATCCGCCAGCCGCTCGGTGTGGCCGTCGGCATCACCCCGTTCAACTTCCCCGCCATGGTGCCGCTCTGGATGTTCCCGATGGCGATCGCAGCAGGGAACACCTTTGTTCTGAAAGCGTCCGAGAAGGACCCAGCCGCGTCGCTCTACATCGCCGAACTCATGCAGGAAGCCGGCTTCCCCCCGGGTGTCATGAACGTGCTCCAGGGCGACCGGGTCGCCGTCGAGCGACTCCTCACGCACCCGGACGTCAAGGCAGTCAGTTTCGTCGGATCGACCCCCGTCGCCCGCTACATCCACAAGACGGCGAATGCCCACGGCAAGCGGGTTCAGGCGCTCGCTGGGGCCAAGAACCACATGCTGGTTCTCCCCGATGCGGATCTCGGCCTCGCCGCAGACGCAGCCGTCAACGCCGGTTTCGGATCGGCGGGCGAACGATGCATGGCGATCGCCGTCGTCGTTGCCGTCGGCCATGTCGCCGATCCGCTCGTCGAGGCGATCACCGAGCGGATGGCCGGGCTCAACGTCGGTCCCGGTGATCAGCCGGATACGGACATGGGTCCCCTTGTGACCGCCGAGCATCGTGAACGGGTGGCCGGGTATGTCGCCGCCGGGGCCGAGGCGGGTGCCGACGTGGTGGTCGATGGCCGCGAGATCGAATACGAAGGTGACGGGTTCTACTTCGGACCGACGCTCATCGACCGGGTCACCCCCTCGATGACCGTGTACACGGACGAGATCTTCGGACCGGTCCTCTCCGTCGTGCGGGTCGACACGTACGAAGAAGGCATCAAACTGATCGAAGACAACAAGTGGGGGAACGGCACCGCGATCTTCACCCGCGACGGCGGCGCCGCCCGTCAGTTCGTCTTCGACGTCGATGCCGGAATGGTCGGAGTCAACGTGCCGATCCCCGTTCCCGTCGGGTACTACTCGTTCGGCGGATGGGGCGAGTCGCTGTTCGGTGACACCCACATGTACGGACCCGAAGGGTTCAAGTTCTGGACACGGAACAAGGTCGTCACGAGTCGCTGGCCCGACCCGTCGACCAGCACCGTCGACCTTGGATTCCCGAGGAACGACTGAAGCGGCCGCGCCGTCGTCCTCGGAGGAACACCATGAGCCGAACCGCCGTCGGCATCACAATGGCGACGGTCGGAGGGATCATCTTCGGAGTGAGCGCGACGCTCGTCGGGTTCATCATCGACGACATCGACCCATTCAGGCTTTCATCCCTGCGGATCGCCGTTGCCGGACTCTGCCTCTTGCCGTGGGCGATCGCCTACCGATCGGCGATTCGACGTGCTCCGATCGGGGTAGCGCTTGTCGGGGTACTTCAGATCGTGCTGAATGGCTTTCTCTACGTCGCGATCAGTCGCATCGGTGTCGGTCCCGCCGTTGGGCTCGAGTTCCTCGCACCCGTGATGGTGGTGATCTGGGATCGGGTGGCCGGCCACGCTCATCCCCGGCCGATCACCTGGGCCGCCGTTGCGACGTCGGTGATCGGCGTGGCTCTCCTGGTCCAATTGGGAACCATGGAGACGGTCGACATCGGCGGTGTGCTCGCCGGTCTCGGCGCTGCCGCGTTCCTCGCCTTCTATCTGCGCTTGAGTCAGCATGTTGGGGCGATCGTCGGAGGCTTTCCGCTCGCAGCAGGTGCGATCGCCATCGGTGGTGCTGTGGGGTTCGTCGTCGCTCGTCCCTGGTCGATGCCGATGCCGTCGGATGCGACGGTGATCTGGGCGGTCGTGATCCTGGGGACCGTGGCGATGGCTCTGCCGCTCTCGCTGGAAATCGGTTCGCTTTCGAGGGTTCCGGCTCGGATCATCGGTGTCGTCATCACCATCGAACCGGTGGCAGCGGGTGTGACGGCATGGGTCATTCTCGGAGAGGCGCTCGGCGCCACGCAGATCCTCGGCCTCGTCCTCATCGTCGGAGCGGTTGCGGCCGTCTCGCTGACCGTCGCGACTCCGGGGCGGGAACCGTCGATCAACCCGGTCGCGATCTGAGCGGAGAACAAGACGCCCGGTCGGTACCGTGCGGCAGCGGCCGGAGCGTTGATCAGAGCTCGACGGCTGCCAATCGGTCGAAAACGACGCCCGTGTTTCGGAGGAACCGCTCCGCGGAGAAACACTCGCCCAACTGGGCGTCCGTGAGATCGCACCCGGGATCGGAGGCGAGCCGGTCGCGCAACGTGCCCCCGTCGTCCCAGGTCGCCATCGCGTTGCGTTGCACAATCCGGTAGGCGTCGTCGCGGCTGTGACCGCTAGAAGTCAGGGCAAGCAGCACGGCCTGGGAATAGACGAGGCCGCGGGTCGCCTCGAGATTCGTGGTCATCCGGTCCGTGTCCACGACGAGTCCTTCGACGATTCGGTTCATACGGGCCAGCGCATAATCGAGGAGGCCCGTGGCGTCGGGGAGGGCGATGCGCTCGGCAGATGAGTGGCTGATGTCCCGCTCGTGCCACAACGCCACGTTCTCCATGCCGACCGAGGCGTAACCGCGGAGAAGCCGGGCGATACCGGTCACGTTCTCCGAAGCGATCGGGTTGCGCTTGTGCGGCATGGCCGACGAACCCTTCTGGCCGGAACCGAACGATTCCCGGACTTCGCGGACTTCGCTTCGCTGGAGATGACGGATCTCGGTGGCGAAGCGTTCGAGTGAGGAACCGGTGAGGGCGATGGCGGTGAGGAGTTCGGCGTGGCGGTCCCGGTGGGTGACTTGCGTCGACGCCGGTTCGATGCCGATGCCGAGACGGTCACACACGAACGCCTCGACCTGCGGAGGCGTGTGGGCGTAGGTGCCGACGGCGCCGGAGATCTTCCCGACCGCAACGCTGTTGCGACCGGCTTGCATCCGCCGGAAATCCCGTTCGAGTTCGAATGCCCACGTGGCGAGCTTCAGACCGAACGACGTCGGCTCCGCCCAGATGCCGTGGGTGCGGCCGACCATCACCGTGTTTCGGTGTTCGAACGCACGCTCCTTAACGATGCCGAACAGGGACTTGATCCGTTCGAGCACGAGGTCGGCTGCGTCCCTCAGGAGGACGCCGAGTGCCGTATCCAGCACGTCCGAGGAGGTCAGGCCGAAGTGGACCCACTCGCCTCCCGTGTCGACCGATCCGGCGAGGAGGTCGACGAAGGCCGCCACGTCATGATGCGTGACCGCTTCGCGTTCCTTCCAGGCGACCGGATCGACCTCCGGTGCACGGCGAACTGCCTCCGCTGCTTCCGTCGGGGCCACGCCGAGTTCCACCCAGGCTTCGACGACGAGACTCTCGACTTCCTTCCAGACGGCGAGCTTGCGCTCCTCGCTCCAGACGGCGGCCATCTCCGGAAGCGAGTAGCGCTCGATCACGGCAGCGGTCGGTCGATGGTCGCTTCCCGTCCCGGGCCCACTCCGATGGACGAGACGGGCACACCGGCCAATTCCTCGATCCGCTCCACGTAGGCCTTCGCGGCATCGGGCAGATCCTCGTAGGTCCGGACGCCGGTGATGTCCTCACCCCATCCGTCGAGCTCCTCGTACACCGGATGGCAGTTGTAGAGGACGCGTTGCTGGCGCGGGAACTCGTTGTACCGCTCACCCAGCGAGTCGTAGGCGATGCCGATCTTCAACGTGTCGAAGTTCGACAGGATGTCGAGTTTGGTGAGAGCGATGTCGGTCAATCCGTTCACCCTGGCCGAGTAACGCAACGCCACCGCGTCGAGCCAACCGGTGCGCCTGCGACGTCCGGTGACGACGCCGTACTCTCCGCCGATCTCGATCATGCGTTCGCCGGTCTCGTCGTGGAGTTCGGTCGGGAACGGCCCCGTGCCGACCCGAGTGATGTAGGCCTTGGCCACTCCGATCACACGATCGATGTCCCGCGGCCCGATGCCGGAACCGGTCGTTGCCCCGCCCGCCGTCGGGTTCGACGACGTCACGAACGGGTAGGTGCCGTGGTCGATATCGAGCAGCGTCCCCTGTGCTCCCTCGAAGAGGACGTTCTTGCCTTCGTGGATCGCTTCCCAGACCAGCAGCGACGTGTCGGTCACATGGTCCTGGAGCCGATCGGCGTAGCCCAGATATTCCTCATAGATGTCATCGAGATCGAGCGGCAACTGGTTGTAGACCTTCTGAAGCTGCTTGTTCTTGTCCTTGAGGACGACTTCGAGCTTCTGATGGAAGATCTTCGGATCGAAGAGGTCCTGCATGCGAATCCCGAAACGGGAGTACTTGTCCATGTAGGCGGGCCCGATCCCCCGTTTCGTCGTCCCGATCTGCTGCTTGCCGAGGAACCGTTCCAGGATCGCATCGAGCTTGCGGTGGTACGGCATGATGACGTGCGCGTTGCTCGAGACCCGAACCCGCGACGGATCGATGCCGCGCGCCTCGAGTGCATCCATCTCCGCAAGCATGACACCCGGGTCGACGACGGTCCCGTTGCCGATCACCGGAGTGACCTGGGGGTAGAGCACGCCGGATGGGATGAGGCTCAGGGCGAATCGTTCGCCGTCGACGACGATCGTGTGGCCGGCGTTGTTGCCCCCCTGATACCGGACGACGACGTCGGCGTTCTGGGAGTAGAGATCGGTGATCTTCCCTTTGCCCTCGTCGCCCCATTGGGCGCCCAGGATCACGGTGGCCGGCATGTCGTCTCCCTTTGATCGTGGGTCTGGAGTCTAGATGAGGGTGGTGGAGCGGCACGCGGCGGTCGGGTGGCTCACCGCATTCGCTTGCCCGAGTGCGCCCTGCGCGACTAGGTTGACGTGCTATCCCTCGGCTCGGGTCGGGCGGATGCGCATCCCCAGAACGGGGAGCGGAGGAATTGTTGGAATAGGAGAGGGGTAATCCCGAATGATGAAACGACTTGCATTGCTGTTTGCAGTGCTCGCCCTCGTTGCGGCTGCTTGTGGCAGCAGCAGCTCCGAGGACTCAACTACGACCACCGCTGGAGGTACCGAAACCACGGTCGCCACCGGTCAAGAAACACCGTCAGGTGAGAGCACGCTCGACACCGTCATCGCCCGCGGCACGCTCAAGTGCGGCATCAGCGGTTCGGCCGTCGGCTTCTCCGAGACGCAGGCAGACGGCAGCGCCACCGGGTTCGACTCGGACTACTGCAAGTCGATCGCTGCCGCGGTCCTCGGCGACGCAACCGCCGTCGAGTACACGGCGCTCAGCGCCGCGCAGCGTTTCGAAGCGTTGAAGAACAACGAGATCGACGTGCTGATCCGTAACACGACCTACACGCAGAGCCGTGACACCGACATCGGCATGGACTTCGCGCCGACCACCTACTACGACGGTCAGCAGCTGATGGGTAACCCGGAGACGTTGCCCGGCCTGACGGCCGACTCGGGCTTCGAAGCCATCGACGGCGCAACCGTCTGCACGAACGCCGGAACGACCACCGAGAAGAACATCACCGAGGGTGCTTCAGTTGCGGGTGTGAGCATCACGCTCGAGACCGTTGAGCAGTTCCCGGAGGCGATGGAGAAGTTCAAGGCCGGTACGTGCGACCTCGTCACGACCGACGGTTCTGGTCTCTTCGGCAACCGTGCCGCAGAGGTGGCCGCCGGGACGCCGGGCGCAGAGAACTGGGTCATCTTCCCCAAGGCCCCGATCTCCAAGGAGCCGCTCGGTCCCGTCGTCCGTCAGAACGACTCGAAGTGGAAGGACGTCGTCGACTGGGTCGTCTTCGCCTCATTCATCGCTGATGAACACGGTGTGACCTCGGCGACGATCGACAGCATGATGAACGACACTCCCGAGCTCACGCGTCTGTTCGGTGGTGAAGGCGAGCTCCAGACCGCTATGGGTCTGCCCGCTGATGCCTTCTACCAGTCGATCAAGCAGGTAGGCAACTACGGCGAGATCTTCGAACGCAACCTGACCGGCCCGCTCGGTCTCGAGCGCGTTGGCTCGTACAACATGCAGTGGTTCGACGGCGGCCTCATCTACGCCCCGCCGGCTCGCTGATCGAAGCGACCAATTGAACGAGAGGCGGGGACGCGCTAGCGTCCTCGCCTCTTCTTCGTCTATGGTGCAGTGTTCGATGGAGTTGATGAGGATCAGCGGGAGGAATTGATCCGGTGGCTGTAGCCGTCCAACAGCACGAGAAGACGCCGCTTTGGCGCAACGCCACGTTCTTGAAGTGGCTGGCACAGATCACGGTGCTCGTCGCCGTCACGGCGCTGTTCATCATCCTCGGCACCCAGGCATTTGAGAACTTCTCCAAGTCCGGTGTCTCCTTCGGCTTCAAGTGGCTGACGGACCCGACCGGCGTCGACATCCGCGAGGGCATCGACACCTCACCCGACAGTGGCATCCGTGCCTTGAGCGTGGGCGCCATGAACACGTTGCGGGTCACGATCTCCGGAATCTTCGCTGCGACGATCTTCGGGACGCTCATCGGCATCGGCCGGCTCTCGAAGAACTGGATCGTCAACAAGATCTCCACCGTCTACATCGAGACGCTTCGCAACATCCCGCTCCTCGTCCAGATCTTCTTCTGGTCGGCGCTCGCTATCACGTTGCCGTCTCTCACCGCAGACGACGTCGGCACGTATTGGTTCAAGACATCGAACAAGGGGTTCGCGTTCAGTTGGGTCTTCTGGGACGGCGGTTTCTGGCCGTGGCTCACCTTCGTCATTGTGGGCGCCATCGTCGGGAAGTACGTGTCCCGGTGGAGACATCGCATCCAGGAGGAGACGGGACAGCCCAGCTACCCGGGGACGTTCCGACTGCTGACGATCCTGGTCTTCGCGGTGATCGGGTGGTTCGCATGGCCCCTGCTCAGCTTCCTCTCCCCGGTGTGGCACTGGATCGCCGACCTGGTCGCGAACCTTCCACCGATGATCGTGCCGATCGTCGTTGCCGCCGCTTCGATCCTCGTCGCCGCACTATGGATCAGGAAATTCTTCGAGGCACGACGCACACCCGCGGGTTTCGGGAAGATGACCGACGATGACTGGTTCCGGGTCATCTTCGCCGGCCTGTCTGGCCTCATCATCGCTGTGCTCGCCTTCGTCATCGCAGGCATCACGATCACAACGGTCGCAGGCGATCGGGTTTCGATACCGGAACTGGCGCTGATCGGCCTTTCGAACATCTTCGACTGGCTCGGCAACAGCTTCGCGAACAACGGGGGGACGCCGCTCGTTTTCCAGCAACCCACCGTTGAGATTCGCGGGGCAGGCTTCGTCAACTACGGGACGACGGGCATGGTGATGTCGGTTCCGTTCTTCGCCGTCTGGACCGGCGTCACCCTCTACACGGCCACGTACATCGCCGAGATCGTGCGCGGCGGCATTCTCGCCGTCTCAAAGGGTCAAACGGAGGCGGCGCAAGCGCTCGGTCTCACTCGGTCGCAGTACCTGCGGCTGATCATTCTTCCGCAGGCGTTCCGGATCATCCTGCCGCCGATGGGCAATCAGTACCTCAACCTGTTCAAGAACACCTCGCTCGGCATCGGTGTTGCATTCGCTGACATCGTAGCGGTCGGAACGACGATCATGAATCAGTCCGGCCAGTCGCTGCCGGTGGTCCTCATCTGGATGGCGTTCTTCGTGACCGGCAGCCTCATCATCTCCGCGATCGTGAACTACTACAACCGCAAGATGAAACTGGTGGAGCGTTGAGATGACGATCGAACTCCTCGACACGCACGAACTGGCGCCCGAGCCGCCGCCGAGACGGGCGAGCCTCTGGTTGCGCGAGAACCTGTTCTCCACACCGGCTTCAGGCGTCATGACGGTTCTGTCGATCCTCGTGATCCTGTTCGCCTACCGCGGTCTCCTCGGGTTCGCCTTCGCCCCCGAGCGCCGGTGGGATGCGGTCACCTACAACATGCGGCTGCTCATGGTCCAGGCCTATCCGGTCGAGCAGTTCATGCGAGTATGGCTTTCGGTCGCGATCGTCGTCCTTCTCGCCATGGCAACGTTCGCCATCTACCGGATGGGCGGCAGGATGTCCCCCCGCAGGTTGGGAACGATCCTGTTGGGGATCGGCGGCGGCGCCCTGCTGGGTGGTTTCGTTGGGCCGTGGGGCCTGTCATTCTCCCCGTTCGGGATCGAATCGATGAGAGGCTTCCTCGGCTGGATCATCGTCGGAGTTGTGTTTGCCGTCGGTGGGTACCTCCTGCGTACGATTCCGGGGGAGCGGGCGAAGGATCCGACGATCCCGATCCTCGGTGTGGTCCTGGCTGCCGTCGTGGGCATCCTCATCCTGATGTGGACCATTGTGCTCCCTGTACCGGCGGATATCGACGGCGTGCAGACGATCGTCTTCGATCCGATCGCCATGACGACCAGGATTCCGTGGACCGTGATCGCCGCGCTGGCGGTCGTCGTCTACTGGGCGGTCTGGCTCGTTCGAGACCGCATTCCCGAAGGTGTAGCCAGGGGGGCGATGATTGCCCTGTGGGTCGCATCGTTCCCGGTCATCTTCCTCGTCATCCTTCGCGACCCGGACGTGAACTACGGGCGGGCGTTCTCGTGGTATCTCCCGGTGGCGCTCGGCTTCATCATCCTCGGCGGGTTGGTTCTCAACTTCATCTCATCGGCGAAGGGTGAGGCGGGACGAGCGATTGGAGCCGTGTTGCTGGTCGTGGCGCTCGCATCGTTCCTGATTCCGATGGAGTTCCTCATTCGGTTCCTCCTCCTCCTGCTCGCAACGTTCGCATTGCTCGCCCCCACCTTCGGAGGCAAGGGCTCAGGACGCTGGCGTTTCCTCGGTCTCTGGGCCGGGCTCGTGGCAGCGCTCGTCTACGTCATGATGATCCTCACCGCACCCTCGACGGTCGAGGTGCCCGGCAAGTTCTACCTGGGGGGTCTCGGCCTCACAATCCTCCTGGCCGTGTCGGCGATAGCGCTGTCGTTCCCGCTCGGCGTGATTCTGGCTCTTGGACGGACCTCGAAGATGCCGATCTTCCGCCTCATGTCGACCACGTACATCGAGCTCGTTCGCGGTGTGCCGCTCATCACCTGGCTGATCGTGGCGTTCATCATGTTCCCGATCATGCTTCCGCCCGGTGTCGAGGTCGGTGGTGTGGCGAGAGCAATCGCCGCGATGACGTTCTTCTCGGCGGCGTATCTTGCAGAGAACGTGCGAGGTGGTCTCCAGTCGATCCCGAAGGGCCAGTACGAGGCAGCCCAGGCGATGGGTTTGACGACGACGCAGACGACCGTGTTCATCACGCTCCCGCAGGCCCTCCGTGTCGTGATTCCCGCACTCGTCGGACAGGTGATTGCGCTCTTCAAGGACACGTCGCTCGTCGCCCTGGTCAGCCTCTTCGATTTCCTGTACATCGCACGCAACGTCATCCCGAACCAGACCCAGCCGTTTGTGTTCCTCGGGACGCTCAAGGAGACCTTGATCTTCGCTGCGGCCGTGTACTGGGTGTTCGCCTTCACCTTCAGCCGCATCTCATTGCGGTTGGAGAAGAAGCTGGGTGTCGGTGAACGGTGATCTGAAGGTTTGCTAGGAGGCGAGATGACCAACAACGAAACGCCACAACAGGAACGAGTCCTCGGCGGTGACATCATCATCACCGAGGGTGTGAAGAAGTGGTTCGGTGACTTCCAGGCGCTCAAAGGGGTGACGACGAAGGTCAAGGAGCGGGAGGTGGTCGTGATCATCGGCCCGTCCGGCTCGGGGAAGTCGACGTTCATCCGGTGCATCAACCGTCTCGAGGCGCACCAGGAAGGGACCATCATCGTCGACGGCACGGAGTTGACGAACGACATCAAGAACGTCGAGAAAATCCGTTCCGAGGTCGGGATGGTGTTCCAGCAGTTCAACCTGTTCCCGCACCTCACCGTTTTGGACAACATCACGCTGGCGCCGCAGTGGGTTCGCAAGATTCCCAAGGCCGAGGCCGAGGAGACCGGGATGGAACTCCTCGAGCGGGTCGGGATTCCCGAGCAGGCGAACAAGTATCCGGGGCAGCTGTCCGGTGGTCAGCAGCAGCGTGTCGCGATCGCCCGGTCGCTGGCGATGAAGCCGAACATCATGCTGTTCGACGAGCCGACATCTGCGCTCGACCCTGAGATGATCAAAGAGGTCCTCGACGTGATGAAGGAACTGGCGCTCTCAGGGATGACGATGATCGTCGTCACCCACGAGATGGGGTTCGCCAAGGAAGTCGCCGACCGGGTCCTGTTCTTCGACTACGGAACGATCGTCGAGGAAGGCACCCCGGAGCACTTCTTCACGAACCCGCAGCACGACCGCACGAAACTCTTCCTCTCCCAGATCCTCTAACCCACGCAGCGAACCCAGGGTTCTCTGCGTCCTATATGGCGTCTCGGGCCCGCGGTTCGCCGTACCGACTGTTACGAATGTGAGCGTTGCCACCATTTCCCGAGTTCGGCGGCCACGAGGATCGCGATGGCCGCTGCGAGCGACACGAGCAGGTCTGTGGCTCCGAGCGGATTGGTGCCGAACACCGTCTGGAAGAACGGCACATAGACCAACGCCATGTGGGCGGCGATCCCTGTGACGACGGCGAACAGCATCGCCCGGTTCGACAGCAACCCGATCGAGAAGAGGGATCGCTTCTCTGCCCTGACTTCGAGGGCAAGGGCAAGCTGACCGAAGATGAGGGTGGTGAACAGCATCGTTTGCCATGCCGGGTCGTCGTTTCGCCATGCCCACCATCCGACGACGAGCGAGAGGGCGGCGACGAGCGACCCGAAGACGATGATGTACTGCGTAACGCCGCCGCCGAAGATCGTTTCGCTTGCCGAACGGGGAGGCCGTTTCATGACATCGTCCTCTGCGGGTTCGATGCCGAGCGCGAGCGCCGGGAGGCCGTCGGTGACGAGGTTCATCCAGAGGATCTGAAGCGGCAGCAGTGGGATCGGCATGCCCACGAGCGGCCCGATGATCATCACCGCGATCTCAGACGCGTTGCAGGTGAGGAGGTACTTGATGAACTTGCGGATGTTGTCGTAGATCACCCGGCCTTCGGAGACCGCCGCGACGATCGTGGCGAAATTGTCGTCGAGGAGAACCATGTCGGCGGCTTCCTTCGAGACATCCGTCCCGGTGATCCCCATGGCAACGCCGATGTCGGCCTGTTTGAGCGCCGGAGCGTCGTTCACACCGTCACCCGTCATCGCCGTGGGGTCTCCGTCCTTCCGGAAGGCGGAGATGAGCCGCAACTTGTGCTCGGGGGAGACCCTGGCAAAGACCCTTGTACGGTCGACGGCTCGGGCGAGTTCGTCATCGTCCATGGCATCGAGATCGGCTCCGATGAGGAACTGATTACCGCCGCCGATGCCGACCTCGGTCGCGATGTGTCGTGCCGTCAGCGGGTGATCTCCGGTGATCATGACGGTGCTGATCCCGGCGTCCTTCGCCGTGGCGACGGCATCGGAGACTTCGGCGCGCGGCGGGTCCATCAATCCGAACAGACCGATGAAGACAAGACCCTGTTCTGCAGCACCGGTCGACGGCGGTGCATCCCAACCGCGTGCGGCGACCGCGAGAACGCGTGTTCCGGTCGCCGCGAGCGTCTCCGCACGATCGAGAACCCGTCCATTCCAGGCATCGGTCATCGCTTCGATCCCACCGGCATTGAGCACCGACGTGCAACGCTCGAGGACCCGCTCGACGGCTCCCTTCGTGAACGAAGCTGCGTTCGTACCGTTCGGGAAGACGGTCGCGACACCGTCGACCCATCCGGGGAGATCGTCGGGAACCGTATGAATCGTCGTCATGCGTTTGCGTGTTGAATCGAACGGCACCTCGTCGATCCGGGGAAACAGCTCCTCGAGCGCGGGCTTGGCGACACCGAGTTCGGCTGCAGCGAGGACGAGAGCGGCCTCGGTCGGGTCGCCGACCGACCGGTTACCGTTCTCCGTGACCGTCAGAGTCGCATCGTTGCAGAGCGCCCCGGCTGCGAGCGCCGCTTCGAGTCCGGGGGCGATCTCGTCCGCTCCTTGCGAACTGATCGAGAACGGGCCACTTGTCGCTCCCGTCAACGACACGCTTTCCCCTGCGAGGTCGAGGACCGTCACCGTCATGCGATTCTGCGTCAACGTGCCCGTCTTGTCGGTGCAGATCACCGAGACCGATCCGAGCGTCTCGACGGCCGGGAGCCGGCGGATGAGCGCCTTCTTCTTCAGCATGCGTTGGGCACCGAGCGAGAGGGCGATCGTGACGACGGCGGGCATCGCCTCCGGGATCGCTGCCACGGCGAGGCTGACCGATGTGAGGAGCATCACTTCGATGCTCTCCCCCCTTGCGATTCCGATCACGAACAGCAGCGCCACGATCCCCAGTGCTGCGATCGCGAGGATCTTCGCGAGATGATCGAGGCGACGTTGGAGCGGCGTCTTTTCTTCCTCGACGGATTGGAGCATGTCTGCGATGCGGCCCAACTCCGTGTCCATGCCGGTCGCGGTCACCACGACGGTGCCGCGGCCCCGCGTGACCGTCGTTCCCCGATAGACGACGTTGCGACGGTCGGCAACGGCGCGTTCGTGGTGGTAGACCTGATCGGCGTCCTTTCCCACGGGAACGGACTCTCCGGTGAGCGGCGCTTCTTCGATCTCGAGGTTGACGGCTGTGATGAGACGCCCGTCTGCCGGCACGATGTTTCCGGTTTCGAGGACGAGCAGATCACCGGGGACGATGTCTGCCGCGAGGACTGTCACCGGCTCACCGGACCGAATGAGTGTCACCTCCGGGACCGCCATGCGCTTGAGGGCTGCCATAGCCTGCTCGGCCTTCTTCTCTTGGGTGAACCCCATCACCGCGTTCAACACGATGATCGCCAGGATCGCGACCGCTTCGATCCAGTCACCGAGGAAGGCCGAGATGAGGGCGGCGATGATGAGGATCCCGGTGAAGAGATCCTTGAACTGGGACAGGAAGATCTGCAGAGACGATCGCCCGCCGCGATCGACGAGTTCATTCGGTCCGTAACGAGCAAGACGTTTGGCGGCTTCGACCGATGAGAGACCGTTCCGTGAGGAATCGAGCGCGTTGAGCGCCGCGTCGGCGTCGAACCGATACCAATCGGTCGCTTGCGATGGGGCTCCTGTCGTCATGTTCCTCCGAACCGCGGGCTGGAGACGCCATATAGGGCGCAGAGAACCCTGGGTTCGCTGCGCTAGGGGAGGGCGGTGCCGAGGTCGTCCCAGCGGTTGCCTTCCGCCAGGTCGATGATCGTCATCGCCATGGCCAGTGCGCCGTCCCTGATGGCTGCCTCGCCCGTCGGTGTCAACGTATGCGCGGCGAACTCCTTCTGATGGTTCACAGCCGGCGCCGCCTTGATGTCGAGCATCGGATGGATCGTCGGCACCTCGTACGAGACATTCGACATGTCGGTCGAACCGGTTGCCGAGATGTCGTACTCGCTGCCCCGATGCATCGGCCGGCCCAGCGCGGCCGAGTTCTCCGCGTAGAGATCGGCCATGACCGGATCGATGAGCATGTCCGTGTATGTGTTGCCAATTGGCTTCACCTCATATGAGCAGCCCGTTGCAATCGCCGCCCCTTCGAAGGCCGCGACGACCTTGGCGTACAGTTCGTCGAGGCGCTCCTTCGTCAGCGCCCGGACGTACCAGGACATCGACGTGAAGGCAGGAATCACGTTCGGCGCACCGCCTCCGTACGTGATGACACCGTGCACCTTGTCCGTCGGATACATGGCCTGGCGCAACGTTGAAACGTTCACGTAGGCCTGCACCGCGGCGTCGAGGGCGTTGATGCCGACCTGGGGCTTGAACGCCGCGTGCGACGCCTTGCCGTGGAACTCCACATCGATCTGGGCGACGGCGAGGAAGTTCTTGTCGACGACGTCGTCGTTGGCGGGGTGCACCATCATCGCTGCGGAGGCGTCGGCGAACGCTCCTGCGTTGATGAGATCGACCTTCCCGCCGTAGGCCTCTTCGGCGGGTGTGCCGAGCACCGTGACGCGAATGCCGAGATCTTCGACGAGCGGCTTGAGGGCGATGCCTGCGCCGATCGCCGATGTGGCGATGATGTTGTGGCCGCAAGCGTGGCCGACCTCTGGGAGTGCGTCGATCTCGCAGCAGATCACGACTTCGGGGCCGGTCGAACCGATACGGGCGGCGAATGCCGTGTCCATACCGTAGGCCGGGTATTCGACGGCGAACCCCTTGTCGGTGAGGAACTCGGCGAGCCTGGCCGAGGTCTCGAATTCCTCGTAGGCGATCTCGGGATGGTCGTACATCCACCGGGAGAGATCTCGCAGTTCATGCTCTACATCATTGAATGCCGTTGCTGCCGTGTCCTTGCTACTCACGACGGATCCTCCAGAGTCTCGCTGGCCAGAAGGCTACACGTTGGGGGAATGCGGGCGACCGTAGGAGGTTGGTTCTCGTACCATGCTCACCTGCAGGAGGTTCTGTGGGCCAGTATCAGGATGAGTTGAAGAAGATCGCCCAGCCGACGGCTGAGCTTCGCGAACGAATCTCCGAGGCGTACGACGGATTCACGACGACGTATCGGGCCGTGTACCGCGACGGAGCGCTTCCGACCGCGACGAAAGAAATGATGGCCGTGGCGATCGCTATCTCGCAGGGGTGCACGCCGTGCATCGCGAGCCACGTGCGCGGGGCGGTCCGCAAAGGCGCCACTGAGGCCGAGTTTGCCGAGATGATCGGTGTCACGATCCAGATGGGTGGCGGTCCGGCGTCGGTCTACGCACCGGTGGCCTGGGAGGCGTTCAAGGAATTCAAGGAACGATACGGATGATGCCACTACTCGCCTCGATTCCTTCACCGGCCAGAAACGTCATCGAGATCGGGCCCTTGACCGTCCACTTCTACGGGATCATGATCGCCATCGGCGTGATCGTGGCCGTGCTCGTCGCCAAGCGTCGCTACGAACGTTTCGGCGGCGACGGGGAACTGCTCGAGCGGGTCGCGATCTGGACCGTGATCATCGGATTTCTGGGGGCGCGAGCCGGATATGTGATCACCCACACCGGCGACTTCCTCGACCGGCCGTGGGGGGTTCTCTTCATCTGGGAGGGCGGCCTGGCCCTCTACGGCGGTCTCACCGTCGGTGCCATCGCAGCGATCCTCCTATTGCGCAAGTGGAGGGGCGACGTGTTCGCGTTCGGCGACGCCGTGGCCGTCGGGGTCCCCCTGGCACAGGCCATCGGGCGGATCGGCAACTACTTCAACCAGGAGCTCTTCGGAACTCCCTCGAATCTTCCGTGGGCCGTGCAGATCGATCCGAACATCGCAGCAGCGGCCGGATATCCGGGCTACACGACCTTTCACCCGACGTTCCTCTACGAGGCGCTCTGGAACGTGTTCCTCACTGCGGGGATCATCCTCCTGGCAGAACGCAAGGGGAAGCTCGCCAAGGGTGCCTCGGTCGCGATGTACCTGATCATCTACGGGACGGGGCGGTTTCTCATGGAATTGATGCGCACCGACACGACGTTCCGTCTCCTCGGGTTGAGTCGCAACGGGTGGATCTCGGCCGGCGCCGTCCTGTTCGGGATCGGCATGCTCATCTACATGCAGCGTCGGGGTGAAGTGCGAACGCTCATCGGCCCGCCCGTGTTCATCGCACCGGGCGCAGAGACGGTCGCCGTCGGGGCAGCGGCAGTTGAGGACGGTGTCGGGATGGACGAGCCGAGTCCCGTTGAGCCCGATTCCGCCGATCCGGACGAGGCAGAACCGTCTAGCTGAAGCCCCTGCGTGCGAGTTCGTCTCTCACCGACGGGGTCTCGAGGAGGCGCCGGAGAGCGACGACCGCCGGTGCGTCCCACCGATCGGCACGTACGGCGAAGTCGTATCGCTCGTTCGCAACGAACCTGAAGCCGAGGCCCGCTGCCGTTGCGACCGTTTCGAGCGTCATTCCCCAATCCGCGCGACCCTGTTCCACGGATGCCGCCACGCCGTTGTGGGTCTTCACCTGGTGAAGATATCCCGGCGGCCGGCTCCCTTCGAGCAACTGATCGATGAGGATGCGGGTACCGCTTCCGGGGTTCCGGTTCACCATCCGGTGACGATCGCTGCGGATCTCCGCCATGAGATCGGCATCGGCCGTCGACGCGAGCGGTCCGTCGCTCCGGTACACGATGCCCTGACGGCGGTCGTAGCCCGGCATGAGACGAACACCGGCCGGCAGGAACGCCTCGTTGTAGCGCCCGGTTTCGGCATCGAGCAGATGGGTGCCTGCGACGTCGCCTTCGCCCCGACCGAGAGCGGCAAGGCCCGCCGTGGATCCAACCGGAATCGCTTTGACGCGATATCCTTCCGCCGCCAGCAGGCCGAGAAGATAGTCGAGCCCGATGCAGTGGCTCCCGATGACGACGAGGTCCGGCATGCGGACCCGGCTATGGAGTAGGCGAACCGTGATCGGAGCGTCGGCCTCCACGTACTCGGTGACGGCGGGGATTCGAACAAATCCGTCTGCTCTTCCGAAAGCGGTCACGCTCCCTGAGCCGGCCCCGAGTGGATAGGCGGCGAACCCCTTCTCGGATACGACGAGATCGACGAGTGAGTACTCGGTGCGACCCGACACCGACGTGATCCGCAGCGGGGCGAACGCCTCGACGGTCCCGATCGCGTCGTCCGGCAATCCCGAGAGGCGGCGGAGGAGCGGTGCGACGAACTCGTGGAACGTGAAGACGGCCGAGGTCGGGAAGCCGGGGAGGACGACGACGGGTTTGCCCGCGATGACCGAGAGAAGGATCGGCTTTCCCGGCTTGAGGGCCACGCCGTGGACAACGATACCGGGAGAGTCCGGGAGACGATCGGCAAGACGCTGCACGGCGGCCGAGTTGACGTCCCCCTCACCCTTCGACGTTCCACCGGAAAGGAGAACGACGTCGGCGGCATCGGGCCCGACGAGGAGCGACTCGAGCATCTCTTCGACGACGTTGAGACGATCGGGGGCGACACCGGCGGGGGTCGGTTCGCATCCGAGCTCGGTGACGGCGTCGAGCAGCATCGGCTGATTGGAGTCGTACACCTGGCCTATCTGGAGCGTGCCGCCGGGAGGTACGATCTCGTCACCGGTCGACATGACGGCGACGCGGGGGCGAGCGACTACATCGACGGTTGCGATTCCGACAGCTGCGATGACCGCCGTGTCGCGCGACGTCAGTGCCGTGCCGCGGCGGAGGACCGTGTCTCCCCTGCCGATGTCGGAACCGGCGAAGGTGACGTTGGCCCCCGGGGCGACCGACTGGGATACGGCGATTCTCCCGTCGACCGGTTCGGTGTGTTCGACCATGACAATGGCATCGGTTCCTCTGGGAACGACCCCGCCCGTGGCGATCTGCACCGCGGTGCCGGGAGGCGTGTCGAAGTCGGTCGGCGGTGCGGTGCCGGCCGCCAGCGATACGGGGGCGATGGACAACACGACCGGATCGAGTTCCTCGGCGCCGTACGTATCTGCGGCATGCACCGCGTACCCGTCGACGTTGCTGCGATCGAAGCCGGGAACATCGACGGCGGCGACGACGTCATCGGCGAGGATGCGGCCGAGAGCGTCGGAGAGTGGAATCTGTTCGGTTCTCGGGCCGAGATGAGCGCAGGCGGCCTGGAAAGCGTCGTGTGCGTCGTTCTCGTCGATCACGGTGAGGAACTGCCGTTGCTTCACGAGGCGCAGTCCCCCCGATAGCAGTGGATCGTGACCTCCGTACCTTCGGCATAGCCCTCGGATTCGGCCGGGACGACGACGAAACCGGAGGCACCGGTCACCGAGGAGAGGATCGATGAACCGGAGATTGCGATCGGTCGAGCTGTGTCCCCATCGACGACGACGCGGGCGTAGTCGGTCCTTCCGACCTGGGAAACGAGACGGTGCGAAAGCACTCGTGTGACGGCGCGATAGGGCCAGTCCGGTGGACGACCGCCCAGGGTTCGGATGACGGGACCGGCGAAGAAGTCGTAGGCGGCGAGGCAGGCGACCGGGTTGCCCGGGAGGATGAGCGTGCGGACTCCCCGGATCGTTCCTATGCCGGTCGGTGCAGACGGGCGCATCGTGATGCCGTGGACCGCAAGGTTGCCGAGTTCGGCGACGAGGACCGGTACACGATCCTCCGAACCGACCGAAGCCGCGCCGGACGTGACGATGACATCGGCCCCGTCGTCGGCAAGGGCCGCCGCCATGGCCGGCCGCTCATCGGGCAGACGGACGATCTCGGGGATGCCGCCGTCTCGTTCGACGAGCGTCGCGAGCATGGGCGAGTTCGAGTCGACGATCCGATGACCCGCCGGGGATTCACCCGGTGGAACGAGTTCATCTCCCGACACGATGATGCGCACCACGGGACGACGGACGACGGCCACGGGATCGACGGCGATGGCCGTGAGGATCCCGATGTCCTGGGCGAGGAGCACCGTCCCCGACGGGAGGACGGGGTCACCGATCCGGACGTCCTCGCCGATGCGGGCGGCGTTTCGCCCGACCGGTACCGGCGCCGTCGCTTCGACCAGATCCTTCGACGGTGTTGTATCTTCCACCTTCAGCACGGCGTCGGCGCCGTCCGGGATGGGCGCTCCGGTCATGATGCGCACACAGGTCCCGGACGCGACCGGAGCGTCGCTCGGATTCCCCGGCATCGACGATCCGACAACGCGCAGCGGAATGGGGTTGTATGCCGAAGCCCCGTAGGTGTCCTCGGCACGGACCGCATAGCCGTCCATCATCGCCCTACGGAACGACGGGACATCGATCTCGCTGACGACGTCGACCGCGAGCACGCGCCCGGCGGCTTCGGTGACCGGAACCGGCTCGGTATCGAGGGCTTTCACGCCGTCGAGCGCAGCGGAGATCGCCTCCTCGAGGGTGGATCGCTCGCGGAACCCCCGCATGCGGATGTCTTCAGTATTCGGCACGGTCAACGATGGTACCGCCGGGGAGGTCCCGTGCGCTCAGACGCCCAGTTCGTCGGCGACCCATGCGAGGTCGAGCTCCTCGAGCGTCTCTCTCGGGGGGTTGCCGGTTTCCGGATCCCATCCGGCGAGGCGGTAGTACGTGTCGAGTGCCACCGCCACGGTCTCGCGGTCGACCGTCGCGCCGGCGTTCGGCCCATCCTCGAGCGGATCGTCATAGATGCGCTTCGGCAACGTGTCGCGTTCACGTGTGATCCCCTCGCGGGCATTGAACGCCCGCAACAGGTTCAAGCGGCGCCGACCGTAGGTGATGAGGTCGTCGACGGACGTCTCCATCCCCGTCACCGCCGTCACGACACCGGCGAGGTCGTCGACACCCATCAGCTGCCATGCGGGCCCGTAGACGAACTGGCACACGTCGGCGGTGTCCATCGCCGAGTAGGCGTACTGCGTCGTGAGCGCGTAGCGCACCTTCTCCTCGTTGAGAGAGTCGGCCGGCTGCGGGTCGGTGAGGCCGATGTCGGCCATGCGCTTCCCGTACTTCTCGGGCCATGAGTCGATCGTTCCCGGCGTGTACATCGGATCGTGCTCACTGGACTGGTGGTCCGCACCGAACGGATTCACGGCGTAGATCACGCTCAGGCTCGGCTTGACCTGCGGCATGTGCGCAGGGAACTCCTGATCTTTGGAGGCAACGACGAAGTCCTCGGCACCGTTGCCGATGTGTCGTGCTGCGGCCGCGGATCCGTCGGCGAGCACAGTGCCGAATCCTTCTCGCTTCAGGGTGGCCTCGAGCATCGCCATCATGGCGTCGGCGTCGCCCCACTTCAGTTCGATACCGCCGGTGTCCTCGGCGGTGATGATGCCGTGCTCGTAGCAGTCGATGGCGAACGCCATCGTGGCACCCGCGGTGATCGTGTCCGCCCCGTACTCGTTGCACATCTGGCTGGCGAACGCGATGGCGTACGGATCGTTGATGCCGCAATCCGAGCCGAACATGGCGACCGTCTCGTACTCGGGTCCGCCCGACTCGTGGTTGATGGCCTTGTCGTGCCATTCGGCCTCGACGACCCGCTTGCAGCGGACCGCGCACGAATAGCACGTGTCCCGACCCTGCTTGAGTTGATCGCCTGTATCCGCGCCGCGAAGGACCTCGTTGAAGTACCGCTCGGCGCCGATCGCCTTCGCGTCGTCGAAACCGAACGAGCCGCTGCGATAGTTTCGCGTCGGCAGGCCGCCTCCCGCGCTCTGGCTCTCCGTGATGTCCATCGTCCCGTACTTGGCGAGACCCCACACATCCTCGTCGCCGCGCACGAGTGGAACCGTCTTCTGAACGATGGCGCGCAACGCCTCGGGATCGGCCATGGGGAGCTTCTTCTTCCCACCCCGCACGGCGATCGCTTTGAGTTTCTTGCTGCCCATCACAGCACCCATGCCGGTACGTCCATGTGCCCGGTTCGCCATCGACATGATGGCGGCGAAGCGGACCTGCTGCTCACCCGCCGGTCCTACCTGGATGACCTCGATTCGTTTGTCTTCGAGTTCCGCTTCGAGGATCGCGTCGACTTCGGTGGTGGTCTTCCCCCAGAGGTGGGAGGCGTCGCGAAGCTCGACCTTGCCCTTGTTGATCCAGAGGTAGACGGGCTTCGGTGAGGTTCCCCGTACGACGATGCCGTCGAACCCTGCGAACTTCAGTTCGGCGGGCCAGAACCCGCCCGCCTGACTGTCCCCCACGCCACCCGTGAGCGGTGACTTCGCAACGACGGTGCAGCGGCTCTGTCCGGCCACCGGAGCCCCTGTGATACCGGAGAGCATGAACGCCATCGTGTTCTCCGGTCCGTACGGATTCGCTCCGGCCGGGGTGTTCTTCAGCAGGTAGTACAAGCCGAGGGCGCTGCCGCCCAGGTAGGTTCGATAGAGCTCCTCGGGCGGCTCCTCTACATCGAGGGATCCGGTGGTGAGGTCGACGTGGAGAATCTTGCCTGCGTAACCGAACATCGGGTGAGACTCCTTGGTGACGGCGATGTCGGGCCACGATAGTCGACGACCGGTGAGCGCCGATTCGCCCACCGGTCGTGTCTGCGGGTCTTTCGGGGTCAGTTACGCGACGCTAGCGAGTCCCTGATCTGCGCGAGGAGTTCGATTTCGGTGGGGCCGGAGGGCTCTTCGTCGACCTCCGGTTCCATCTTCGCCCGGTACGCGTTGTACGGCTTGACGATGAAGAAGAACACGGCGATCGCGACGAGCAGGAACATCACCAGGGCGGTGATGAACGATCCGATGAGGATCTCAGAACCGTTGATCGTCCAGATGATCGCGTCGAAGTTCGGTTCGCCGAACGGAATGGCGACAATGGGCATGAGCACGTTGTCGACGAGCGCTCCAATGAGAGCAGTGAAGGCGGCACCCATGATGAAACCGACGGCGATGTCGATCATGTTGCCCTTTGCGATGAAGTCGCGGAACTCTTGGACCATGCTGCGCCCCCTTTGGCGTATCGACTGTGGCGTTTGGTGAGATTATAGACAGCGATCCCCCGACTTTGCAGTCGGGGGATCGGATGAGAAGTGGGCGCGTGCTGTGCTACTCGGCCGCGCCGTCGTTCTTCGAGGCGAAGACCTCGCTGATCGCTCCGAGCGACCCGAGGATCCCGCTCGTCTCCAGCGGAAGGAAGAGCTTTGTCGCCTTCCCGTCTGCGACACCCTGGAGTGCCTCGAGATACTTGATGGCGATCAAGTCGGGGGTCGGATCTCCGGCGTGGATCGCTCCGAACACCCGCTCGACCGCCTGTCCCTCACCTTCTGCGACGGTCAAGAGACGGAACTTCTCGGCGTCGGCGACCTCCCTGACCGCCTGTGCCTGGCCCTCCGCCTCGAGGATCCGTGACTGCTTGACGCCTTCGGCGCGGAGGATCTGGGATCGCTTCTCGCCTTCGGCTTCGGTGACGACGGCACGGCGTTCCCGCTCCGCCTTCATCTGACGGTGCATCGCCTGAGTGACGTCTGCCGGCGGGTCGATCCGCTGGATCTCGACGCGTACAACCCTCGTTCCCCACACATCGGTCGCCTCGTCCAGGATCTGCCTGAGTTCGGTGTTGATCGTCTCCCGTGACGTCAACGCGTCGTCGAGATCCATGTCGCCGATGACGTTACGGAGGTTCGTCTGAGCCAGTTTCGTCGCCGCGAGGATGAAGTTCGACACGTTGTACTTCAGCTTCACCGGATCTGTTGCCTGGTAGTAGACGACGGCGTCGACGGTGACGACGACGTTGTCCCTCGTGATGACCTCCTGCGGTGGAACGTCGACGACCTGCTCACGCATGTCGACCTTCACCATCCGTTCGATGAATGGGACGATCATGTGGAAGCCCGGACCAACGCTCTTGCGGTACCGGCCAAATCGCTCAATGAGGCCTTGCTGGTGCTGCTGGACGATCTTGATGGCGAGTGCCACGTAGATCACCAGGAGCAGGATGAAAGCCAGTACGACGACTGCTGCAGTCATTTCTGTTCTCCCTCTCTCTCGGGTTCTGTTCGGTCTCGGTCGGTCATGTCTCTACGGTCGGTGGAACTGGTTCGACGACGAGGCGGGTGCCCCGCACGGCTGTGATGAGCACCTTCGCTCCGACAGGTATGTCGATGTCGGAATCGACGGTAGCCCGCCACTCCTCGGTTCCGACTTTCACCATCCCGCTCGTGTCGAACTTGTGGATCTCCTGGAGGACGATGGCGGTTCCGCCGACGTAGCGATTCGCTCCCGCCTCGACATCGGCATAGTCCTTCTCGTCACTCCGTGCGAAGCGCTGGAGAACGACGAGGAAGACGATGGAGATGATGACGAAGGTCACGAGTTGGATCGGTA
Organism: Acidimicrobiia bacterium; assembly: GCA_024762335.1. Taxonomy (GTDB): domain Bacteria; phylum Actinomycetota; class Acidimicrobiia; order Spongiisociales; family UBA5794; genus JAHEEL01. The sequence continues at coordinate 14,738 of JANTHO010000015.1, read as the reverse complement.
CCGACACACCCATGAATGCGAGGATCGCGGCGGCCGCCGCTCCGACCGCGAACGGGAGGAGGAAGAAGCCGACTGTGAGGAGTTCGCCGATCGCGAGGATTACCGCTGCGGCTACCCAGATCCATCTCCATTGTTCAGCGTCCACGTCTGTTCCTTTCGGTGCGAGGATTGCGACGACCGCGAACGCGATGCCGAACAATCCGATGGTGAGCCAGAGCCAGAGAGCATTCGACCGGTCGTTCGCCGGCCGGGCCGTGCGGACCCGGTGCGGGTTCCGGTAGGCGGAAGCCCACTCTTCGGCGAATGCGGCGAGGTCGGAGCCGACGACGGTATCGACGGTCCGGCCGGCGTGAGTGGCTTCGGTGAGGTGGTCGGCGAGCTCGTCACGCATCTCGGACACCTGCGCAGCCAGCACACCGGTGTCACGCCAGTAGCGCGCACACTCTGTGACGGTTTGGTCGACGGTGCGTTCAGTCATGCTCACCTCCGTTCAGTATCGTCGAAACACCTGCCTGAAGTGTCTCCCATTCCTTCGACCACTCGGCGAGACGATCTCTTCCTTCGTCGACGATCCGGTAGTACTTGCGTGGAGGGCCGCTTCCGTCGGCTTCCACGAAGTACCCCTCGACCAGGCCGGCCTTCTGCAACCGGGAGAGCGTCGGGTAGATGCTCCCGTCGCTCACGAGGTGCAGGCCGCGGTCGTTCAACTTTGCCGCCATCTCGTATCCATAACTCGGTTCCTCGGCGATCAGCGAAAGGAGACACATGTCGAGAACTCCTTTGAGGAGCTGTGAATTGCGGTCCACCATTCGCTCCCTCCAACACTTGCGATGCTAGATATAGTGTCTCATAGAATACCTTGCTACAACATATATCATGGAAAGCGCTGGTCGTCAAGGAGAATCGACCCCGCAGCCCCCTCTGCCCTCCGGGCATCTCCCCCACCTCGGCGGTGGGGGAGAATGAAGAAAGGCCGTTGGGGGACATGGTTTGCGGCTCTGTCCAGTCCCCCCGACGGCACGGCGGAGGACGCGGAGGAGCGAAGCGACGAGGTAGGGGGTCCGCTACTGGGTCGGGCACTCCGGGCGCCACTCTGTGTCACCGAAGACGTCGACCAGGATTCGATAGAGGTCCGGGTCGTAGGAGTGGAGCTCCTCCCGGGTGTCGACGAAGTTGTGGATCTCGTCCTTGTCGTCGGTGGCTTCATTGTTGACGTCGAAGAACGACTGAACCCCCTCGGCCCAGTACTGATCGGAGTTCACCTCAGCGATCGTGTGGCGCCAGAGATCGGCAGCGATCGCTCGCGAGTAGGCGTCCTCGATCGCACGGTCGAGGTCCGGTTCGATCCGAGCGAGACCGAACCGGCGGATCGTCCACCCGAAATCCCGGACGAACATGTCCTCGCCCCGGTAGTGATCCTTCTCCAGACACAGGAGATTCTCCTCTGCTCCCGCAGCGACCGGAATCTCTTCGCTCCCGGGGAACGATCGACCGAGACGGTGCCAGTCGGTTCCGGGGAGGACGAAATACAAATCCTCGAAGTCGGGGAGGTCCGTGATTCGCTGATCGGCACCGATGATCGCCACATGGTCGATCGACTCCGTGATAGCGTCGGCCAGTTCGGGCCGCTTCGCGAGAAGACCTGCCATGCGGCCGGCGGCTCCTTCGAGGGCGGCGTCCTCGACGGTGTCGGCGGCGACGATCGCCAATCCGCCTTGCGCGCACGACTTGCGGTAGAAATCTTCGTCGGTGCCGATGCTTCGGACGGTGCATTCGGAGGCAGGGATCGTCGTTGTCGTCGTGGTGGTTGTCGAAGGCGCTGTCGTGGTTGTCGTTGTCGTGGTCGTCGTTGGGGGGGTGGTGGAGGTGATCGTGGTCGAGAGCGGAGCGTAGGTGTTCGTCGTCGTTGGACGGGTGTCGCCCACCGCGCTCTGACAGGCCGCGGCGATGATTGCCATCGCGAGAAGCAGCGAGATCAACTTGAGAGAATTCATCGGATGTGGATGCTACGCCGAGACGGTTGCAAGGAGTCGGAATAGGGAGATCCGCGGTTCGATCCGACGACGACGCTAAGTTATCCACAGGGCACAGGGCGGTTGTATCACACCGGAAAAGGTAGGTAGAGATGCGGTCACGTCACGACCGGATCCTGGATCTCGCCGAGCGCCATCTCAGCCTCGGGGTTGAGTCGGGGATCATTCAGCGCCGTATTGAAGACGAAACGCTCGACGACGCCCACATCACGATCGATGGGCGCAAGATCGTCAACTTCAGTTCGTGCGCCTATCTCGGTCTCAACAGAGATGATCGACTGAAACGTGCGGCAATCGATGCAACCGAGCGGTTCGGAACCAGCTATTCCTCTTCGCCGACATACACCGCGCTGCCCCTGTACGACACGCTCGAGGAACGCCTTCGCCAGATCACCGGGGGAGCGGTCGCGATCGCTCAGACCACAACGCTTGCCCACCTCGCTGCACTGCCGGTGATGATCGGTCCCGAGGACCTGGTCCTCATCGACGCTCAAACGCATGATTCGGTTCACCTCGCGACCCGGGTTCTGAAGGGTGACGGAGCGCGTGTCGAGGTGGTAGCTCACTGTGATGTTGACGCGCTCGAGCGCCGTCTCGACGAGGTGGCACGCGACTACCGGCATGTGTGGTTCCTCGCCGATGGGGTCTACTCGATGCACGGTGATCTGGCCCCTGTGAAAGAGGTTGCGGATCTCCAAGAGCGTTTTGAGAATCTATACACGTACTACGACGATGCCCACGGTTTCGGATGGCAGGGAGAGCACGGTCGCGGCTACGTGCTTTCCGAGGTCCCCTTGAACGAGCGGATGGTGATGGCGGCGGGTTTCGCCAAGTCGTTCGGGTCGGTCGGCGCAGTGCTGGCGTTCGGTGATCCCGCGATGGCTCGCAGGGTTCGACTCGTCGGTGGTCCGCTCACGTTCTCGGGTCCCATCCCTCCTCCAGATCTCGGAGCGGCGACCGCCTCTGCCGAATTCCATCTCACGGAGGCCTACACCGAGCGCCAATCTCGACTTCTGGACGACATCGATTGGGTGCGGTCCGAGATCGTGCGAAGGCAACTCCCCGTCGTTTCACTCGCGACGAGCCCCATCTGGTTCATTCGAGTCGGATCACCGGGTCGCGTGGCCGAGATGATCCTGCGGCTCATGGCCGACGGCTACTACCTGAACGCAGCCGCATTCCCGGCAGTTGCGCCGGGCGACGGCGGTGTCCGATTCGCCCAGACCCTCCACAACAGTCGGGATCAGCTCCGGGGACTCCTCGACGCCATTGAGCATCATCTCCCGCTGGTGGCCTCGGCAACCGATGTGGTCATCGACCTCACAGAGGAAGCCGATATTCGGATCGAGGGGTCCGTCCTCGAAGAACACTGATCGCTTTACTGCCGGCGGATTTGTGCCGACAGTATCTGGATGGAGGCTCTTGCACCGCCTGGACGGACCCACACGCCCGTCGTCGTGCCGTGGTACGCGACCGCAGCGCTTGTGGTTCTCGCTGCTGCAGCCGCGGCTGTTGTTCTCGGTCCTGAGGAACTCGCCCACACGGTCGGACCGATCGGGATCGTGATCGGTGACACGGTCGCGGGGATCATGTTCATTCGGCGTGCAAGATTCCTCCAGGGTGTCGAGCGGCGTGCCTGGACGCTCGTAGGGATCGGTCTCATCGTTGCCGCCACGGGGATCGTTCTCCTCGCCGCAGATGTCGTCCTCACCGGTGACGCCCCGACATTCGGGTTCACCGATCTGTTCTTCGGCGCAGGATATGCGATGGTTCTCGTCGGGTTCGCTTCACTTCCGCACACGGCCGGCCACCCCCTCCAGCGAGCACGAATCGCCATCGACGGTCTGATCGGCGCCATCTCCGCGGGCGCGTTGCTGTGGGTCTTCGTTCTGGAAGAGATCGTCCACGGCCTGGACGACGCTCCGGTCGGCGACCGGATCTTCGGCTCGATCTACCCGTTGATCGACCTCGCGGTCGTTGTCATCATCATGATCGTGACGGTGCGCAGGTCGAGCCTCCGCTTCGACGTGCGGATGCTGCTCTTCACCGGTGCGGTGCTCCTTCAATCGATCGCCGACATGAGCTACCTGGTCGAGGGGGTCGGAAAGAGCTTCACCGAAGCAGAGCCGCTCTTCGCGGTGTATCTCGCTGCTGCAGCGCTCTTCGTCGCGACAGCAATCGTGGTCGACAGAGTCCCCGCCCCAAGGGAGTACGCAGACCGCCAGGTTCCCTTCTGGTCGATTCTCGCTCCATATACGGCCGCAGCCGTGATGGTCTCTGTCCTCGTGGCGAGAATCTGGGATGGCACCCTGGATCAGGGCGACCGGGTCCTCTTCCTCTCATCGCTCATCGTCGCGGTCCTCGTCATCGGTCGACAGGGAATTGCCATCCGTGAGAACCGGATGATCGTGGAGCGGCAGCGAACGGAGCTCGTGTCGTCGATCTCACATGAACTCCGCACACCACTGACGGCGATGGTCGGTTTCCTCGCGGTTCTCCAGGAGGACCCGAAGCTTCACCTCGAGGAGAGAATCGAGATGATCGATGTCGTCGTGGAGCAAGCCGACTACCTCGAGCGGATCATCGAGGACCTGCTCTTCATGGCCCAAGGCAGCCCCACCCAGATGATGCTTCACCGATCGAATCAATGTGTTGCGAACCTGGCTGAACATGCCTGCAACGTCGCCGTCAATGATCGGGCGGGCATCGCCATTGAGATCGATCCCGAGCTCACGGCCGATATGGATCCCGACAGGATGCAACAGGTCCTGGTGAACCTGATCTCGAATGCGAGACGGTACGGAGGCGATCGGTGCCTGGTCGTTGCCGAAGCACCCGATGATCGGCTGGTCATCGAGGTTCATGACTCCGGCCCGGGTGTTCCCAAGAAGTACGAACTGATGGTGTGGGACAGATTCGAACGAGGTCCGAATCGGTATAACGCGGTGGTGCCCGGGTCGGGGATAGGATTGGCGATGGTTCGTTCGATCGTCGAAGCCCATGGCGGTAGCGCCACCTACCGCCGATCAGAGCGTTTGGGAGGATCCTGTTTCGTCATCGACCTTCCCCGCTCGGTCGGCCCCGAACCGGTGACCCCGGTGGTGTCATCCGGGGCGATAGCAGTCGGCTGAGTCCGCAGGACCGTGATCGGTCCGCTACTCGACGGACTCGCGTTGCCGTTTCCGGAACGCGAGCCCGTCTCCGTCGGCAACGACCTCGATACGGTCCCCCTCGCGGAATGTGCCGTCGAGGATTGCCATTGCGAGCGGGTCGCCGATCGCCGTCTGGATGAGACGCTTCAGGGGGCGTGCACCGTACACCGGGTCGTAGCCGTGTTCGGTCAGCCAATCCGTTGCTCCGTTCGTGAGTTCGATCTCGATACGCCGACCGGCGAGACGATGCTCCAGATCCTTGAACTGGATCTCCGCGATACGGCGCAGGTCGTCGCGCGTCAGCCGATGGAACACGATCACGTCATCGATCCGGTTGAGGAACTCGGGACGGAAGTGAGCATGGACGGCATCCATGACTCTGGCTTCGACGGTCGCTTCCGGCAGTTCGGGGTCGATGAACTCCGAACCGAGGTTCGACGTCATGATGAGCACGGTGTTCGAGAAGTCCACCGTCCGTCCCTGGCCATCGGTCAGACGACCGTCGTCGAGTAGTTGCAGCAACACGTTGAAGACGTCGGGGTGGGCCTTCTCGACTTCGTCGAGCAGCACGACCGAGTATGGACGCCGACGCACGGCCTCGGTCAACTGTCCACCTTCGTCGTATCCGACGTAGCCCGGGGGCGCACCGATGAGGCGACTCACGGCATGCTTCTCCATGTACTCGGACATGTCGATGCGGACCATCGCACGCTCGTCGTCGAACAGGAACCCTGCGAGGGCTCGGGCGAGCTCCGTCTTCCCCACCCCGGTCGGGCCGAGGAAGAGGAACGAGCCGATGGGCCGATTCGGATCTGAGAGGCCGGCGCGCGAACGGCGGATGGCATTGGCGACCGCCTCGACGGCGTCGTTCTGACCCACGACCCGCTCGTGGAGATGCTGTTCGAGATGGACGAGCTTCTGGACCTCACCCTCCATCAGCTTCGCCACCGGAATCCCGGTCCACCGGCTGACGACTTCGGCGACGTCTTCTTCGTCGACCTCTTCCTTGAGCATCTTCACGTCGGCCTGCAGTTCTTCCAGGCGAGCCTGCCGCTCGGCCAGATCGCGCTCCAGGTCGGGGAGCGTTCCGTAGCGCAGCTGGGCGGCCTCTTCGAGATCGCCGGACCGCTCCGCTCGCTCCGCTTCGGCGCGTACCTCTTCGATGGCATGCTTCGTCGAGCGAATCCCGTCGATCGCATCCTTCTCGAGCTGCCAGTGCGCGGAGAGCTCATCGAGATCTTCACCGAGATTGGCCAACTCCTCCTCGATGGCTGCGAGGCGGTCCATCGACGCGGCGTCCGTCTCCTTCATGAGCGCCTGGCGCTCGATCTCGAGCTGGCGCCGCCTTCTGGTGAGTTCGTCGATCTCCTCAGGCATCGAGTCGATCTCGATGCGGAGCCGGGACGCCGCCTCGTCGATGAGGTCGATCGCTTTGTCCGGGAGCAACCGGCCGGTGATGTACCGGTCGGAGAGCACGGCGGCGGCAACGAGGGCGGCGTCGGTGATCCTGACACCGTGATGCACCTCGTACCGCTCCTTCAACCCGCGCAGGATGCCGATGGCGTCCTCGACCGACGGCGGATCGATCAACACGGGTTGGAATCGCCGTTCGAGCGCTGAGTCCTTTTCGATGTACTTGCGGTACTCGTCGAGCGTCGTCGCACCGATCATGCGGAGTTCGCCGCGGGCGAGCATCGGCTTCAGCATGTTCGACGCGTCCATCGAACCCTCGGATGCGCCGGCTCCGACGATCGTGTGCATCTCGTCGATGAACGTGATGATCCGTCCCTCTGCAGATTTGATCTCGCCGAGAACGGCCTGGAGACGTTCTTCGAATTCGCCCCGGTACTTGGCGCCGGCGACGAGCGTGCCCATGTCGAGCGCGACGATTCTACGGTTCTTCAACCCCTCGGGTACGTCACCGTCGACGATGCGCTGGGCAAGACCCTCCACGATGGCCGTCTTGCCCACGCCCGGTTCTCCGATGAGGACCGGGTTGTTCTTGGTTCGACGGGAGAGGACCTGGATGGTGCGCCGGATCTCGTCGTCCCTGCCGATGACCGGGTCCAGCTTGCCCTGACGGGCGAGTTCGGTGAGGTCGCGACCGAATTTCTCGAGCGGTGCGAACGTCTCTTCCGGGTTCTGTGAGGTCACGCGCTGGCTGCCACGGACTTCGGCGAGGGCCCCCAGAACAGCGTCCTTCGTCACGCCGGCGTTCCGCAGCAGATCGCCGACGGGCTCCGTCGATACGGCGAGCGCGAGCAGGAGGTGCTCGACCGAAACGTAGTCGTCCTTCAGCGTGCGGCGCTCTTCGTCGGCCGCGTTGAGAATGCCGAGCCCCGCAGGCGAGAACGACACCTCGTTGCCGCCGACGACCGTCGGAATGGCGTCGAGTGCGCGGTCGAGGGGACCGCTGATCTCGGATGCGTGCACGCCCAGTTTCGCGAGCACCGGGTAGACGATGCCGTCGGTCTGGGCGAGCAGTCCTGCGAGGAGGTGTTCGGGTTCCACGTACGGCTGGGTACGCTGCGTTGCGAGATCTCGCGCCGAAAGCACCGCTTGCTGGGCTTTCTGTGTGAAGGTGTTGAAGTCCATGTGTGATTCCGTTTCGTCGTTTGTTCTGAGACTACCGAATGTTGAACCCGAAGTCTAGTGTGTTTATGCCAGAAAACTTGAGCGTATTACTATCAATTTGGATGGTCGGGAGGGTACGGTGACGTTCGCCGGGCGCGGCGGATGGTGGATCATCGCCCAGATCATCCTCGTCGGCCTGTACGCCCTCGCGATCTTCGGTACCGGCGGCATCGATGAGGGCATCGGACTCGGGTTCGCCCGGATCGTGGGTGTTGCCATGGTGGCCGTGGCGGCGGTCGTCGGAGGGTGGGCCACGGTGCTGCTCGGCGGGAACTTCACCATCTACCCGGACCCGGTCGACGGTGCCACGCTCGTCGACACCGGACCGTACCGGCTGGTTCGCCATCCGACCTACTTCGCCATCGTCCTCGGCTCCGTGGGTCTGGGGTTGGCGATGCTCAACACGGCCGCCGTCGCGGTGGGTCTCGTATCCATCCCCTTTTTCGGGGCGATGACGGGTTTCGAAGAAGACCTCCTGATCGAGAAGGTCGCCGGATATCGACGCTACCGATCGGCGATCCCGAACCGCATCATCCCCCGAATCATGTGACGACGATCCGGAAATAGGTTCCATCTCGGGGGCGTTGATCGAGCGAACCGACCCTGGAGCACACTGATGCCGAAAGCCGTATGGAATGGAACCGTCCTCGCCGAGAGCGACGACACGATCGTCGTCGAGGGGAACCACTACTTCCCGCGTGAAGCGCTGAACGACGAGTACTTCGCCCCGAGCGACCTGATGAGCCGTTGTCCGTGGAAGGGCACGGCGGGCTACTTCGACGTTCAGGTCGACGGCGAAGTGAACCCGGATGCCGCGTGGTTCTACGCCGATCCCAAACCCGGGGCGATGGAGATCAAAGGCCGTGTCGCGTTCTGGCGTGGCGTTGAGATCGTAGGGTGACCGGAGGGGAGGTATCCTTCCCATCCGCTACCACGGAGTTGCATGCTCCCCCTACGAATCGTTGAGACCGAGAGAGAAGACTTCGACGAGCCGGTCGTCGAGATCTGGATGGAGAACGAGTTCGTTGGAATGGTCTTCTGGGACGGTTCTGCCACCGTCGTGCAGATCTATCCGGCCGGCGAAGACGACGTTCACGACCTCGACGTTCGAGACCTGTTCCGCGTTCTCGAGATGGCCGAGAAGATCGTCGACCCGCTCGCGTTCGAGGAGGTTGAAGGTCTGATCCAACTCGGCGCCGGACGCGCCCAGGCGAAACGGGAGGAGCAGGAAGACGACTGGTCCGACGAGGATCCCGCGACCGTTGAGTTGCTGTCGGAGTTCGATCCGCTCGCAGCGTTCCGCTCGGAGGACGGCGAAGGGTTCTTCCCGCGTGATGTCGCGGACCGTTTCGTCCGTCGATGTGATGAGCTCAGGCTCGCCGTCGTCGAGATGGAGGGCTTCGACCTGATCGATGGGGAGTTGAAGGCCAGACCGGGTTTGGAACTCGTCGTCCGCCCCCAGCCGGTGATGTCGGCTGCGGAGTTCTATCTGCATGCGAACGCGACGGCGCTCGACCACCTCGACGGCTGGCCACGGCGCGAGACGCTGGTCGTCGCGTTCGTCGTCCAGCAGCAGGACGGCGAAACCATCGTCGCCTAACCCCCACGCAGCGAACCCAGGGTTCTCTGCTTTCTATATGGCGTTGCCAGCCCGCGGTATGAGTGCGGATGGCGGGGATCGCGGTGCCGTCCGGCTACGATTTCGCCGAAGCAGCGACACGGGAGATCGATAGCGATGTTCAACTACAGCGAAGTGAAAGCCTACTGGTGGCTGTTCCTCGTATCGGGCCTGATCAGTGTCTTCATGGGGGCCGCGCTCGTGTTCTGGCCCGGGAAGACGCTCACGGTCGTCGGGTTCCTCATCGGTCTCTGGATGCTGTTCTTCGGCATTCTCCGATTCGTGATGGCCGTGTTCGGCGGGGAGGCTGAGGGCCGGTGGATTCTCTTGATCCTCGGGATCGTCGGAATCGTCCTCGGGATCGTCGTCATGAAGAACCCGGCCGAGACGATCGGGATCATCGCTCTCATCGCAGCGATCTTCTGGATCATCAGCGGTCTGATCGATCTCTTCCGCGGCATCACCGACACCGAGACACCGTCGAGGGGATGGGTGATCTTCGGAGGCCTGGCAGCCGTTGCCGCCGGAGCGATCATTCTGCTGTGGCCGAGCGCTTCGATCCTCGTTCTGGCATGGGTCGCCGGGATCTTCTTCCTCGTCGACGGCGTCATGCAAATGATCGCCAGCTTCCAGATCAAGAAGATCTAGCAAGCGAGGCGGCCGTCGACGATCAGTCGTCGGCGGTCGCATTCGATCCGGCGGAAGCGTTGGACCACGCGGCGTAGCGTTGCGCCCCCCATGGAGCGGTACTGCCATGGAGGAACACGCTGAGCAACACGGTGGTCATCACGACGGCGACGATCGTGCCGGACACATCCAATCCGGACTCTTCGAGGAGGACCCCGGCGAAGATGATCGATGCCAGCCCCCGGGGTCCGAACCATCCCAGATAGGCGATGGTCGGCAGGCGTTGATGAGCGCCGACCATCGAGATCGCAACCGGAATCATGCGGACGAGCGTGAGGCTCAGGACTGCGTAGACGATGGTGCGGACGTTGAAGAATTCCGGATGAGGGCCGATGATGAACGCGCCGAAGACGAGGAACGAGATCATCGTGAGGACCGTTCCGAGCCCGTCGCCCAACGCCCCGGACGAATGGGTCGTGTCCCGTCCGACACGCCCGAAGACATGTCCGGCGACGAGCGCGTACAGGAACAGCGAAGCCGCCGTGTATGAAAGGAAGGGCAGCTCCATGCGCTCCCCGCCGGGGAGGCGAGTCTAGGAGACTCGTCCGAGGCGCACGAGCCGCTCGAACGAAGCTTCGATGGCTCGTGCAAGTGCGGCTTTGCGAAGCCAGAGCAGGGTGGCGTGGCCACCGGAGACCCACCGGAGTTCGGACCCCGGCCAATGATTGTGGAGAATCCGCGTGGCTTCGGGAGGGACGTAGCCGTCGGACCGTGCTGCCACGAGCACGGCACTCGCCGCATGGGAGGGCGCCGGCCGATCGAGCACCGACGCTCGCAGGAGCACCGAACGCAGGCGTGGCTCGGCACGCTGCCGGTCCCCGAGGGCGTCCCAGGCGATCCCACCGCGCAGCGCGCCGTCGAGATAGACCGGGGCCGGCGAGTACGACGCGGCGAGGGGCGCCGTCGCAACGGGGAACGGCATCGTCGAACTGATCAGGGCGGCAACGTTCCCACCCATCGAGTATCCGGCGACACCGGGAGTCATGCTCCAGGTTCGAACGGTCGCGAGCAGCCCCCGGCCTTCCACCACGGCACCGATACCCATGAGAAAGAAGTCCGCGACGGTGCGGATCACCTGACCGGAGCGATCCCCGGGCCGGCGGATGCCGTAGTACGGGTTCTCGAGTGTGAGGCTGCCGATGCCCTTCCGGGCGAGGCGGCGGGCGATGCCAAATCGCGCCCGCGAGTCGTGTTCGTTCCAGGCGGCCATCAACACGACCATGCGGTCCGTGCCCGAACCGGGGGTGACCCGTGTGACGGCGCCGAATCGGGAGTGATCGGGGAGTTCTGTGGCAGGGCTCTCGAAGATGCCGACTTCGATCTTGATCGCGTCTTCGAAGGCTTCGGACACCCAATCGACCTCGATCGGGAGCGGCGACTCGGTCGGAACAACGATGCGGTCGAAGACCGCGGAATCGCCCCATCCGTCGGTGAAGAACCGCAGATGATCCGGTCCGTCTGCGACGATCCTTGCACCCAGCCGATCGACGGGATGGATCATGTCTCCATCGCTTTCAGAACATCGTGATAGAGGCGTTGCTTGATCGTTCCAAGGGTTGCGGGATCCTTCGCAGCGTGGCGATCCGCCAACTCGATCGCCAGCGGGACGACCGCTCCTTCCGGGACGGCCCGGTGGACGACATGAAGATCGCACGCCTCCCTCCCGCCGACACGATCACCGGAGATGGCCAGGTCGTCTCCCCACGGTGGCGGGACCTTCCTGGAGATCAGGGCGGTCATGCCGCGGGTGAATGGGATTCCCACATCGACGGACGGCAACGAGAAGTACCCACGATCGGCCCGCATCACCCGGTAGTCGTGTGCGAGGGCGAGGAGTGCCCCGGCGGCGATGCTGTGGCCGTTGATTGCTGCGACGGTGATGAACGGCGCGGTAACGAGACGGGCCAGCATCCGATCGACGGTGCCCAGGAAGACATCGAGTTCGTCGGGATCGAGGGTCTGCACATACGCGAGCGAGAGTCCGGTCGAGTAGAACCGGCCGGTTCCGGTTGTGACGAGAGCGCTCGGTGTTGGAGCGGCTTCGACCGCTGCAAGGATCGTCGAGAAGCGCCCGACGAACGCCGGATCGATCGTGTTCTCATCTCGGTCGAGCGTCGCCACGAAGACGGATCCTCGCTGTTCGAGTTCGATCATCCGATTCACACCTCTCATGTGACTCGCCTGCGCGACACGGTACAGTCTGATACATATGGAGATCGAAATCGGCAGGGCCGCTTCGGCCGGCATCATCGTTGAAGGGGAGGACACCGCCATCGCTCTCGGAAGCGGGGACGTGCCGGTGCTCGGAACGCCACGCGTCATCGCATTGATGGAGCAGGCCGCCGTGGCGGCCCTCGCCGGATCGCTCGATGAGAGCCTCACCTCGGTTGGGACCCGCATCGCGATCGATCACGTTGCGCCGTCCCTCGTGGGAGCCTCGGTCGAGGCGGTCGCAGAAGTGGTGAGCGTGGACGGTCGCTCGGTGGCATTCAGAGTCGTCGCCCGCGAGGGCGAGCGGCTGGTGGCGGAGGGGGAACACAGCCGGGTCGTCGTGAACCGGGAACGGTTCCTCGCGTCCTGATCAACGCTCGACGCGGTCCTTCAGGCCAGCCACTCGACTCGGCACCACGAGCGCCGCTGGCAGTTCGGGCATTGGATCCACCGGCTGTAGTGCTTGCCGGGGATCCAGAGCGAGATCAGGGCGATACGGACCCCGATATCGATGTGCGACGCCCGGGTCTTCGTTCCACAGTGCGAGCACACGATGATGCCGGTGCCGGGCTGGTGTTCCCCGGTCGAGAACAGCGCCGTTCTCCCATCGCGCTCCTCGGGTTCGACGAGGACGTCGTCGTCGAGCGGATCTTCGATCTCCGTCTTCGGGGTTTCGAACAGGGCTCGCTTCCCGCGGGGGTCGGATCGGCCGGTCATGTGCGCCGCTCGATCTCTGCTGCGAGTTCGCGGTACGCCACAGCGCTTTTGGACCTGCGGGCGTGAGTGAGGACGGACCGTCCCCGTCCGGGTGCCTCGGCCACCTTGACCGAACGGGGAATCGGCGGCGGAAGGACCTCGATGTCATGCATCTCCGAGACCTCAGCGAGCACCTGTTTGCCGAGGTTCGTCCGGCCGTCGTACATGGTTGCGACGGCTCCGAGCACCCGCAGGTTCTCGTTCGTGTACACACGCACGTCGTCGATGGTCTCCAGGAGTTGGCCGACGGCCCGGTGCGACAGGGTCTCCGCCTGGAAGGGGATCAGAACGTCTGAAGCGGCAGTGAGACCGTTCAAGGTGAGGATGCCGAGCGACGGAGCGCAGTCGATGAAGACGTAGTCGTACTCGTTGATGACCGGCTTGACGGCACGGCCGAGAACGAATTCCCTGCCGGTCTTTGTGAGGAGATAGATCTCCGAGCCGGCCAGATCGATCGAAGACGGCACGAGATCGACGTCACCGGATTCGACGATGACGTCGGCGATCTTCGCTCGTCCGAGCATCACGTCGTGGATGCTCGCCTCGAGCGTGTCCGGATCGAACCCGTTCTCGTACGTGAGGCAAGCCTGAGGATCGAGGTCGACCATCAGGACACGGCGACCGCGCTCGGCGAGGGCCGCGGCCAGCGTGTGGACGGTGGTCGTCTTGGCGACCCCGCCCTTCTGATTCGCCACGGCGATCACAGATGTCATAGCCCGATTGTAGAAGGCCTCCCCCGCGATTGTCCGGGCGAGTAGCGTTGCCCCATGGTCAAGGAATACAAGGTCAACGGGTTCAAACGAACGGTCAACAAGGCGATGGCCGCGCTGGCACGGCGTGGGAAAGGCCCGGCATCGGAGCTGACGGTTCGCGGACGCCGTTCTGGTACTCCGCGGACGGTACCGGTCACACCCATCGACGTCGACGGATCGCGATATCTCGTCGCACCGTACGGAGCAGTCGGGTGGGTGCACAACATCAGGGCCGCCGACGGGGCGTCGCTCGGTCGCGGCGGAGTGAGCGAACGGATCACGGTCGTCGAATGCGAAGGGGAGGAGGCCGGGACGGTGTTGAAGGCGTACTACGAAGATCTCGAGCGCATCGTCGGCAGCTACTTCGACCTTCCGGAGGATCCGGGCCTCGAGGATTTCGTGGCGGTCGCTCCCGACCACCCGGTGTTCCGAATCGAGTAGCGCCCGTCGGTTACTCGGGCCCGTCGGGGAGACACGGACCCTCATAACCGGGCTGGAGCACCGGATGTCCCGTCGATTCGATCACGACCGGCACGAGACAGGCTCCGATGCGACCGTCCGGTTCGTACACGAACTGGGCCACCGCCGTCCGCCGGGCCTGCGGTGAGCCGGCCTGCCACACGAAGTTGCCGAGTCCCCACGCGATGGGTCGTCCGTGGTACCAACCCAGGGGTTGGAGGACGTGCTGGTGGTGGCCGAATACCCCATCGGCTCCTGCATCGATGAAGGCTTCCGCGAGTCGCTGTTCGAACGGCCGAGGTTTGGTCGTTTCCGCTTCCCCCCAGTGGATGGTGACCAGCACGAGATCGGCGTTCTTCTTCGCGGCGGCGATCGCCCGAGTCATCGCCTCTGCCGAGTCACCGTCCGTCATCCCGGGCCGATCGTCGGTGGTGAT
>JANTHO010000014.1 GCA_024762335.1 Acidimicrobiia bacterium | reverse complement strand
TCACGAGCAACTGGATCATCGCATTCGTTGCGTTCGCGATCTCATCGTTCGCCGGTGTGCTCTGGAACGTCATCACCGTTTCGCTGCGCCAGACGATCATCCCCGACCATTTGCTCGGCCGTGTGAACTCGGTGTACCGGTTCTTCGCGTGGGGCATGATGCCGATCGGCCTCGCCGCCGGCGGCCTCCTCGTTTCCGGGGTGGAACTCACCGGTGCATCGCGCGAACTGGCCCTCCGCATGCCGTGGTTCATCACGGCGGCTGCATACGTGCTGCTCTTCGTCTACGCCGCGCCGAGGCTGACGACCGCCAAGATCGAGGCTGCCCGAACCGAGGGGATCGAATCGAAGAAGGGGAAAGCTGAGTCTTCGGCGGATGAGACGGGAGAGTTCGACGTCGATAGGGAAGCCCTCGCCGAGACGGAGATTCCCGGCGTCACGCCGCCGGACATCGACGGGTGAACCAGGGCCGCTACTCGTGGCGGGATCGATGCTTGAGAAGTGCGACTGCAACGGCGAGCGCTGCAGCGGAGAGCGCGACCGCGGCCCCCGTGAACGGTGACGGTCTCGGAATAGCCGGATTGACACTCACGGGACGCTGGAATTCGAGAATCGGCCACTCGTGTTCTTCAGCGATGGTCCGCAGCTCCTTCTCCGGATTGACCGCGACGGGATTCCCGACGGCCTCGAGCATCGGAAGATCGGTGATCGAATCCGAGTAGGCGTACGAGCCGGCGAGATCGATGCCGTCCCGATCGGCGAGCTCCTGCATCGCCTCGGCCTTGCCGGGTCCCATGGCGTAGACGTCGATCTCCGGCAGGTATCGACCCTGGGAATCGGTCTTGACCTTCGTCGCGATGACCTCACGCACGCCGATGTGCTCGGCGATCGGCTTGACGATTTCTTCAGGGCTTGCCGAGATGATGATGACCCGTCTGCCGCTGCGCAGATGCTCGTCGATGAGGAACAACGCTTCGGCGTACACGAGCGGTTCGGCCACGTCGCCGAGTGTCTGACGGACGAGCTGCTCGACCTCGTCGCGCTGCCATCCGGCGATCAGCTGCAGGAGCTCGTCACGGGCGCGTTCGAGCTGATCCTCGTCGGCGCCGAACAATCGGTAGAAGACCTGTGCGAGGCCCATCCTGGCGAGTGCTTTGCGGCCGACGAAACCGGCCTTGTAGAGGGGCTTGCCGAACGCGAGCGTCGATGACTTCGCGATGACGGTCTTGTCCAGATCAAAGAAGGCTGCCTGTTGCATCGGTGCCGATTGTATCGGCAGCAACCGTCGCAGACATGACACGAATCGAAGGTCTTGAAACGACCTCCGTCATGACATACGGTGCCGACAGTCCCTCATGGAGTTGGAGATGCCGGCGGTTGCCATCTGGTCGCCGGAGGACGAGGTTCTCGGCACCGTCGCGCCCCTTGCGCTGGCGGCGGCGGCCGGAACGGCGCTCGTGATCGACCTCGATCCCGCCGGCCCCCGCTATCGCGGGGATGCGACCCTCGCAGGTCTCGTGGCCGACGGGCCCACCAGAGGAGATCTGTCGCCGTCCCGGCGCGGTGTGGCGGTTCTCCCCAACGGCGGCGTCGCTCCCGATGAAGCAGAGGAGATCCTCCACGCGCTCGTCGCGGGATGGCCGGCGGTGGTCATGCGTCTGCCGTCACGCCATCCCGGGGGCGATGGAGCGATCCCGATCCTTCCGCTGGTCCCTGGAGCGACCGTTCGTCGCCCTCCGGGTCCCGCCGTATACCAGCGGTCGGCATGGCGTGTCGAAGTGCCGGTGGGAGCCGTCGTGCTTCCACGGCCGGGCGCTGCGACGATCGGGGCGCTGCTGGCCGGCAAGATGCCGGGCCGGCGAGATCGGTGGATCCGTTCCTGGGGACGCGTGTGGGAGCAGCCGTGGGTGTGACCGACCGACTGGTTCGCCATCTTCTCGAGTCCGACGTCCCACTCGAACGCGGTCCGCTCACGGCGGCCGCCGCTGCGCTGGCGCCGGAGGTTGCGCCGCTCGCGGGTGCCGACGTGATCGTGAACGCCGTCGATGCTCTTGCCGGCCTCGGCCCGGTCGAACGACTGCTCCGGGATCCGGATGTCACGGACGTGCTCATCAACGGACCAGCCGACGTGTGGGTCGAACGCCACGGCGAACTGGAACGAACCGGAATCGCATACGCCGATGACCGTGCCGTCATCGCTGCCGTCGAGCGGGTCATCGCCCCGCTGGGGCTCAGAATCGACCGGGCGAGTCCTGCCGTTGATGCCCGTCTTCCCGACGGGTCGCGTCTGCACGCGGTCATCCCGCCGGCCTCGGTCGACGGACCGATCGTCGCGGTCCGTCGCTTCTCCGAAGCCGTGACCGACCTCGACCGGCTCGTCGAAGTGGGCGGGATCAACCCGGAGGGGGCGGAGATGCTTCGTTCCTCGGTGACGAACCGGATGAATCTGCTGATCGCAGGCGGCACCGGCTCTGGGAAGACCACGCTCCTCAACGTCCTCTCGAAGGAGATCGGATCCGACGAACGGACGGTCACCGTTGAGGACGCGGCCGAACTGAAGCTGGTGGGACACGTCGTTCGTCTCGAAGCGCGGCCGCCGAATGCCGAGGGCGCCGGCGGGATCTCCCTTCGGACGCTGCTCCGCCATGCCCTGCGGCTGCGTCCGGACCGGATCGTCGTCGGTGAAGTTCGCGGACCCGAAGCGCTCGACATGATCCAGGCGATGAGCACGGGTCACGACGGGTCGATGTCGACGATCCACGCCAACGGACCGGAGGAGGCGCTGTGGCGGCTCGAGAGTCTGGCGGCGACGGCCGATGCCGGTGTCTCCACCGACACGCTGCGACGGCAGATCAGATCGTCGGTCGATCGCATCGTGTTCGTGGCCCGTCACCGGGGAACACGACTCGTCTCGTCGATCTCGGAGGTCGAACCGTCCGGTGTTATCGAGGTGTACCCATGCTGACCGCAGTCATCCTCGCTGCCGGCATACTGCTCGGCGTCCACCCGGCGCTCATCGTCGTCGGTGCAGTCGCCGCCGTCGAACCCCGGATCGTCCTGGTGGGAGCGGCCGTCTGGGCGGTGGTCGTCGGGGTCCGCCGTCGACAGATCCGCACCACTCCGGACGACGAGGCGACGTTCTTCCGGGCGCTGGCGGCAGAGCTCCGCTCGGGCGACTCACTGCGCGGGGCGATCGGCGCCGCCGCCGACAGGGTTCCCGAAATGCCGCTCGACCGAACTGTGAGACTTGCCGCTGCGGGACTCCCGATGGCCGAGGTGGCGAGCGATGTCGAGGAACGGTTCCCCGAGAACGGTGCGCTGGCAGCCGCGGCATTTCGTCTGAGCGACTGGTCGGGGGCGAGGGTGGCAGACGCGTTCGACGGTCTCGCCGATCGGGCCGCCGGCGTGGCCGACATGGCGAGGGAACGACGAGCCGCCACCGCTCAGGCCAGGGTCTCCGCGCTGATCGTCGGTGTCGCTCCGCTCGTGTTCACGGCGATCCTGTTCGCCACCGGTCGGGCGGGCGGTCTCCTCGCTCACGGGAATCTCGGGTGGTTCGTCCTCACCGCCGGTGTCGGTCTCGAAGCGGCCGGTCTGCTCCTCGTCGCCGTCATCGTTCGTCGGGCGGAGCGATGAACATTCTGATCGCCACCGCACTGTCGGCCGCAATCTTGAGCGGCAGACGCCGGCTGATCGTCGGCGCTGCGGTCGTCGCGTCATGGACGGTGAGCCCGGTTCTCGGAGCCGCATCAGTGGTCGTTGCCGGCATGTACGTCCTCGCGGGTCGATGGGGACGAAGAGAGCCGGACGACAGCAGTGAAGCCCTGCTGGCCGACCTCACCGTTCTCGGCCTCAGCGCAGGACTCACATTCACCCAGGCCGCCACTGCGGCGGCCGGCTCCGTCGGGGGAGACGCCGCATCGCGAGTCCTGCGGGCGATCCGGTTCCGCGGCGGAAACGGACCGGCAGACGCGGATGACCCGGCGCTCATGGTGGTCGCCCGGCGGGCTCTGTCGACCGGAGCACCGCTGATCCCGGCGATCTCAGGCTTCGCGTCGACGCTCAGGAGCGAGGAGCGAGCACGGCACCTGACGGTGGCACGGCGGCTCCCGGTGAAGCTGCTCTTCCCCCTCGCTCTGCTCATCCTGCCCGGGTTCCTCATTTTGACGATCGGCCCGGCCGTCCTCGGAAGCCTCGAGAGGCTCGGGCTCTGACGTGATCCCGCTTCCCACCGCCCCGGCCGGACGCCGGCGATCGAAAGGAAATCCATGAGACTCCTCAATCTCGACGAACGGGGTCAGGCGACCGCCGAATACGCGTTGGTGATCGTTGCCGCCGCAGCGATCGCGCTCGCATTGATCATCTGGGCCACATCCTCCGATCTCCTCCCGGCGTTCTTCTCGACCGTGCTCAAGAAGGTCACCTCGGTGGCCAAAGGCGCGCCGCTCGGATGAGCCAGCGGGGGAGTGCCGTGGTCGAGTTCGCTCTCGTGGTGCCGCTCGTCCTCGCGCTCATCCTGGGGCTCGTCGAAGTGGCTCTTGTTGCACGAACACAGATGGAAGTCGTCAACGCTGCACGGGAGGGAGCGAGAGAAGCCGCGGCATCCCCCGACCCGGCCGATGCCGTACGCGTCGCCCGGGCGGCGCTCGGCGACATCGGATCGGCGGCGAGGGTCTCGGTGAGGCGTCCGGACGTCGTCGGGCGCCTCGCCGAAGTCCGGGTCGTGTTGCCGTACCGGGTGGCGGCACTGCTCTTCGGCGGCGTGTCGGTCGACGTCACGGCCCGAGCAGTGATGCGGGTCGAACGGTGAAGAGAGAGGCCGGATCGGTCGCCGTCCTGCTCCTCGCAGTAGCCGGACTCGTGATCGTCCTGACGCTCGGTGTGGCCGACGCCGGGATCGCCCTCAGCGCCCGCCTCCAAGCGGCGGCTGCGGCCGATGCAGCCGCACTCGCCGCCGCACCGGTGACATTCCTGCCCTTCGGCGCAACCGGGAGCCCGACGGCGGAGGCCCGGCGCCTTGCCCATGCGAACGGAGCGGTGTTGACTCGCTGTTCTTGCCCGGTTGATCGCACGTGGAGAACCAGGGTCGTTACGGTCGAGGTCGGGCGGTCGGTTGCACTTCTTGGAGTCGGCACGATCACGGTGCGGGCGTCGAGCCGGGCCGAGTTCGCACCGAAGAATCTGCTCAATGAGGACGGATCGGCGAGACGCTGAGCGGACCGTGTTCAGCCTCGTGTCGAGATGGGTGATCTGCTACGGCGGATGGCTACTTGCTGATCGAGACTTGGATCGTTCCGGGTGCTGTGTATGTCGAGCCGTCCAGGGTGTATGAGAGGAGGACGTCGAGCTCGTAGACCCCCGCATCCATGGTCGCGGGGTCGAGGCGGAATCGCGCGACATCCGTCTCCCCTTGATCGAGCCGATCGTCGCGAGCAAGCCCCGACCATGCCTGCCCACTCCCAGATGGGTCCGGATAGCCGATCTCAATGTCATCTGGGCTGTCCACAGTCATCCGAACATCGCTGAGGGATGGCGCGAGGCCGCTCCATGCAACGTCGACCCAGATCTGGGACGACCCGTCCTCCAGCGTCTTCGAATTGGTGTCAGCGACGTCCGTGACGAGGGCGACATCATCACCCGAGTATTCGAACGTGGGGACTTGAACTTTGAAGTGCTTCTCGACGGTTCCGTTCCCGTCAGTCCACGACGCCGTCACAGCCATTGTGAACTTCTTCGTCCCATAGGGAACGGATAGGTGGAGTGCCGTGAAATCGATATCGTCGACGGACAGGACATCGTCGTCCATGAGGCTGCTGTATGCGCCCCCCGTGGTCTCCGGATAGGAAATCTCGACTCCGGCAGCCTTCGTCGTTGCGGTGACCCGGAAGTCCGATGCATCTGCGCCGGATCCTCGCCAGTTGAGGGCGACCCATGCTTGCCCGCCCTGGACAACAGCCGGGGTCTTCTTCGTCTCGAGCTTCACCTTCGCCGTGCCGTCGGCCGCGCCTTTGGCAGATGCAGGGGCAGCGAGTGCGGTGAAGAAGGCGGTAACGATGATGAGGACGATGGTGGCTCGACGTTTCATGAGAAGACCATCGGCTCCGCAGCGCCGCTGCTGAATCCCACGAGGTGGCCATTCTCTCGGAGCGTGAACGGACTAGTCATCCACCGGCGTCCCCGCAATAGGCGGTGTATTCGGTGAGCACAGCGGACCGCAGGTCGGGAGAGGACTCCATGTCCGCCTTGAACCTCGCATAGCGTTCCTCCGAGATTCCCTCCCCTGCAAGGCGGGCGGCCAGATCGTCGGCCATCGCATCCAGGTCGGTGTACGTGCGATGTTGAACGTCACACTTCCAGTGCGCCTCAAGCGGAATCTCGCGTTCGTAGGAAACCGCGCCGGCACAACCGGTCATGATCGCCGCCAGGGCGATCGCCAGGGTTGTGTGGACAATGCCCCTTCGCATCAGCATCCGTTCCATTCGGACTCATCGGCACAGGGAGAGGCGCGCTTGAGAGCCGGGCGATTCTGTCGGCTCATACGGCTGAAGTACCCGTGCGAAGCTGCCGAAGAGTCAGTATTGGCCGAGCCCGATCGAGTTCTCCGACTCGTTCCGAGCGGTTGGACGGATCAGACCGGCTGATGTGGATACGACACAGGAGCAGCCGAGTTGCAGAGCCTCGAAGATGCCTACCGGGAGGGCGTGAAGCCGGACCTTGAGCGCCTGCGCTCTCTGACCAGCGGCATTGCTTCAGGCGATGCCACGGCGATCGCAGAGAGCCGGGGGATCTCCCATCGACTGAAGGGGTCGGGCAGCAGCTACGGGCACCCTGAGGTTACGGCCGTCGCCGCCGAAGCCAATCGTGCAACCGATCGCGAGCTGAGCGAAGCGATCGCTGCCTTGGTGTCGGTCCTGGAGGAGATCGTTGAAGCGAACGCGAACCAGTGGCGAATCGTCATCGTGGACGATGATCCTCTCATGCGGGCGATCCTCGAGAGAACGCTTGCCGAACCCGGGCGGTCGTTCGCCTCGGCAGCGTCGCTCGCCGAGGCCCGTGACCTTGTGGACGCTACCGCTTCACTGGTCATGCTGGATCACCTTCTCCCCGACGGGTCCGGCAGCGACTTGCTCGAAGAGATCCGTTCCGATACGGCCACAGCAGCGATTCCCGTGATTGTCTTGTCGGGCCTGGACGATGAGGAGACTCGCCTCGGGGCCCTGAATGCGGGCGCCGACGCGTTCTTCCCGAAACCGTTCGATACGGAGACTCTGCGCGGTGCGGCGAACGAGCTCATGACACGGGGGGAGACGCACGGCCCGGATGCCGCAATCGATCGGGTACCGCTGGTTTCCGCCGAGTCGGAGCCCACATCACCTCCCCACATCCTCCTGGTCGAAGACGACGATCTCGTGGTTGCGCTCATCGAGGATCGGCTCACTCGAGACGGGTACGTCGTACGTCGCCACGCCGACGGGGAAAGCGCTCTGGCCGATGCGCTTGCCACCCCTCCGGATCTCGTGATTCTCGACGTGATGATGCCGCGGATGAACGGGTTCGAGGTTCTCGAACGTCTGCGTTCTGCGTCGACCACCGCGGACCTGCCCGTCATCATGCTCACGGGTCGGGCCCGTGAGGAGGATGTGGTTCATGGGTTCGATCTGGGAGCCACGGACTACATCGTCAAACCGTTCTCTCCTGCCGAGGTAACGGTGCGTGTTCGCAGACACCTTGCGGCAACATGACCGGTCTCGCGATCGCGATCGTGGGACTCGCAGCCCTCAACCTCCTATTCGCCGGTCTGGTCCTTGTACTCCGGGTGCTCCACGGACGGCGTGCATCGAGACGCAAGCGGCGCAACGAACATTGGCAACCACTCCTCATTGGGCTCCTATCAGATGACTCGGATCCGGCCGCATTGGCCGAACAGGTGGACCCCGCCGAGCAACGCGACGTCATCGAAATCGCCTGGAACATCGCTCGAAGGCTGCGAGGCCCAGATCGTGAAAGAATCCGGGCGTTCGCGGTTCCGCTGCTCGACGTCGTCGCTGCGGACCTTGCCTCAGGCCGCGCCGAGACTCGCGCGAGAGCCCTGCAGATCGTCAGCTGTCTCGGCGATACCGACGGAGAGGCCACGATCTCTACCTTCCTCGACGACTCCTCGCCCCTGGTGTCGCTGGTGGCGGCCCGCGCTTTGTGCCAGCCCCAGCGCGAACAGTGGTTCGGCGAAGTGCTGCTCCGACTTGATCGGTACTCATCGTGGAGCGTCGCTCTGCTGTCCTCGATGCTGGCGGGTGTCGGTGTCGCCGCCGCAGCGCGCATGAGGACGTACCTCGCCGACGGTCGCAACCCCGTTGGAGGTCGTGTTGCCGTCGCCAGGGCTCTCGAACTTCTCAGAGATCCCGAGGCATCCGATGTGGCCGCGGCGCAGATACCCGGGTCGGACCCCAATCTGATCGCGGCATGTCTTCGATTGCTTTCCGTGGTTGGCCGAGCCGAACATGCTGCCGTCGTCAGACCGCTCATCGCGGATGAGAGGTTCTTCGTGCGCTCGGCAGCGATCATGACGTTGGGGAGGATCGGAAACAGACAGGACGCTCGATTGATCTTCGAGACCACCGACGACGATTCTCCATGGGTGGCGATCCGGTCGGCTCAGGCGCTCGCGAACCTTCACGCGTCCGATGAACTCGCTCTGCTCGCCGCGCGGGGCGGGCTCCTTCGGGATGCGGCGATCGAAACCCTCTACGGAGGCGCCGCATGACGGGTGCGCTCACAGCCTTCAACATCTTCATCATCATCTACTTCGTGGTGCTCAATGGAACGTACCTGCTGCTGAGCGTCACGGCGTTCAGGAGCCTCCGGCGCTACGTGGATCGGCTCGATTCGCTTCAGATCGACGATCTCCTGGCATCGAGCGGAGGCCTCCCCATTTCTCTCGTCGTCCCCGCGTTCAACGAGTCGGCCTCGATCGTCCCCTCGGTTCGGTCACTGTTGACGCTCACCTATGCCGACTATGAGATCGTGGTCGTGAACGACGGGTCGAACGACGACACGCTTCGTTCCCTCATCGACGCCTTCGATTTGGAGGAAGTCACACGCGTGCCGACGAGCTCGATCCCATGCGCGCCGGTCTCTGCGGTCTATCACGGTGTCCGGCATCAGAACCTGACGGTGATCGACAAGGCAAACGGCGGCAAAGCCGACGCGCTGAACGCAGGTTTGAACTACTCGCGCAGCGCCCTGTTCTGTGCCATGGACGCGGACACGATTCTCGAGCCGGATGCGCTCGCGCGAGTCGTTCGGCCATTCCTGGAGGACGGATCGACAGTGGCCGTCGGCGGGATCGTGCGCATCGCTAACGGATGTCGCGTCAGCGGCGGCTCGGTCGAGGACATCCGCCTTCCGCGGAACATGCTTGCACGGTTCCAGGTGCTCGAATACCTTCGAGCGTTCCTCGCCGCCCGGGTCGGTTGGAACTCGATCGGCGGCACGTTGATCATCTCGGGAGCATTCGGGGCATTCCGACGATCGGTGGTCGCCGAAGCGGGCGGGTTCGATCCCGATACCGTCGGCGAGGACATGGAGCTCATCGTTCGGCTCCATCGTCACTGCCGCGATCGGGGCACGCCCTATCGAATCGAATTCATTCCGGATCCCGTTGCATGGACTGAGGCACCGGAGCGAATTGCCGAGCTGGGGCGTCAACGCGATCGATGGCAGCGAGGGCTGGCGCAGGTGATGGTTCGTCACCGGAAGATGATTGGGAATCCGAAGTACGGCGTTCCGGGACTTGTCGCTCTCCCGCACTACCTCGCCTTCGAGGCGTTCGGACCCATCGTGGAGCTCGTCGGCTACCTCGCGTTCGCGCTGGCAGTCGTCATGGGAGTGGCGTCTTTCGGGTACATCGTCGCATTCCTCGCCGTTGCAGTATTCCTCGGCTCTGCGCTGTCGGTGGCGGCAGTTGCTCTTGAAGAGATCTCGTTCCGGAGGTATCGACGGTCCAGGGATCTGCTCATGCTCCTCGGTACAGCTCTCATCGAGAATTTCGGGTACCGGCAACTGTCCTCCTGGTGGCGCCTCCGCGGCCTGGTATCGGCGGCTCGGGGGGATCTGGAGTGGGGGGCCATGGAGCGTCGGGGTCTCGAGGTGACTTCCGACGAGCCGAATCCCCACGAAGCCGCTCGGTCATCTGAGGCCAGACGACGCTCGAACGCCGGCGTTTCCTCCGGTCCGGCGGAACAGTAGGCCGGCATGTCCCGGCCGGCAGCGGCGTGCTCACCTAGCGGTTGAGGAGGCCGTCGTCGGCGAGATCGGCCAGCATCTCATCGACTTGGGGCGTGAGGCGGACGACCGACGCGGTTCCGGCCCGTCCGAGTTGCCCGGGAAGAACCACGTTCTCGATCGCGGCCGGGTCGAGGGCGTGTACCGTCGCCGCCAGCTGGATGAGGGCGGTCGGTGTCAGGCTTGTCCAGGTGTGGTCGAGGAGAACGTCGACGATCTCGGGAGAGTCGACGATGTCGTTCATCTGGAGCAGATCGAGAACGGCGAGCATCACGAGCCCCTGGTTGGCGGATCGGGTGAAGTCTCCGCCTGGGATCTTCTTCCTCGTGCGGGAGTACTCGAGCGTTCGCTGCGGGGACAGGGTCTGTCGTCCCGCTCTGAAACCCGGCCAGTAGGCCTGTTCCGGGATGGCGCGCGGGAGAACGATGGGGAGGTTCCCCACCGCGCCCATCAACTCTTCGAATCCTTTGAAGCCGGTGACGACGTACCCCTCGACGGGCAGGTCCCAGGTGTTCACCACCTGGTCGACCATCACCTGTGGGCCGCGGCCGGCCATCACCGATGAGAACTTCATCGATCCGAACGGTGTCTTCACATAGCTGTCTCTCGGGAATCCCAAGATCGTTCCGGAACCGGTGGAGGGATTCGCCGTCAGGATGTGGATACTGTCGGCTCTCAGCGTCTGCTGATTCTCCCCGGGTCGGGCGTCCGAGCCGATGACCATGACCATGCGCGGTTCGTCTCCGTACCAGGCGGGTCCATCTGGTGTGGAGGCACCGACGATCGTCCAACCGTCGCCCTCATCCGCGCCGAGCAGAACATCGCCGCTCTCGGTCTCGACGACGGCGATCTCGCCATCATCGAGCGTCGCCGTCGACCCGGTAATCGTCATTGTGTCCGTCGTCTCGATCGGATACGACGCGAGGTGCTCGGCGAGCCCTGCCGGGATGTCCGGAGCCGGTGCCCGGGAGTCCTGCTGCCAGGTGAGTACAGAGCCCAGTGCGTCGAGGAGTTCCGGTGGAAGGTCGCCGGTCACGGCGACTTCCATGATCGGCATTGCCTCCGTTGTGGTCGTCGGCGGAACCGTCGTCGAGGTCGTGGTTGGCTGGGGAGTGGTCGTCGTAGTCGTTGTGGTTGGGATGGTGGCTACCGGCGCCGA
Source organism: Acidimicrobiia bacterium (assembly GCA_024762335.1). GTDB lineage: Bacteria > Actinomycetota > Acidimicrobiia > Spongiisociales > UBA5794 > JAHEEL01. The sequence continues at coordinate 37,033 of JANTHO010000014.1, read as the reverse complement.
GGAGGGTGTGGAGGTGCATGCTCCGGCGACGAGAGAGGCGGCGGCGACGATGATGATGAGCGGGCGGAGAATGTGTTTCACGGTGCGGAAGCGTACGTGATCGTACGGGAAACCCCACGGACCGATCTCCCATCAACGCGGGGTCGACACAGACCCCTCTAACCTCTGCGTATGCGCATCGTGATTGCCGGGTGTGGACGGGTCGGGAGTGATCTCGCGAACACCCTCTCCGAAGAAGGCCACGACGTGTCGGTCGTCGATGCAGATACCGACAGTTTCGAGATGCTCGGCGGAACATTCAACGGGACCGTTCACGTTGGCCGTGCCTACGACGTGAAGGTGCTCCGCGAAGCGGGAATCGAGTTCGCCGACGTCTTCGTGGCGGTCACGAACGGCGACAACGCCAACGCCATGGCCGTGCAGGTCGCCCGCTCCGTATTCGGTGTGCCGCAGACGATCGCGAGACTCGACGACCCGGCGCGAACTGAGGCCTATCGCGCGCTCGACATTCGCCACGTGGCGGCGTCGCGACTGACGTCGCGCGTGATCCACGAGCAGATCGTCGACGAAGAGTTCGACTATCACATCACCTTCGCAAGTGGCGATGTGGAGATCATCGACATGATGCTCAGCGAGGAAGCCGCGGGCATGACCGTCGACGATCTCGAAGTGCGGGGACAGCTCCGCATCGCCGCCGTGAGCAGAGGCGGTCGGACTCTGATCCCCGCAGAAGACTTCAAGCTCAGGTCGGGTGATCTCGTGACCGCTGCAGCGAAACACGGTGTGCTTGCCCGCGTACGCAAGTACCTGTTCGACGCGGAGCCGGAGCTCGCATGAGGATCGTGATCGTCGGCGGAGGAAAGATCGGTGCGTATCTCGCCGGCGTACTGGCCAAGGCCGGCCACTTCGTCGCCGTCGTTGAGGAGAAGCCGGCAAGGGCGCGGGCGATCGTCGAAGCCGTCAAGGTGCTGGTATTCGAAGGCGACGGGACGAATCCCGACCTGCTGTTGGCAGCAGATGTCGACCGTGCCGACTGGCTGATCGCTCTGACCGGCCAGGACGAAGACAACCTCGTCGCCACACAGTTGGGAAAGACGCTCGGCGCAAGGCGCGTGATGGCCAGGCTCAATGACCCGTCCAATCAGGCCACGTTCGAGGCGCTCGAGATCCAGGTGGTCAGCGTGACGAACCTGATCGCGCAGGTGATCTCGAAAGAGGTGAAGATTCCCGACCTCGCCTCATCGGACCTGTTCGGAGCGGGAAAGGTCGCGGTCCAGGAGCTCGAGATTCCACCGGACTTCACCCCACGATTGGTGTCCGATCTGGACATCCCATCCGACTCACTGATCGTCACCGTGATGCGCGGTGACGATGTGTTCATCGTGCGCGGCAACACGAGGGTCAAACCCGGCGACCACGTTCTCGTGGCTTCAACGATCAGCGCCGCGGCCGACGTGTGCATCGCTCTCGGCGTCGACGGGCCGCGACCGTGAGCGGTCGATCCCAACGGCGTCCACCGGCGGGCACTCGCGATGCGGCCGGAACGATTCTGTCATTCGCCGTCGAAGCGCTCGTCGTCGTTGCACTCGCAGTGGTCGCGTTCCTGATCGCCGGCGTCGTGCTGTGGCTGGTGTGACGTGCTGATCCGTCCGATCGGCTCAGATTTCCGAACCATCGGCTTCTATCTTGGGCGCGTGTTCCTGGTCGTCGCGGCCTCGGGACTGTTCCCGCTGGCATGGTCGATTGCCGGCCGGGAGTGGGGGCCGTTCAGCTCGTTCCTGCTGATGATCGGGGTGTTCGTCGTGCTCGGCGCAGCGATGGCGCTGGCGGGCCGCGACGAGCAGCGTCTGGACTGGGGCCACGGCATGGTCGTCGTCGCCGTCACCTGGCTCGCGGTCCCGCTCATCGGCTCGATACCGTTCATGCTCTCCGGGCACTTCGCGAGTCCGCTGGATGCCTACTTCGACGCGATGTCCGGTCTGTCGACCACCGGACTCTCGCTCGTGCAGGACCTGGATCACCTGGCGCCCTCCCTCAACTTCTGGCGACATCTGCTGCACTTCCTCGGCGGGCAGGGCATCGTCATCGCGGTGCTCGTCCTCGTCGCCGGAGGGGGAGCGATGACGTTGTACTACGGCGAGGGGCGCGACGACCACATTCTCCCCTCCGTCCGGTCGACGGCGAGATTCATCTGGGTCGTCGCCGTGGCCCATCTCGTCTTCGGTGTCCTCGCCCTCGGGGCGGTCGCCTACTTCGTTCTCGGCTTCGGCTGGATCAGGTCGCTCTTCCACGGCCTCATGATCTTCTTCGCGGGGTTCGACACCGGCGGGTTCGCCCCGCAGAGCACGAGCGTCGGCTACTACCACTCCGCCGTATTCGAGTTCATCGTCTCGATTCTCATGGTCGCCGGAGCGATGTCGTTCGCCGTGCACTTCGCTCTCTGGCGGGGGCCGCGACGATCCCTGATCCGCAACCTCGAGGCCAGGACGATCATCGGAACATTCATCTTCACCATGACGCTCGTGCTCTTCGGTCTCGCCGCCATGAATGCGTTCGGGGACATCGCCGGTCTGAGCCGGCAGGGATTCTTCCAGGTACTCTCGGCCCACACCGGGACCGGGTTCGCGACGGTTCCGCCGACCGAGATGGTCCGATGGAGCGGCCTGGCGTTCGCCGGGATGGCCATCGCAATGGGACTCGGGGGCATGGCGTCGTCGACGGCGGGGGGGATCAAATCCATGCGTGTGGGTCTGACGGCGACTTCGATGCGCCATGAGATCCAGTCGATCCTCCTCCCGCACGGGGCGATCGTGGATCGTTCGTACTTCCAGTTCAGGAACAAGCAGCTGACACCCGCCCTTGCCAGATCCGTGCTCACCATGTCGCTGCTGTACATCACGTTGTACATCGCGGGCGCCGTCATCGCGCTTGCTTACGGAGTTCCTCTACAGCAGGCACTCTTCGAGTCGGTGAGCGCCGGTGCGAACGTCGGCCTGTCGGTCGGCGTCACCGATCCGTCGATGCCGATCCTTCTTGAGATCACGTACATCATCCAGATGTGGCTCGGGCGTCTCGAGTTCATCGCAGCGTTCGCCCTCATCGGCTTCCTCTACTCGATGGTGAGGGGGAAGTGAGATGAAGCGAACGTTGCACGCCTCGTGGTCCCCGGGCCGCCACCGCCGTCGTCGTCGACGCGATTCGGTTGCCGGCATGTTGGTGATGACGGCTGCGGCGGTGCTGATCGTGAGCGTCGGCACCGGTCCGGCTGTGGCCCAGGAGCAGATCGTTCCCGTTGCCGATCTCCTGACGGCACCTGCCCGGTACGACGGGGCGGTGATCACGATCGAAGGGGAGCTGGTCGGCGACTACGGCTACCGGGCTTCCGGCATGGTGTGGACGCAGCTCAACGACGACTCGTATGCGAGGGATCCGCTCGTCGATGGGGGAGCGCTCACCGGTGCGAACGCAGGCGTCGGCCTGCGCATACCGGAGGTCCAGATGGCGGGACTCAGTGCACCCGGCGGGTACCGGATCCGCGGACCCATCGTCCGGGCGACCGGCCAGTGGAGGTTCCACGATCCGAGTCGTCAGGGCGAGACCTACCTGGACGTGTCGTCTGTCCAGGTGATCGAATTGGGGAAACAGCTCGAGGAAGGCCCGAACGGGGCGGCCGCGATCACCGGTGTCATACTCGTCCTGGCCGGCGGTGCGATGATGATGCGCCGCCGCTACCTGCGAGCCCGGGCGTGACGGGCGGGAATCTATACTCTCCTTGTTGCGTCGTTTCCGATCATGGGAGTTGTTCGTGAACCAACCGGAGCTCTGGCTCTATATCGCTGCGGCGATGGGCATTGCAGGTCTGATACTCGCATTCTTCTACGCACGCCAGGTGATGGCGGCCGACCCCGGCAACAGCCGGATGGTCGAATTGATGGATGCCATCCGACAAGGGGCGATGGCGTTCCTGGAGCGGGAGTACCGGGCCATCGCGGTCTTCGTGGCTGTGCTTGCCGTGCTGATCGCCGTGTTCCTCCCCTGGGGCCGCCCGTGGGGCGCGATCGCCTACGTGTTTGGCGCACTCCTGTCCGCCACAGCAGGCTTCATCGGGATGCGCATCGCCACCGCAGCGAACGCGCGGACGGCGGAAGCGGCCCGTCGCGGCGGCACCGCGGAAGCGCTGCCGGTCGCGTTCAGGGGTGGAGCCGTCATGGGATTCACCGTCGCCGGTCTCGGCCTGCTCGGCTTCTCCCTCGGCATCATCCTCTTCAAGGAGATCCTCGGACTCGAGGAATGGGTGTCGATCGTTACGGCCATCGGGCTCGGCGGATCGTCGATCGCGCTGTTCGCCCGCGTCGGCGGTGGCATCTACACCAAAGCAGCCGACGTCGGTGCCGATCTCGTCGGGAAGGTCGAAGCCGGAATCCCGGAAGATGACCCTCGAAACCCGGCGACCATCGCAGACAACGTCGGCGACAACGTCGGCGATGTTGCGGGCATGGGGGCCGACCTATTCGAGTCGTACGTTGGGTCGCTCGTTGCCCCGATCGCGTTTGCGATGCTCGTGTTCGGAGCGCAGGGCAAAGCGTTCACCATGCAGACCGTCTTCTTCCCGCTGATGATCGCCGCCATCGGCATGCTCGGTTCGATCATCGGGTCGTTCCTCGTAAAGCCGGGGAAGGCGAGCCTGGCGGCAACCCTCGAACGGGGCACCTGGTTCGCGGCGGGTATCACCATCGTCGGTGTGGCGGCGCTCACGCCGCTCATGTTCGGCGGTGTCGACGGGGTGAAGAACCCGTGGGGATTCTTCCTGGCCGTATTGGTCGGCCTTCTCGTAGGAGTTCTCATCGGCCGCATTTCGATGTGGTACACGTCGGACCACTACAAGATCGTGAAGGAGATCGCCAGACAGACACAGACCGGGCCGGCGACGGTTGTGCTTGCAGGCGTCTCGGAGGGGATGAAGTCGGCCGCGTTCTCGGTCATCGTCGTCGCATTCGGGATGGGCGGTGCCTACTGGGCAGGCGATCTCGCCGTCGACGGCGGTGGTATCTACGGCGTGGCGATCGCTGCGATCGGCGTGCTGGCAACGCTCGGTATCACCGTATCGGTTGATGCCTACGGGCCGATCGCCGACAACGCCGGCGGGATCGCAGAGATGGCACACCTGCCGGCGGAGGTTCGCGAATCCACCGACGCGCTCGACTCGCTCGGCAATACGACCGCCGCCGTGGCAAAAGGGTTCGCGATTGCATCGGCTGCGGTGACGGCGTTGGCGCTGTTCTTCGCCTTCACGACCGCCGTCGACATTCAGGGCCTCGACATTCTCGATATCTGGGTTGTCGTCGGTCTGTTCCTCGGATCCATGTTCCCGTACTTCTTCGCTGCGCAAACGATCCAGGCGGTCGGTCGGGCAGCAAACCAGATGATCGAAGAGGTCCGGAGACAGTTCAGGGAGATTCCGGGCCTGCGCGAGGGCGATCCCGAGGCCAAGCCGGAATATGCCAAGTGCGTGGAGATCTCCACCGGCGCGTCGCTGCGTGAGATGATCCTTCCCGGATCGCTCGCCGTCGCGTTGCCGCTCATCATCGGCTTCGTCAACCTCGAGATGCTCGGCGGGTTCCTCGCCGGAGCCCTGCTCTCCGGCTTCCTCCTCGCCATCTACATGGCGAACGCCGGTGGCGCCTGGGACAACGCGAAGAAGTTCGTCGAGGCCGGGGCGTTCGGGGGCAAGGGATCGGATGCTCACAAAGCGGCGGTCGTCGGTGACACGATCGGGGATCCGTTCAAGGACACGGCAGGCCCCTCGATGAACATCGTCATCAAGGTGATGACCATGGTGTCGCTGATCTTCGCGGCGGCCTTCGTCTCGAACAGCCTGTTCTGAGAAGAGCCAAGAATCAAGAATCAAGAACCAGGAGTCAAGAACCAAATCTTGTCTCTTGGCTCTATCTCATATCCGGGTCGTTGCGCCGCTGTTCTTCTTCGCGCTCCGCTCGATCCATGTAGTGGCGTCTGCTGTTGATCCGGGTGCGACGGAGCACGAGGTAGAGGCCGACGATGACGGCGGCCACCAGCAACCATACGATCACCTCGGCGAAGCCGCTCGGCAGGGCCGAACCCGTCTGGGCGAACACGGAGTGCATCCGCCCAACATACCCGCCCCAGCCCGTTCTTGGGTAACTATGGAAGACCGCTTCCACGATCTCCGCAAGAACAGGTGAGTGGCGGGGGTCCCTACCCTACGGTGATCCACGTGGAGGCATCCTGGCTCGCACCATCACGCTCGTCCGTCACGGTGAGACACTCAGCAACATCTCGGGAACCTGGCAGGGTCACACCGACTCGCCGTTGACCGAGCGCGGCCTCGACCAGGTGAACCGGCTCGCCGGGCGGATGGAAGGGGTGCCGATCGACCTCCTCATTTCCTCCGATCTCGGACGTGCCGCCACGACGGCCTCCGCGTTCGGGCAACCGGAGTTCTCGCCCGAATGGCGTGAGTTCCACATCGGAGATTGGGAGGGCCGCCCCAGCGCAGACGTGAAGGCCAGGTATCCGGAGCTGGACGATGAGGGCTTCGGGATCAAGGACTTCCACCCGGAGGGCGGGGAGCGCTTCACCGACTTCCTGGCCAGGGTCGAGGGGGCGTTCCTTTCGGTTGCGGAACGGATCGAAGACGGCCAGAACGCCGTGGTCGTGACGCATGGAGGCGTCATCCAGACGCTCGTCGCCGGCATCATCGGCACCGGAAACCAGCCGGCGATCGCCATCCCGTCGAACACGTCGCTGACCACCATCGTCGTCGACGGAGACGGGCCGCAACTCCACATCTACAACGATGACCTTCACCTCAATGGGAACGCGTCACGGCCCGACGGGACCCGGGTTCACCTGATCCGCCACGGCCAGACCGAAGCGAACCGCCAGCACCGGTGGTGGGGGAGAGGCGAGACGCCGCTCACCGAACGGGGCCGCGTTCAGGCCGAGACGCTGGCGGCGACCGTCCGGAAGTTTGATGCGCTCGTTTCGTCCCCGCTCTCCCGTGCGCTCGACACGGCGAGACCGGTCGCCGAAGCGCAGCGCCTCCCCGTCGACGTTCACGACGATCTCATCGAGATCTCGTTCGGATCGTGGGAGGGGCTCACGCCCGCTCAAATCAAAGAGAACGATCCCGTGCTGTTCGAACGCGTCTTCGTCCGGGGCATCGACGATCGGAAAGGCACGACGGGGGAGAGTTTCGCCGGAGCCGGGGAACGTCTTGCCGGCGCCGTGGCGGATATCGCAGCCTCGCGGGACGGACACATCGGCGCGTTCACCCACGGCGGTATCACCCGGGCGTATGTGGCAGATCTTCTCGATCTGCCGTTCTCACGACGCTCGGTGCTCCCGGTACCGCGCAACACCTCGCTCACGGAGATCATCGTCGGCGACGGGGGCACACAGATCTCGTCGTACAACGTCCTGACCAGCCCCGGAGCGTGAGCGTGCGGCTGTTGCTGATCACCAACGACTATCCGCCGAAACCGGGCGGAATCCAGCAGTACCTCGCGAACGTGATCGCCGCATACCCCGACGAGTATCACATCATCGCTCCGGCCGATCCGGCTGCTACCCCGGACGAACGGATCAGCAGACACACCTCTCCGTTCATGTGGCCGACAAGAAGCGTCGCCGCATGGATCGAGTCGCAGACGGAGGCGTTCGCTCCCGACATCATGCTGTTCGGTGCGCCCCATCCGCTTCCGTTCCTCGGACCGCAGTTGAGGGAGCGGTTCGGTGTCCCATTTGGGGTGTTGAGCCACGGTGCCGAAGTCACACTCCCTGCGGCGGCCCCCGGTTCGAGACAGTTGGTCGCCCGGGCGTTGGCCAAGGCCGACGTGCGCTTCGCCGTGAGCCGGTTCACGGCGGATCGCGTGAAGCGCCTCACCGGGAAGGACGTCGTGTTCGTGGGAGCGGGGGTCGATGTCGACACGTTCACGCCGCCGCCGAACGGCGACAACGAGGTTCCGGTCGTCGGGTGCGTCTCCCGGTTCGTCCCCAGGAAGGGGCAGCATCGGCTGCTCGAAGCGGCCGCACGTCTCGACCGCCCGGTCGAGGTGTTGCTCGTCGGCAAAGGACGGAAAGAGGCGGACTTGCGCAAGACCGCCGATCGGCTCGGCGTACGAGCCCGGTTCGCCGTCGACGTTCCATGGAGCGACCTGCCCGGCCTCTACCGTTCGATGGACGTCTTCTGCATGCCGTGCAGATCGCGCTGGGGCGGTCTGGAGGTCGAGGGCCTTGGTCTCGTATTCCTCGAAGCCGCTGCGACCGGTCTCCCCGTGCTCGCCGGAGACTCCGGGGGCTCACCCGAGACGGTGATCCCCGGCGAGACCGGCTACGTCGTTCACTCCGTCGACGACATCGTCGAAGGGCTCGAACTGCTGTTGGACGATCCGGCCCGGGCCGGGCAGATGGGACTCGCCGGCCGCAGGTTCGTTGAGGATGTTTTCACCTGGCCCAAAGTCGTCGAGCGCTTCATCGCAGGCTTCCGGATCTGACCCGATCTTCAACCCGCGGTAGTCATTGTCTTGACAAACCGGCCATACTCCCGCATCGTTGAGTCCTTCCCCGACCATCGGAACGTGCTTCACCCATGCCCAAACATCTCGTCATCGTCGAGTCGCCGGCGAAAGCCAAGACCATCGGCAAGTACCTCGGGAATGACTTCGTCGTGGAGTCATCCGTCGGACACATCCGGGACATCCCATCGAAGGTCGGTGAGGTAACGGAGGCGAAGAAGGCTGCGTGGAAGGCTACGCGGTTCGGTGTCGATGTCGATCACGACTACAAGCCGATGTACATCGTGACACCGGACTCCAGGACACAGGTGACGAAGCTCCGCAAGGCACTCCAGGGGGCCGACTCGCTCTACCTCGCGACCGATGAAGATCGTGAGGGAGAGGCGATCGCCTGGCATCTCCTCGAGGCGCTCAAGCCGAAGGTCCCGGTCCATCGCATGGTGTTCCACGAGATCACACAAGGTGCGATCCGCGAAGCGGTCGAGCAGCCGCGCGAGATCGACTACCAGGTCGTTGCGGCCCAGGAGGCCAGGAGGATCCTCGACCGACTCTTCGGATACGAGGTGTCGCCGGTTCTATGGAGAAAAGTCCAGCCCGGGCTCTCGGCGGGCAGGGTGCAATCACCGGCCACACGGATCATCGTCGACCGGGAGCGGGAGCGCCTCGCGTTCGTGGCGGCAGCGTACGCCGGCGTCACCGGATCGTTCTCCCACACCGACGCGAGCACGCCGTTCCAGGCGACGCTCGTCACCGTCGAGGGGGAGAGACTCGCCACCGGAAAGGACTTCAACCTCACCGGAGAGCCCCGCTCCGACCGTCTCGTACTCGATGCGGACGCGGCGCGTGGCTTGGCCGACGAACTCTCCGATGCCGCGTTCGCCGTCTCTTCGGTTGAACGCAAGCCGTACACCCGCCGACCGTATGCGCCGTTCCGCACGGCGACGCTCCAGCAGGAAGCGGGCCGCAAATTCCGGTTCGGTGCGCGACGCACCATGTCCGCAGCGCAACGGCTCTACGAGGGTGGTCACATCACCTACATGAGGACCGACTCGACGAACCTCTCCGGAACGGCATTGAGCGCGGCCCGGTCGCTCGTCGCCGGCCGATTCGGTGAGCAGTACCTTCCGGACAAGCCCCGGTTCTACGGGAAGCAGGCGAAGGGTGCACAGGAGGCGCATGAAGCCATCCGACCGGCGGGTGAACGGTTCCAGGACCCGACGGCGATCGCACGCTCGTTCGGACCCACGTCGGACGAGGCACGGCTCTACGACCTGATCTGGAAGCGGACGGTCGCCAGTCAGATGAAGGACGCCAAGGGCGAAAGCCTCCAGATCAGGCTCCGCGGTACCGGCGTCGAAACCGGTCGGGTCTGCGAGTTCTCCGCGACCGGACGGACAATCACGTTCGCGGGCTTCCTCAAGGCCTACGTCGAAGACATCGATGATCCGGATGCGGACCGCGACGACCAGGAGACCCCGCTGCCGAACCTGGCCGAGGGCGAGTCGGTCGACGTCGTCGATCTCACCGCGACATCCCACGAGACGAAGCCGCCCGCCCGCTACACCGAAGCGAGCCTCGTCAAGAAGATGGAAGAGCTGGGCATCGGTCGCCCCTCCACGTATGCATCGATCATCTCGACGATCCAGGATCGCGGCTACGTCCGCAAGCAAGGCTCGGCGCTCGTCCCGACGCTGAAAGCGTTCGCCGTCGTCGGTCTCCTCGAGAAGCACTTCGGCGACTACGTCGACTACGGATTCACTGCCCGCATGGAAGCCGATCTGGACCGGATTGCGTCCGGTGAAGAGGAGAAGGTCCCCTACCTCGAACGCTTCTACCGCGGCGGAGATGGGCATGTGGGCCTGACGGATCTCGTCGCCGACGATGCGCTCGAAGTCATCGACCCGCGGGAAGTGAACGCCGTCCCGATCGGCGTCGACCCCGAGACGGGACTGACCGTTCTCGCCAAACCGGGTCGCTTCGGCCCCTACGTCCAACTCGGCGACCGCAACGGCGATGACGGGCCGAAGCCGAAGACGGCATCGATCCCCGAGGACCTACCGCTCGACGAACTCACTGTCGCCAAAGCCCTCGAACTGCTCGATGCACCGTCGGGCGACCGTGTCCTCGGCGAAGATCCTGACACGGGCCTGCCGGTGCTCGCGAAGGCCGGTCGATACGGCCCGTACGTCCAACTCGGTGAGCGGGCCGAAGGATCCAAAACGAAGCCGAAGACCGCTTCACTCTTCAAGACCATGGATCTCGACACCGTCACTCTCGAAGATGCGCTCCGCCTGCTCACCCAACCACGCATCGTCGGAGAGCACCCGGAGGATGGGAAACCCATCACCGCACAGAACGGGCGTTACGGCCCCTACGTGAAGTGGGGGAAGGAGAGCCGAAGCCTCACCGACGAGGAAGACATCTTCACCGTCGATCTCGAAACGGCTCTCGCTCTCCTCTCCCAGCCGAAGAAGCGGGGCCGGCGGGCCGCAGCGCCACCGCTGAAGGAACTGGGGACCGATCCCAACAGCGGGAATCCGATCGTCATGAAGGACGGCCGATTCGGCCCCTACGTGACGGACGGTGAAACGAACGCTTCGTTGAGGGTCGCCGACTCGATCGAAGCGATGACTCCCGACCGGGCGGTCGAATTGCTCGCAGAGAGGCGTGCGAAGGGCCCGGCCAAGAAGAAGCCTGCGAAGAAGCGAGCTGCGAAGAAACCCGCGAAGAAGAGGCCCGGGAAGAAGAGCTCCTGAGCGATCTCGCGGTGCCCCCGAGTCTGCGAAACTGGTGGTGTGACCGTGAGCAGCAGGATATGAGCCGATGAGCCTCCCCTATGTCGCGTTCGAAGGCATCGAAGGCGCCGGCAAGTCCACCGTGTCCGATCGCGTTCGCAATCTTCTCGAGGCGGACGGATATCGGGTGGTCCAGGTGCGTGAACCCGGCGGAACTGCTGTGGGTGAACGGATCCGATCCATCCTGCTCGGCCACGATCTCGCTCCGGAGCCCTGGACCGAAGCCCTGCTGTTCGCCGCGGCACGAGCTCAGCTTGCCGCAGAGATCGTCGGTCCGGCGCTCGCCGAGGGGTCGTGGGTGCTCAGTGATCGCACCGTGTATTCGTCGCTCGCGTACCAGGGAGCGGGACGCCGGCTCGGCATCGATGCCGTACGGGCCGTCAACGAACCGGGTTTGGGGGGCGTGTGGCCCAGCCTCGTCATCCTCCTGGCCGTCGACCCCGAGCGAGGGCTCTCTCGCCAGGAGGTCGGTGACCGGATCGGAGATGAAGGAGTCGAATTCCAGCGGGCGGTAGCGAAGGGCTTTGAACGCCTCGCCGCCGACGATCCCGAACGATTCGTCGTCATCGACACACACATGGCGCTCGACGAAGTCGTCGATGCTGCCCACCGGGCAATCAGGAGCCGGTGGTGAAGCCGTTCGATGGTGTCGTCGGGCACCGGAACGTGACCGAGTTCCTGACACGGGAGATCGTGACGCCCGCCCAGTCCTACCTTTTTGCCGGCCCGTCGAATGTGGGAAAGTCGACGATTGCCCGCAGGTTCGCCGCGGCTTTGCTCTGTGGAGACGACGGCGAGTGTTTCCGGCGTGTGACCTCCGGGATCCATCCGGACCTCATCCTCATCGAACCCGAGGGCCGGGCATCGATCACGGTCGATCAGGCCCGCAGGGTCGTTTCGCAGGCAACCCGGTCCCCGCTCGAGTCCGACCGCAAGGTGTTCCTCTTCGAAGAAGGGGGAATGATGAACGACGAAGCGGCGAACGCCCTGCTCAAGACGCTCGAGGAGCCCACACGGGCCGCCGTCTTCATCATCGTGACCGAAACGGAGGATGACCTCCCGGACACGGTGGCGAGTCGGTGCCGAACAGTCGCAATCGGCCGGGTGCCCGAACAGGACGTATCCGACGGTCTGGAAGCGCTCGGCATCGCCCCCGATCAGGCGACTGAAGCCGCGCGTATCGCGGGGGGACGGCCGGGTCTCGCCCTCGCGCTGGCGACGGAGCCTCAGATCGCGGATTTCCGGCGTCACTGGCTGAGCATCCCGATGCGACTCGGTGAGCATCCCGGAGACGCGTTCCGGCTCGCAGATGAGACGATCGCCGCGGCGGATCCGCTGTTGGAGGCGTTGAAGCAGCGGCAGCAGGAAGAGAGGGACGCCCTGGGAGATGACGCTTCGAAGGCGCTGCGAGACCGTCAGACCCGGGAGCTGAAACGGGCGACGGACGCCCTGTATGTCACCGGCCTCGAGATTCTGGCGTCGTTCTACCGTGATGTGGCTGCAGCACAGTTCGGCGCTCCGATCCGCAATACGGACGTTCCGGTTGCGGCGCTCTCATCCACAACGCCCCGGCGGGCCGTCGCTGCGGCAGACCGGACGCTGTCCGCGATCGGCGACCTGGCATCCAACCAGCGTCCGAGACTCGCGTTCGCCAACCTGTTCTCCGACCTCGCAGGCCATGGCTAGGTTCCGGTACCTTCCCCCGGCCGCCGTGGCCCGCGTCGCCAACGTGCCGCTCCGGGTCCTTGCGAAAGGCCTGCTGGATTTCGATGTTGCCGGCACCGGCAATATCCCCAACGGCGGGCCGGTGATCGTCGCCTCGAACCACCTGTCGCACCTGGATCCGCCGCTCGTCGCGAACGCGCTCGGCCGTCTGATCCGGTTCATCGCCGTCGATGAACTCTTCGGAAACCACTTCGCTTTCGACATTGTCACCGGATTCTTCGGGGCCATACCCACCGATCGTGACGGGGTGCCGGTCAGGGCGCTCGAGGAAGCGGTGGAACATGCCCGATCGGGAGGGGCCGTCGGCGTCTTCCCTGAGGGGCGGCGGGTCGACTATTGGGGCGAATCGGATCCGAAACGTGGTGCGGCCTGGATCGCGTGGATGGCGGGTGCCCCGTTGCTCCCGGTCGCGATCCACGGAACCCATCGCACGCTCGGTCCCGTCAACCGTGGTGTGCACCGAACGTCGGTGCGGCTCTGGTTCTGCGAACCGCTGATGTGGTACGACTTCGCCAACCGGGTCGATCCGATCGGCGCCATGACGGAGGCGTGGAGGAGTGCGCTGGATGCCCACCTCGCCCCATGGTGGTCCGATACCGGGGCGACACGCTGACGTCGCGTCACCCGTCGGTGAAGATCTGCCGGTAGACGTCCTCTCCGAAACTGGTCGACAGCGGACGCGCCTCGCCGAGCCGGTACGTTCTCTCACCGTCCGGTCCGCGCTCTGCCCGGAGGAACAGCGTCGAGCCGTCGTCGGACCGGTACAGACCGTCTGCGAGATCGAACAGATGCGTGACGAAGACCGCCTTCACTCCGGTGTCGGCGAAGGCCCGAAGGATTTGCCTCGCGATCTCCGAACCCTCCCGTTCGTTCGTCGATGAGAACGACTCGTTGAGAAGGATCATCGCCTCCGGCCCCATGGATCGGACGATGGCGTCCATCCTGGCGAGCTCCTCGTCCAGTTTTCCGCTCTCCATCTCCTCATCTTCTTCACGCTTGAAGTGGGTGAAGAGGCCGGCGCGCACATCGGACGTGAACGACGCGGCCGGTGTGAACATGCCGCTCTGCATCATGAGTTGCGCGATTCCGAGGGCCCGTAGGAACGTGGACTTCCCTCCCTGGTTCGCTCCGGTGATCATGATCAGCCGTTTCCCATCTGCCTTGATGTCGTTTCCGATCGTCCGTTCCGCGAGGTTCAGCGACAGGCTCACGTCGTAGAGGTCGGAGGCATCGAGTCGTGGTTCACCGGGTGCGCCGGCCACGGGGAAGCACGTCGGTTCGCCCTTCGCGACGAGTCGGTCGTGGAGGTTGATGGATCCGACGCAGAAGGCCAGTTCGGCACGCAGCGTCACGAAGAACGATCGCACATGCTCGGCGGCGGCCGCCACCGCGTTGGCTGCGCGATCGAGTCCGCGGGACCGGAGTCGGCCCAGCTCGTCGGCACCGGCCATATCGCGCTGGGCGATCTCGAAGCCGTAGGTTCTGCGTGAACCGACGGCTGCCCATCTGGCCCAGGACGGCGCCTTCGGAGCGAGGAGAGCGTGTTCGACTCCCCGGTTGCCCGGCCCCAACCGGACGCCGATCAGCGGTCCGTGGCGGAGTGCGAGCCCGCGCAGATGATCTTCAATCGTGCCGATGTACGCCTCGTCGATCTCCGATACGAGCATCGTGAGGAAGTCCCGGAACCCCTCGGACGCGAATGCCGACCCGTGCTCGTCCGCAATCCGACGGAGTCGTCTCAGCGGGTCGACGAAGCAACGGAGCGATCGTCGGGCCTCGCCCAGAACGGCTTCCGGTGCCCTGGCAAGACGGCTGTGGAAGATCTTGCTCTCATGTTCGATCGCCGCCGAGACGACGTTGTACATCTCACGGACGACATCGGGTTGTTCGAGCGCATCGGCAACGACCGCGCGGCGGTATTCGACCCGGTCGAGGTCGGTCAGGCTCGAGAGCATGGTGTGGCCTGCCACCTGTTCGATGTACACATCCCCACTTCCCATGGCGGCGAACAGGGTCGCGAGTTCGAGATCGTTCACCAGGTCCGGTGCGTTGGGCGGGAGCGGAGCGGAGAGATCAAGATCCCGATCCGGATGCAGGAGATGGGCGCTCAGCATTCGATACGCCCCTTCATCTGCTCATAGGTGAGCCCGTACCGTTCGGCGATAGCCGTGGCGTAGGCCTGCCCATCCGCCGGCCTGCGGACGATCTTGTAGGTTCGGACGGCTTCGGATCCGACGTCGACACCGCCAACCATGCTGACGATGTCGGAGTCCAGAGAGGCCAACTCGTCGACGAACGTGACATACACGCACCGTGCGTCGATCTGCGCGATGCGGTCCAGGAGTTGCTCCCCGAGGAACCGCGCATCGGTGAGCGTTGTCGAATTCAACGTCTCGTTCATGATCAACACCGTGTCCGGCGTGGCCCGACTGAGCATCGATTGCACCCGGGTCAGGTCGTCGGCGAGCTTGCCCCGCAGGTTCTCGACGTGTTCTTCACGTTCGAAGTGGGTGAAGATCCGGTCGACGAGGGGCACCGATGCGGTGCTGCCCGGCACCGGGCAGCCGATGGCGGCGAGGTGGTGGATCTGCCCGAACATCCTGGCGAAGGTGGTCTTCCCTCCCTGATTCGGACCGGTGATGACGACGATCCGTTCATCGGAGTCAAGTGAGAAGTCGTTCGTCACGACCTCTGTTCTCGACGGGACGAGTCGGGATGCCAGGGCGAGATCGAATCCGTCGCTCACCCCGATCCCGCCTCCCGGTTCCGTGATGGTCGGGTAGCAGAACTGGAGACCCGCCCTCTGCATCGGTTCGAGGAATGCGAGCACTGCGAGATAGAAGCGGACATCGTGGGCGAATGCGACGAGTGTCTCGTCGAGATACGACCCGTTCCGTTCGACATACGCGTCCAGGGCGGCGAACGGGTCCGGGTGGAGACGAGCAACGAGTCCGAGGATCCGCTCCTCGACGTGCCCGATATCGGTCCTGCTGTTGAGCTTGTTCGTATAGCGTTTGGTGCTCCCCCTGCTGAACCGTTTGAAGGTCTGCTCGACTTCCGCGCCGTAGTCCGGTTCGCCGCGGAAGCGACCGACGCGGACGCGGCGGCCGTTGATGGCCATGGTGTACCGGAGGCCGGCGAGGGCCTCGCGCATCTCATGCGTTTCCGAGACGAGGCTCACAAACCGCTCGGACGCGACATATTCGGTGATGTGGTCGCGAAGTGCGAGTAGGCCGCGTGAGGCGAGATCGAGGTCGGTGAGGATCCCGGCGAACGACTCAACGGCTTCCGTGTACGTCGACACCGTTTCGATGAACGCACCTTCGGCGGCGTACCGACCGGCGAGCTCTGCGCCCGACCGAGTGCGACCCAGAACCGATCGCATCTCGGAAACGAATCCGCCCACGGCGTCGAGGACGTCGGCGTGCTGCAGATCGCGAAATACCTCGTGCCGCCACTCGATGTCGTCGGCTGTGGGGAGCGACGTTCGGAAGAGAGGTTCCATGCCGTCGTCGGCTCGTCCGAGGATCCCCGTGACGATCTGATCGAGGTGAAGGTCGGCGAACGCCTCAACATCGGCCGGCCCATCGGAGGAAGCGGCGTGGCGAACGCCGAGGATTCCGCTCGATGGCCTCGACGGCCCTGCTGATCCACTGCCGGCTGCATCGGAATTCGGCGAGGGGGCTGAGGTGTGTCCCGGCATGAGCGGTGGCTTCCATCGGTCGACTTGTTCGGGAGAAGCCGTCGATGCACGGAGCAGCTGCGGCGGGCCTCATCGCCGTCCGGCATCCTACCCACGTGCCCTGAGAACCCAGGGCTCGTACGCGTGAATAGGTGCTTCTCCGGCCAGCGGTTCACAACACCTGGGAACCAATCCGCGTTTCACGGCGTCATATGAGTACTGCCCCCGATCGCTAGGTTTGCCCTCATGCCACGACGTACCGGAATCGTGAGCCTCGTGCTCGCCGGCCTGCTGGTCGGCGCGAATCCCGCGTTCGCGGTTGCTCCTCCTCCGGAGCAACTCCCGGACGGAGACAGGCGTCCTGTCATCCGATCGGTCGAGCTCCTTCCACCGGCGGGACACAATGCGCTGCTCGAAGCCGATCTCCGGATCGAAGCCGATGACAACGATGGCATCGAACGCTACGAGTACCGATGGGACGGGGCGGCTCCCACGGCGATCGAACCGATGCCGGTCGACAACCCGGTGGTGTCCTACGAGGCGATCCTGCCGGATACGCGATACGGCCTCCAGGTCAGGGCCGTTGACGTCAACGGCTGGGAATCCGAGTGGTACCCCGCCTGGACGGGTGTGACCCCGTCCCCGCCGGTGATCTTCGTTGCCGGCGACTCGATCGCTTCCGGCTACAGCCGGATGTGGTTCACCGGCGACGCGACGTGTACGGACGCGGCCTACTCGTTCGGAAGCACCGTGCGTGATGCCGTCGCATTGGCGCTTCCCACAGCCTGGGCTCCACGATACGCGAACGTAGCGTTCCCGGGGGCCGGTGTCGGGGCGGTCCTCAACGGTGGCTCCGACTCCTGTTCGACGACACACGCAAGTCAGGTCGGTGCCATCGCTCAGACGGCGGATCCAAGCACATGGAACCTCGTGGTCATGACGGCCGGTATCAACTCCACCAACTGGGTCGATGTGGTGAAGGACCTGACCCGGGACACGGCGTTCTCGCTCAAAGACTCGGGCGACAAGCAAGCCTGCGAGGTGGCGGTGACCCAACGCTGGGACTTCGACAGCCGCCGTTCTGACATCACGGCCGGAACCGCGGCTATCGTCGATGCGATCGAGACACGCACGAACGCCTCCGTGTATTGGGCGAGCTACTTCGCGATCGATGGTTCATTGCTTGCTCCCGGATGGTCTCCCATCGGGCCCGAGTGTGAGGACGAGATGCGATACGCCCTCGGGGAACTCCACAGCGCCATTCGGGCCGGCCTCGACGACGAAGTGACGTGGGTGAATCTGGACGCCATGCATGTCCCGACCCAGATGTGGGCAGGGTGGCCGCATCCGAGCGTCGAAGGCCACCGCGAGATCGGCCTCGCCGTAGCAGAAGCCATCATCGGCTGACACCAACGAACGTCTCCAACAAGGACAACCCGGATCCCGAGTGTCTCGTGCGGTGTGTGACCGAGATGCCGTGCCGTTCCTGTGATCTCCGCGACTGCAGCGTTGCGCGTTCTCTTCCTCCCCATCAGGGGGAGGTGTCGGCGACGAAGGAGCCGACGGAGGGGGTCAGATGGCTCTGAGTGAAGCCGCAACGCATCGTCGCTATCCCGACGTTCCGTCACGCTCCCAGGCCGCGTTCCGCTGCGTGCCGCGGGATGTCAGTGTCTTCGCCGGGGCCACCCCTGACCCCCTCCGACCCTCGCTTCGCTCGGGCCACCTCCCCCTGATGGGGAGGAAGTGGACGGCTTGGTGAGATGAGGATGTGGCGGAACGGGGATCTATGAGCAGGGGGTTTCTTGGAGCCGGAGACGGGATTCGAACCCGTGACCTACGCATTACGAGTGCGTTGCTCTACCGGACTGAGCTACCCCGGCGGGGGAGCGGGAATCCTAGTGGCGCTTTGCTGGTTGCCGCACCGTCGTAGGATGTCACCCGACCACCAGGGAGCTTCGTGGCAGACCAGGCCGATTTCGAGAGAGATGCGATGCAGTACGCACCCCAGCTCTACTCGGCCGCGCTCCGGATGACCCGGAATCCCGCCGACGCAGAGGACGTCGTCCAGGAGACGTTCCTCAAGGCCTATCGGGCGTACCACTCCTACACCGAGGGCACGAACCTCAAGGCGTGGCTCTACCGCATTCTCACGAACACGTACATCAACAGCTATCGGAAGCAACAACGGCGGCCCTCGGAGGTCGAACTGGGGGAGCTTCAGGATCTCTACCTGTACAAGCGTCTTGGTGAGGCGTCGGGCGCGAGCCAGAGCGCGGAGGCCGACATGCTCGACGCGTTCGTCGACACGGACATCACTGATGCGCTCGATGCGCTTCCAGAGACGTTCCGGCTCCCCGTCGTGTACGCCGATGTCGAGGGCCTGTCCTACAAGGAGATCGCGGAGGCACTGGACATCCCGATCGGAACCGTCATGTCACGGCTCCACCGCGGACGAAAGGCGCTCCAGCAGAAGCTGTGGGAGATCGCAGAACAGCACGGCATCACAGGACGGGCTCATGAATAGCGGATGCGAAAACGCCATCGAGTACATCTACCAGTACCTCGACGAGGAGATCTCGTTCCTCAAGAAGACGCGGATCCGGATGCATCTGCGGCACTGTTCCCAGTGCATGAGCGCCTACCAGTTCGAGGCGAAGCTCAAAGGAGTGATCCACGATCGCGGCGCAGCCGACCCACCCCCGGAACTTTTCGACACCCTCCGAGCGTTGATACAAGAGGAACGAGAAAAGGACGAGTCGGGGATCTGATTTCCTCCGGCTCGACTGGAGGGAAATCGAATGAACGACAACGTACTCAGGGGTCGCCGGCTCGACGGAGGGTCACGCGCTCCGAAGACCTATTCGACGGAGCGCCTCTGCGCCCACGACGGCTGCGATACGAAGCTCTCCCGCTACAACCGCCGCGAGTTCTGCTTCGCTCACGCCCCGACGAAGTACCCGCGCCTTCGCGGACGCGTGGTCACGAGCGAGGCCTGATCGTCGCATTCCCGCATCTGAGACATCCAGTGGAGCGCCCGCAAGACGGGCGCTCCACCGCGTCGTCTCCCGGTAGCGAGATATCGGGGCCATCAGCAGCCTTCCCCTCATCCTCGTAGACCCGCCGAATTTCGGGCCGAATTGCCCTACGACGGATCCGGGGGAACCGCAAGACTGACGCAGAACTTGGCCGTACACCGGGAGGGCTCATGGACGCAGCGTTGCTGCTGGCGCGATGGCAATTCGGAATCGTCACCGTCTATCACTGGTTCTTCGTTCCGCTAACACTCGGGATCACCTGGATGGTCGCCATCATGGAGACGGCCTGGGTTCGAACGAAGAACCCCGTGTACCTCCGGATGACAAAATTCTGGGGGAAGTTGATGCTGATCAACTTCGCGATCGGTGTCGTCACCGGCATCGTCCAGGAATTCCAATTCGGCATGAACTGGTCGACCTACTCGCGGTTCGTCGGGGACATCTTCGGCGCACCGCTTGCGATCGAGGCACTGCTCGCCTTCTTCATCGAATCGACGTTCCTCGGACTCTGGATCTTCGGGTGGAAGAAGCTCAAGCCCGGCGTCCATGCGCTCATGATCTGGCTGGTCGCGTTCGGGACGATGGCCTCAGCGTTCTGGATCCTGGTCGCAAACTCCTGGATGCAGTACCCGGTCGGGTGGGTGTTCAACCCGGAGACCGGACGGGCCGAGATGGAGAACTTCCTCCAGGTCATCAGCAGCAAGATGGTGTGGGCGCAGTTCCCTCACACGATCGCCGTCGGCTTCGCCACCGCAGGAGCGATGATGCTCGGCGTGGCCGCGTGGCACCTCGCCCGCAAGAACCATCTCGAGGTCATGCGCAAGTCCGCGGCGTTCGCCGCGGTGGCGATGCTGCTCGGGTCACTCGGTGTCGCGTTCACCGGGCACGTCCTCGGGCAGGTGATGGTCGAGGCGCAGCCCATGAAGATGGCTTCCGCCGAGGCTCTGTGGGACACCGAACAGCCGGCGTCGTTCTCGCTGTTCGCCGTCGGGGACAAACACAACAGCCGCAACTCGATCAACGTGACGATTCCGGGCGCTCTGAGCCTTCTGTCCTGCAACAATTTCGACTGCGAGGTCAAGGGCATCAACGATCTCCAGGCCGAGATGGTCGCCAAGCACGGACCCGGCGACTACATCCCGAACCTCTTCGTCACCTACTGGGGGTTCCGTCTCATGGTCGGTGCCGGGATGCTGATGATCCTCATCGCAGGCCTCGGCGTCTGGTTCCATCGGAAAGGCAAGATCGAGACCCGGGGGTGGTATCTGAAACTCGCTCTATGGATCGGCATCACCGCCGCCTTCGTTGGGAATGCGACCGGGTGGATCTTTACCGAGATGGGGAGACAGCCATGGGCGGTCTACGAGGTGCTTCTCACGAACGGATCGAACTCTCCGACGGTCCCCGCAGCCTGGGTGGCGATCAGTCTCGTCGGACTGACCCTGCTGTACGGCGCGGTCGGTGTCGCCGCGGTGTACCTGTTTGTCAAGTTCGCCAAGGCCGGGCCCGGGGATGAGGCCGACAATCACGATGTCGCCGCCTCGATGGTGTATTAGAGGAGGATGACCATGGATCAAGGAATTCTGAATCTCGAGACCCTCTGGTTCGTCCTCATCGCCGTCCTCTGGATCGGCTTCTTCTTCCTCGAGGGCTTCGACTTTGGGGTCGGCATCCTGTTGCCGTTCGTCGGCAAGACCGATGAGGATCGTCGCGTCATGATCAACACGATCGGCCCGACGTGGGACGCGAATGAAGTGTGGCTGCTCACCGCCGGCGGGGCCATGTTCGCCGCGTTCCCTGAGTGGTACGCCACGATGTTCAGTGGCTTCTATCTGGCGCTCCTCCTCGTGCTCGTGGGACTCATCGTGCGCGGTGTCGCGTTCGAGTACCGCAGCAAGAATCCGACTTCGGCCTGGCGGACCATGTGGGACTGGGCGATCTTCGTCGGGAGCTTCCTTCCGGCGCTCCTGTTCGGCGTGGCGTTCGGGAACCTCGTTCGGGGGTTGCAGATCGACGCCGCCGGCGAGTACATCGGCGGATTCTGGGCACTGCTGAATCCGTACGCGCTGATCATGGGATTGACGTCATTGGTGTTGTTCACGCTCCATGGAGCGCTGTTCCTGTCGCTGAAGTCGAAGGGTGTCGTCTACGACCGGGCGAAGGACGTCGCAGGGCCCCTGTCGATCGCCGCGACCGTCATGATGCTGGTCGCAATGGTCTGGTCGTACTTGCAGGGCGAAGGTGGCGCCGTCCCTGGGATGCTTCCGGTCCTTGCGATTATTCTCGTCGGAGTGGTCATCTGGCTCGTGAAGACCGAGTCGTTCGGATGGGCCTTCGCCATGACCGGCGTCACGATCGTTGCGGTCGTCGCTGCGATCTTCATCGGGATGTATCCGAACGTGATGACGTCGACCATCGATCCTGCGTACAGCCTCACGGTGTTCAACGCCTCGTCTTCGACGTTGACGTTGGAGATCATGACCGGAGTGGCGCTCGTATTCGTTCCGATCGTGCTTGGCTACCAGACATGGAGCTACTGGGTGTTCAGGAAGCGGATCGGTCGTGAGGAAGTCACGAACGCTGCCCACTGAGCCAACCGAACCGGGGAGCGACCGAGCCAGGCCGATCGACCGACGCCTGTTCGGTCTGGCTGAAGGAGCGCGCCGGTACCTGTGGGTGACGGTCGGCTTCGGCCTCGCCTCGGCCGTCGCCGTCATCATCGGCGCGGTCGTGCTCGCAGGGATCATCAACGATGTGTTCCTCAACGGTGCTGCACCGCGCTCGCTCACCGGTGCTCTCGTTGTGCTGGGCGCTGTCTACTTGGGCCGCGGGGCGCTCGAATGGGGGCGCTCCGTTTCGGCACATCGTGCGTCGGCGACGGTGAAGCGATCCCTACGCGAACGGGTCATGCGCGCCGTGCTTGCGCAAACCGCCCGTGGCCGCTCCGCCGGCAGCGGTGATCTGGCGTTGACCGCATCGACCGGGATCGATGCACTCGACGCGTACTTCTCCCACTACCTCCCCCAACTGGTCCTCGGAGCGCTGGTTCCCCTGTTCGCGGTCGTGTGGATGGCCACGGTGGATCCGTTGAGCGTCGTGATCATCGTGCTGACCGTGCCGCTCATCCCGGTCTTCATGTGGCTCATCGGTACCTACGCCGACCGGGCGACCCGTTCACGATGGCTCACCATGCGTCGTCTCGGTGACGGGCTCGTCGAGACGCTCAGGGGCCTTCTCACGCTCGAGGTGTACCGAGCCGGCGGGGAGCGCCTCGACCGCGTGAAGCGACTCTCCGACGAGTACCGGCGGCAGACGATGGCGACGCTCCGTGTGGCGTTCCTCTCAGCGTTCGTCCTCGAACTCGTTGCCACCATCTCGGTTGCGGTGATCGCCGTCGCGATCGGCCTTCGTGTCGTCCAGGGCGATCTCGACTTCGAACCCGCGATGGCGATCCTCATCCTGGCTCCCGAGGTGTACGCACCCATGCGGAAGGCCGGTAGCGAGTTCCACGCAGCGATGGACGGGATGGAAGCGGCGAGATCCATGTTCGCCGTCCTCGAGACGGCCGACGCGAACGATGGTGAACGAAGCGGTCTGTTGCCCGTGCCTCAGGTAGCGGTCGGTGCGCCGTTCGTGACGCTGTCGGACGTCTCGTTCTCCTATCCGGCATCGGATGATGCGCACACCGTGCAGGTGCTCGACGGCATCGACCTGAGCGTGGTTCGAGGTGAACACGTGGCGCTGATCGGCCCGTCGGGGGCCGGCAAGTCGACGCTGATCCGTCTCATCCTCGGTTTCGGCCGACCGACCGGCGGGTCCATCGACGTGGGCGGAGTACCACTCGACCGGCTGGACGCGGGGTCCTGGAGATCGATGATCGGGTGGGTCCGTCAGGAACCGTTCCTCATCTCCGGGACCATTGCGGACAATGTCCGGCTGGGCGCACCCGGCGCGACGACGGAGGATGTCGCCTCGGCACTCCGGTTGGTCGGGGCCGACGATCTGATCCCACGGCTCGGAGAGACGATCGGCGAGCAGGGACGCGGCCTCAGCCACGGACAGCGGCGCATGGTGACGCTTGCCCGTGCCGTCCTCCCGAATCCGGCGCTTCTACTGCTCGACGAGCCGACCGCCGGCATCGACACCGACACGCAGCTGCGGATCGCCTCCGCATTCGATCGGATCGCGGTAGGGAGAACAGTCATCACCGTCGCCCATCAGCGGATCCTCGTCGATCTCGCTGATCGCGTCATCACGATCGACGGTGGACGCATCGTCACTGCTTCCAGGAGCGAGCACCGATGAGAGGTTTCCGGCGTCTCATCGGGTCATTGCGGCGATACCCGTGGCGTTTCGCCGGGTCGATCGCTGCAGGCGCTGCATCGATTGCCTCGTCGATCGGCCTGTTGACCGTCTCGGCCTACCTCATCGCCAGGGCCGCACTCCATCCACCCCTGCTCGACCTGTCGGTCGCGATCGTGGGCGTGAGATTCTTCGGTATCTCCCGCGCCGTGCTCCGCTACGTCGAACGGCTCTCATCACACGATCTCAGCCTTCGTCTTCTCGCGGACCTGAGGACCCGCGTGGCCCGAGCGCTGCATCGGCTCGGACCTGCCGGTGTGGCCTCGTTCCGTGCCGGCGACCTCGTGGGCCGGGTACTCGGCGATGTCGATGAGATCCAGCACGTCTTCGTTCGGGTGATCGCTCCGCCGCTCATCGCCGTCGTCATCGCCGCGCTCACGCTCCTCCTCGCTCTGGTGTGGCTGCCTGTCTCCGCCTTCACCATTCTGGGGCCGCTGCTTGTCGCGGGCGTGGTGGTGCCCTGGTTCACCCGTCGGGCTGGGGATGCGGCGGGGCGGACGATCTCCGCCGATCGGGGCCGCATGATCGGTCAGACCGTCGAGATCATCGAAGGGGCTCCCGTCATCGTTGCACTCGGGGCTGAGGACCGACTCCTCGCTGCGGCCGATGAGGCGGCCGAGAGGGTCGCGCATGCGGAGCGGCGCGCTGCATGGATGCACGGCTTCGGCGACGCAGCCATCCTCACCCTGATCGGTGTGTCGCTCGTCGGAACGCTCTGGGTATCGGCTGTAGCGGTGGATGCCGGGAGCCTGGACGGCGTGATGATCGCCGTGTTGGCCATGCTCGCCGTCACCCCATTCGAGTCGGTCGCGACGCTCCCATCGGCCTTCGAACGACTCGGAAGGTCCCTCGGTGCCGCCGACCGGTTGTTCGAGGTGATCGACGGCGAATCTCCGACAGCGGAAGCCGATCGCCCCGTCCCGATTCCAACCGAACCGACGCTTGCCGTCCGGCAGGCAACCGTGGTCGTAGCGAACGGCGATCGCGTCCTGGGGCCGATCGACCTCGAGATCGAACCCGGCATGAGAGTCGGCGTCGTGGGGGAGACCGGTGCCGGCAAGACGACGCTCGCCCACGTCCTCTGCCGATTTCTCGATCCGACCGTGGGGACGGTCACGCTCGACGGCGTCGACGTTCGCGACGTGGCATCCAACGACGTGCGGGGTTTCGTCGGATACGAAGACGATCGGGCGTTCCTTTTCCGGGGGTCGATTCTCGGGAACGTCCGTATCGCTGACCAGGACGCATCCGAAGGCGATGTGCGTTCCGTTCTCGATGGGGTTCGTCTCGGCAACTGGATCGACGGTCTTCCCGACGGAGTACGAACCGACGTCGGTGAAGCGGGGGAGGAGGTCTCCGGCGGTCAACGCAAGCGGCTGGCGCTGGCCAGGGCGCTCTTGGCAGACTTCCCGATCCTGATCCTCGACGAACCGATCTCCGGTCTCGACCCGGCGACGGCCGATGCCGTGATGGACGATCTCCTCGCGGCCACCGCAGGCCGATCGCTGGTTCTGATCACCCACCGTCCGATCGGTCTCGATCGCATGGACCAGATCGTTGTGATGGAGGCGGGCACGATCGTCGATCGTGGCACGCATCCGGAGCTGCTCGAAAGGTCGGCCCGGTATCGATCGATGTGGAACGCGGCGACCGGATCGGGCAACAGGTGATGCCCGCCCGTCTCCGCTCCGCCGCCCGGCTCCCCTACCCTCACAGCCATGTCACACGTTGATTGGCCGGTCGCGGTCTCCGTCGCCTCGAGCTTCTCGGGGGCCTATCCGCTCGAAGGCACCTACCACCAGGAGCGACTCGAGCGGGACCTGCCCGCCATGGTGCAGCGCGCCTCCGCTCTCGTCTCCGAAGAAACGGGCCTGGTCGGGCCTGGGGATCCGGATGTTGCCGTTATCGGCCGCGCCGGCTGGGTGGAGAACAACGTGGCGTCGTTCTCCACGCTGCTCGCTCCCGTCGAGGAACGACTCGCTCGCCACAAGGGAATCGGTGCCGGGTTGGCCGGACGGTTCATGGGAGCCGAGATGGGAGCCGTCCTCGGGTTCCTGTCACGGCGGGTTCTCGGCCAGTACGAACTCGTACTCCCGACATCCGACGGCGGTGACGGCGACACGGTGCTGTTCGTTGGGCCCAATCTGCTGAAGATGGAACGCGACAACGCGTTCCGACCCGACGAGTTCCGGTTCTGGGTGGCCCTCCACGAGTGCACCCATCGTCTCCAGTTCACCGGCGTGCCCTGGTTGCGCGACTACTTCTTCGGACTGGTGACCGAGTTGACGGAAGCCACGAAACCAGAACGCGGCCGGATCCAGCGGGTGGCCGCCGAGATGCGCGAAGCCGCCGCCGAGGGACGGCCGCTCATCGACGAAGCCGGGATCTTCGGCGTGTTCGCAACACCGGAGCAGCGGGAGATCCTCGACCGGGTCCAGGCGCTGATGGCGCTGCTCGAGGGGCACGGCCATGTCGTCATGGACCGGGTCGGCGAACGGGAACTGGTGACCCAGCGCAGGATGTCCAGAGTCCTCAAGGCGCGACGCACCGACAAGAGGACCGCGGCGTTGATGCGCCTGATCGGCCTGGAAATGAAACTCCGGCAGTATGAGATGGGTGAGCAGTTCATCAAAGAGATCGAGCGGCGTGCGAATTGGGACACGCTCAACGTTGCATGGCAGAGCCCCGAGACCCTTCCAATCCTCGAGGAGATCGCCGAGCCGGAACAATGGCTGCGCCGGATCGCGTGAGCCCGGATCGTGTCGCGGCGCAAGCGCGCGAACACGTGCCGGCCGGTCCGCTCGTGGTCGCCCTCGGCGGCGGTGCCGACTCGGCTGTGGCAGCCTGGGCCGTTGCCGGGTATCCCGAAGTGCGCTATCTCTTCGTTCGGCATGGACTCGAGGGCTCGGCGGCGCTCGAGCAGGCAGCAAGGGACGTCGCTGCCCATCTCGGAGGCCACGTGACGACCGTGAATGCTCCGGTGAAGCCGGGGCCGTCGCTCGAAGACCGTGCTCGCAGAGCCCGGTGGGATGCGATCGAGGATGCGATCCGGGACGGGGAGACGGTCGTCACGGGGCATACGAGGGACGACCAATCCGAGACGGTGCTGATGAACCTCCTGCGAGGGTCGGGGAGCGCAGGGATCGCCGGGATGTCGAGGAGCCGGCCCGGTGTCGTCCGCCCATTGATGGGATTCACACGGCGGGAGATTCGCACGATCGCTGTGGAACTCGGCCTTCCGTTCGTCGATGATCCGGCAAACGAAGACCGGGCGCACCTCCGGAATCGCGTCCGCGCCGAACTGCTGCCGATGCTCGAACGCGACTACCGGACGGGGATCGGAGGAGTGCTGGCCAGGGTGGGGTCGCTCGCTGCAGCCGACGATCAATTGATCGACGAAATCGCCCGGCACATCCCCATCGTCGAAGAGCACAACGCCGTGATGATTCCGACGGCGACGCTCGCAACGGTGCCGACGGCCGTTGCGTCGCGAGCCGTGAGGATGGGGCTGCGGCGTCTCTTCGACCCGTACGCTGGAACCGGGGCAGACGTGGACGCCGTGCTCCGGGTTGCCGTCGGGGGAATGGACTCGGCGACCATCACCGGCGGCATTGCCGTGGCGCGGGAGGGTCCGTACGTCGTCATCGTCTCCGGAGACCCGGTCGTTCCGGAGGAGGTCCCCATCGTTGTGGGGTCTACGATTCGGTTCGGGTCCGGCGTCGTCCGGTTCGAGCCGACGGGTGGACGGCCGGTCCGGCGTCGCTCGACGCTGCTGGTTGATCCCGCCGTGGTGGAGAGGGGATCGACCCTCCGTGTGCCCTCCACAGGGGATCGAATCGCCATCGCACGCGGCTCGAAGTCGGTTCGCACGGTGCTTTCCGAACACCGCGAAGCGGTCCGGAGGCGTTCCACTTGGCCCCTCATCGCTTCAGATGGCAGAATCGCCGCAGTCGTCGGGCTTCGCGTCGCAGCGTGGGCGCAACCCACGACGAACCGGTCGGTCGCCGTGGTCTACGAAAGAGGTCGAACATGAAGATCGGAAGAGTGCTGGTGTCCGCCGAGGAGATCGATGCGAAGCTCTCGGAGATGGGCGCCGCCATCACCCGCGACTTCGAGGGGCAAGATCTTCTCCTCGTTGGTGTGCTGAAGGGCGCCTTCGTCGTGATGGCCGACCTCGCCCGGCACATCGATCTGCCGCTCGAGTTCGATTTCATGGCCGTCTCGTCGTACGGGGCATCGACGAAGTCGACCGGGGTCGTGCGCATCCTGAAGGATCTCGACGAGGAGATCGAAGGTCGCAACGTCCTGATCGTCGAGGACATCGTCGACACCGGTCTGACCCTGCAGTACCTCATCAAGAACCTCGAGGTGCGCAAACCCGCATCATTGAAGCTTGCGGCGCTGCTGATCAAGGATGGGGTCGAGCGTCCCCCGCTGGAGGTCGCATATGAGGGATTTCACATCGGACCCGAGTTCGTTATCGGGTACGGACTCGATTTCGACGGGAAGTACCGGAACCTCCCGCACGTTGCCGTCGTCGACGAGGTGTGACGGCGACGTTGCTCCCGCACCGGCCCGATTCAGGGTCTGCCTAAGAGAACCACTGGCGTACCATGAAGCGTCGGATGGGGTAGACCCGCTTTCGCCCGAGGAGCAGTGTGAGCCGGACCGCACGAACCATATTGATTTATCTCGCCGTGATCTTCGTCGTGGTGATGGCCGTCAACGTCTTCGTCAACCAGTCGAACCAGCCTGAAGAGTTGAGCCTGAACGGATTCAACGAGAAGCTGGCAGCCGGCAAGATCGATGATCCCGCGACGATCCGGGACCGGACCAACGAAGTCGTTGGCACCTACACCGATGCATCCGGAGAACCGGTCGAGTTCGTCACGAAGTACCCGGCCGAGTACGCCCCGGACATGACGCAGGCGCTGTTGGACGCGGGCGTCGAGAGCGTCACCGACAACCAGGAGCCTTCGTTCTTCCAGTGGTTCCTC
Organism: Acidimicrobiia bacterium; assembly: GCA_024762335.1. Taxonomy (GTDB): domain Bacteria; phylum Actinomycetota; class Acidimicrobiia; order Spongiisociales; family UBA5794; genus JAHEEL01. The sequence goes on along the minus strand of JANTHO010000014.1, from coordinate 7,882 downwards.
GGCAACGTATTCCCCTATCTCCTGCTGTTCGGGCTGTTCATCTTCATCATGTTCCAACTCCAGGGCGGTGGGAACCGGGTGATGCAGTTCGGCAAGTCGAAGGCGAAACAGGTCACGAAGGACACGCCGAAAGTGACGTTCGCCGACGTGGCAGGTGTGGACGAGGCGATCGAGGAACTCAGCGAGATCAAAGAGTTCCTGCAGCAGCCGCAGAAGTTCCGTGCGATGGGGGCGAAGATCCCCAAAGGCGTGCTCCTCTACGGGCCTCCCGGTACCGGCAAGACGCTGCTCGCCCGGGCGGTCGCAGGCGAGGCGGGTGTTCCGTTCTACGCCATCTCCGGCTCGGAGTTCGTCGAGATGTTCGTGGGTGTCGGGGCCAGCCGGGTCCGTGACCTCTTCGAACAGGCGAAGGCGAGCGCACCATCGATCGTATTCATCGACGAGATCGATGCCGTCGGACGCCACCGCGGCGCCGGTCTCGGCGGCGGCCACGACGAGCGGGAGCAGACACTCAACCAGCTCCTCGTCGAACTCGACGGCTTCGACGTGAAGGCCGGGGTCATCGTCATCGCCTCAACGAACCGGCCCGACATCCTCGATCCTGCGCTGCTGCGTCCGGGGCGGTTCGACCGTCAGATCGTCGTCGACCGACCCGACATCAAAGGCCGCGAGCAGATCCTCAACGTGCATGCGAAGGGGAAGCCGCTGGCCGACGACGTCGACATCAGGGCCCTCGCCCGGCAAACACCGGGATTCACCGGCGCCGATCTCGCCAACCTGATCAACGAGGGGGCGCTGCTCGCGGCGAGACGGAACGAGACGAAGATCGGCAACTCCGAACTCGAGGAAGCGATCGAGCGGGTCATCGCAGGACCGGAGCGCAAGAGTCGCGTCATGTCCGAAGAGGAGCAGAAGCTGACGGCCTACCACGAAGGTGGCCACGCCCTCGTCGGCTTCGCCCTTCCCCGGCTCGACCCGATTCACAAGGTCACGATCATCCCCCGCGGAAGAGCGGGTGGATACACGATGGCGTTGCCGCTCGAAGACAAGTACTACGAGAAGCGCAGCGAACTCGTCGATCAGCTCGCCTACGCACTCGGCGGGAGAACCGCCGAGGAGATCGTTTTCGGAGATCCGTCCACCGGGGCCTCGAACGACATCGAGAAGGCGACCTCGCTGGCTCGCAAGATGGTGATGGAGTACGGGATGAGCGAGCGTCTCGGTCCGCTCAAGTACGGACAGCCCGAGGGGGAAGTCTTCCTCGGCCGCGACTACACCCGGGGCCAGGATCTCTCGAACGAGGTCGCTGCCGCGATCGACGAAGAAGTGCGCAAGCTCATCACCCAGGCGCACGAGGAGGCGACGCAAATCATCACGGTCCATCGCGACGCTCTTGATCGCATCGCAGCGGCCCTGATCGACCAGGAGACACTCGACGCAGACGAGGTCGCGGCAGTGTTCCACGATGTTCCGAAGTGGACGCACACGGACAACGGCGGTCTCCGCTTGAAAGAGCCCGACCTCACCGGATCGACCGTCGGGACGACTGCGGCATCGGCTGACGCCGGACCTACCGGCTGACGGGTGTCCTTCGAACCGACGACGTGGGCTCTCAGAACCCGATCGCTGTCGACGGATGACCACACGTTGGTGATGGGGATCGTCAACGTAACGCATGATTCGTTCTCGGATGGTGGACGGTGGATCGATCCCGACGCGGCGATCCGACACGGTCTCCATCTCGCCGATCTCGGGGCGGACATCGTCGACGTTGGTGGAGAGTCGACCCGGCCCGGTGCTTTCCCGGTCGACGCCGGAGAAGAGATGGATCGGGTTCTGCCCGTCGTGCGAGCCCTCGCCGGGGCCGGACTCGTCGTTTCCATCGACACGAGCAAGCCTGAAGTTGCGGCTTCCGCGCTCGCCGAAGGTGCAGAGATCATCAACGACGTCACCGGTCTCAGGGATCCGGAGATGGTCGCAGAATGCGCTCGGAGCGGAGCCGGGGCGGTGCTCATGCACATGCAGGCAGACCCCCGAACAATGCAGATCGATCCCGCCTACGACGACGTTGTCTCCGAAGTTGCGGACTTTCTCCAGGATCGGTTCCGAACCGCCACCGCTGCAGGCGTCACGTCGTCGCATATCGTGGTCGATCCCGGCATCGGATTCGGCAAGACGTTCGACCACAATCTCGCTCTTCTCGACGGACTGGACCGCATCGGTCGGGGACGCCCGGTGCTCGTCGGGACGTCCCGAAAAGCGTTCCTCGGGAGGATCCTCGAGCGGGCGGAGCAGCCGTCGTCCCCCGCAGATCGGGACGCGGCAACCGGCGCCACGGTGGCGCTGGCCGTAGCCAAAGGAGCATCCATCGTGCGCGTCCACGACGTGGCAGCGGCCATCTCCGCTGCGCGAACGGCCGACGCTATCGTGAGGTTCCACTGATGGCAAAGAAAGACGTACCAGGACTTGAACCGAGAGGCTTCCGGTGGGTGATCGCCGGACGGCTCGCCGTATCCGAGCGAATCGGCGGATCAGGATTTCAGCACCGGCGGGTCCGTCGTGAAGAGGAGATCGCCTGGCTGACGGAGCAGGGGATCAACACCATCCTCACGCTCTTGCCCGCCGGCCAGAACGCCGTCGCGTACGACGAGGCGGAGTTCCGGGTGATTGTCCATCCGGTCGACGGATCGCCATCCGACATCGGCGACACCGCCCCGATCTTCGCCGCGATCGACGAGGCGCTCGGCGTTCACGATGCATCCGTGTTGCTCCATCGGGACACGATCGATGAGACCGTCGCAGGGTTGCTCGCCGGGTATCTCGTCTACTCAGGCCTCGTAGACGATCCGATCATCGCGACGTCGGTGATTCAGGAGATCCTCCGTCGTCCCCTCGGTCCCGAGGGCCGCTCCCTCATCCCCATCCGGTGAGTCGCTGCGCGATCGGTGTCGGAACAAATCTCGGTGACCGGGCCGCACATCTTCACGCTGCGATGCGGGGGCTTCGAGCGGTCTCTTCGATCGTGGCCGTTTCATCGGTGTATGAATCGGCTCCTGTCGGTGGACCGGAGCAGGGCCCGTATCTCAACGCCGTCGCCCTTATCGACACGGCCCGCCCACCCGCTGCGCTCCTGCGGAACCTTCTCCTCATCGAACGCGCACGCGGACGCGTGCGGGACACCAAGTGGGGTCCGCGAACACTCGACCTCGACTTGCTTCTCTACGACCGGGTGTCGCTCGACCTCCCCGAACTCACCGTCCCTCATCCACAGATCCGGAATCGACGATTCGTGCTGGATCCGCTCCTCGAGGTCTGGCCGGACGCGAGGATGCCGGACGGATCAGCAGTCGAACCGGCCGTCGGCACCGTCGCCGAACAACCGCTGCGCCGACTCGAAGACGAAGTGCTCGGCGCTGAGGCCGCCCGGACGTAGTACGTTTGTTCCCACAGGCCCCGAGGCGGGCCAGGACCGATACCGGGAGGATCGGAGCCCATGAGACTTGCCCTCGCAGGCCCGGGACGCGCAGGCCGGGCCGTCGCCATCGCAGCGAACGGAGCCGGACACGAGATCGTTGCCGTCGCCGGGCGGGACGCTGCCCGAACATCAGCGGCCGCCGGACAGTTCGAAGCCGTTCCCCTTGCGATCGGCGAACCGATTCCCCCGGTCGATCTCGTCATCGTGGCGGTCCGCGACGACGTGATCGCAACCGTGGCCGGCCAGATCGCACCGGTCGCACGGAACGCCGCGGCGGGAGTCGTTCACCTCTCGGGAGCGGTGCACGTCGACGCACTCTCCGCATTCGGCGACCACGGCGTCGGGATCGGCTCGTTCCATCCGCTCCAGACCATCCCCACACCGGCCCTCGGTGCACGGCGGCTTCCCGGATCATGGGTGGCGGTCACCGCAGAAGAACCGCTGCGGTCAACGCTGCACGGATTCGCACGGAGCATGGGATGCCACCCGTTCGACCTCGCCGACTCCGACCGGACCACCTATCACGCCGCCGCAGCGGCAGCCGCCAACTTCCCGGTTGCGGCACTTGTCATGGCACAGCGCCTCTTCGAGCGCGCCGGCGTTCCATTCGAGGCGGCACGGCCGCTCGTCGAGGCCGTGATCGCGAACGCGTTCGACACGACGCCACGTGCGTCACTCACCGGACCGATCGCCCGGGGGGACACAGGAACCGTGGAAGCGCAACGTGCCGCAGTCCTGGCGGCGGCTCCGGACTTCGCTCCGGCATTCGATTCCATGGCGGAAGCCACCTCTACCATCGTCGGGGCGTCGCAGGACCAGGAGCAGCGATGAAGATCGTCCAGACTTTCGCCGAGGCCAGAGAACTGGCGGGAGGCCGTGTCGGGTTCGTTCCCACCATGGGGTACCTGCACGAAGGCCACATCTCTCTGGTGGACGCAGCCAGGCGAGAGTCGGACACCGTTACGGTGAGCATCTTCGTCAATCCACTCCAGTTCGCACCGAGCGAGGACCTCGCGTCGTACCCGCGCGATCTCGATCGAGACGTTGCGCTCGTCGAGGCCGCCGGTGCAGATATCGTGTTCGCCCCGCCGCTCGCCGAGATGTATCCGTCTGACCCGCTCACACGCGTCACCGTGTCCGACGTGACGGAGACGATGGAAGGAGCGATCCGGCCCGGCCACTTCGACGGTGTCGCCACGGTCGTCGCCAAGCTCTTCGCCGGTATCGCCCCCGATGCCGCGTACTTCGGTCGCAAGGATGCGCAGCAGCTCGTAACCGTCCGCCGAATGACCGCAGACCTCTCGTTCCCGATCCACATCGTCGGATCCCCGATCGTTCGCGAGTCGGACGGCCTCGCCCTGTCGTCGCGCAACACCTACCTCAATCGGGATGAGCGAATTGCAGCCCGGTCGCTCAGTACCGGGATGTTCGCGGTCGCCGCGGCAGTGAGAGGTGGCGAACGTTCGGGAACCGTCCTGGAACAGATCGCGGCCGGACCCGTCGATGCCGAGCCCGGCATCGACCTCGACTATGCGACGCTTGCCGACCAGGAGTCTGCGGCAACAATCGACGCACTCGACCGGCCGGCGTTCCTTGCTGTTGCCGCGAGGGTGGGGAGGACGCGCCTGCTCGACAACGTCCACATCGACCCGGATGGTGGCGACTGGGTTCCCGACGAAGGCATCCGGCTCGACACGACCTCGATTCTGTATAGGGAGGCCTGATGCTGCTCACGATCGACGTTGGGAACACACAGGTGGCTGTCGGCCTGTTCCGTCACGACGACCTCGTCGGTCACTGGCGCTTCTCGACGAAGGAACAGACCAAGGATGAGATGCGGTGGGAGCTGCTCGGCGTGCTCGCGCTCGACGGATTCACGCCGGGTGACATCGAAGGCGTTGCCGTCTCGAGCGTCGTACCTTCGGTCACCGCGACGATGCGATACGTGGCTCCGAATCTGTCCCATGGCCCGGTCGTCGTCGTCGGACCCGGGATCAGGACCGGCATGCCGATCCTCATAGACAACCCGAGAGAGGTCGGAGCGGATCGGGTCGTCAACGCGGTCGGTGCACGCGAGCGGCACGGAAGCCCGGTCATCGTCGTCGACTTCGGCACCTCCACGAACTTCGATGTCGTCGACGCCGAGGGCGCGTACATCGGGGGAGTGATCGCTCCCGGACTCGAGATCGCCACCCGGGCACTCATCTCCGGCACGGCGGCGCTGCGGCGTGTCGAGTTCGTACCGCCACGGTCGCCGATCGGCAAAGGCACGGTCGAAGCGATCCAGAGCGGAGCGCTCTACGGGCACGCCGGCCTCGTCGACGGGATCATCGAACGGCTCGTAGCAGAAGTCGGGGGAGACCCCGCGGTCGTCGCAACCGGCGGTCTTGCCCCTACCATCGTTCCCCACTGTCACAACCTCGAGACCGTCGACGAGTACCTGACGCTCGAGGGGTTGCGCATCATCTTCGACCGAAACCAGGAAGAGCAATGACCGACGAACCCACCGAGATGCCGGTTCTGTCTGACGATCCGCTCGTCGCTGCGCGCATCGAGAAGTATCGGACCGCGGCGGACGGGAGCGGCTATCCGTACCGGTTCGACCGGACGGATCTCGCTGCAGAACTCCACGAGCGGTACGCGGATCTCGAACCGGGAGCCGAAACGGGTGTCGTAGCGACTGTCGCGGGGCGTCTCATGAACGTGCGCGACATGGGCAGGCTCGCATTCGGTGTGCTCCAGGACGTATCCGGACGGATCCAACTCTTCGTCAGTAAGGCGGTTCTCGGGGATGACGGGTTCGCCGACTTCCTCGAACTCGACTCCGGCGACTGGATCGGTGCAACCGGTGAGGTCATCGCAACCAAGAAGGGGGAGTTGAGTGTCCGGGTCTCATCGGTGACGCTCCTCGCCAAGGCGCTTCGGCCTCTGCCGGACAAGTGGCACGGACTCAAGGACGTCGAAGCACGATCTCGTCGTCGGTACGTGGACCTGATGGTCAACGAGGAATCCCGCTCAGTCGCCCTGACCCGTGCGAGGGTCATCTCCGAACTCCGGCGGCAATTCGAGGACCGGGGCTTTGTCGAGGTCGAGACGCCGGTGCTGCTCGCCCAGGCGACCGGAGCGACGGCTCGTCCGTTCACGACCCACCACAACGCTCTCGACATCGACCTGTCGATGCGGATCGCAACCGAACTGTTCCTCAAACGACTCGTCGTGGGAGGCATCGAACGCGTCTTCGAGATCGGTCGCATCTTCCGTAACGAAGGTGTCGATTCGACCCACAACCCCGAATTCACGATGCTCGAGGCGTATCAGGCATTCGCCGACTACGGCGACATCATGGACTTGATCGAGGCGGTGTTCTCCTCCGTCGCCGTGGCTGCCACCGGATCGGCAACCCTCACCTATCAGGGGCGCCTGCTCGATCTCACACCGCCGTTCCGGAGGGCGCGGTTGATCGATCTCGTAGCGGAGGCGGTCGGCGAGGACGTTTCGATGGACACGCCGATGGAGCAACTTCGTGCGATCGCGTCCCGCCACGGTGTGGACGTCGACTCATCGTGGGGTCCCGGCCGCGTCCTCTTCGAGATGTATGAGGAACTGGTCGAAGACGGTCTCTGGGACCCGACATTCGTCACCGACTACCCCAAGGAAGTGTCGCCGCTCGCCCGGGCGCATCGAGATGATCCCGAACTCACCGAACGATTCGAGCTGGTGATCGCAGGTTCGGAGTACGCCAACGCGTTCTCAGAACTCAACGACCCGTTCGATCAGCGGAAGCGGTTCGAGGCACAGGCGGCGGCGCGGGCCGCCGGCGACGATGAAGCGCACCCGGTCGATGAGGACTATCTCCGTGCCCTCGAATACGGACTCCCTCCCACCGGAGGGCTCGGTATCGGTGTCGATCGTCTCGTGATGCTCGTCACCGACCGCAAGCACATCCGAGAAGTGATCCTCTTCCCCACAATGCGCCCCGAGCAGTAGCACGGCCCGAGCCCCGGCCCTCAATTCCCTCCACCCCTTCCTCGTCCTCCTCCTCCCCCTCAGGGGGAGGTGTCGGCGACGAAGGAGTCGACAGAGGGGGTCAGATTTTTCCAGCGAAGTTGCAGCGCATCGCCGCCAACGGACGGTCCGTTACGTCGCCGGATGGGTTCCGGCCACGTTGGGAACGGCGCGACCTGATTGTCGTTGAAGGGGCCGGTTCTGACCCCCTCCGTCCCTCGCTGCGCTCGGGCCACCTCCCCCTGAGGGGGAGGAAGCGGACGGCTTGGCGGGATCGAGATTCCCGTCGTTCTATCCGTCGCCGGTATCCGTGGAGTCAGGCTGATGGGGAGGAAAAGAGGGTCCCGACGACGCAGGGGGGGCTCTAGGTGCGGGCGGTCTTGACGCGGTTCAGGATGTACG